>CAZZYD010000186.1:6055-7435 GCA_964658175.1 uncultured Puia sp. | reverse complement strand
ATGCTGGTGAATAATTTTCCATTCTTCCCCTGTTTTCTTTGCCACCCAGGTTAAACGGTTCTCCAGAAACCGCAGTTCTTCGTTTTGCGCTGTCACCGCGGTGAAACGGACAATCGCAGTGGCAACGGCAAGCTCCGCGGTTTCGTTTATTTGAACCTCGCTGAAGTCGACCTTATCCCGGTTCTCTCCCAGATTATCGAACCAGCCCTTTGCCATTTCTGTCCATAGTACCAATCCATCATAACTCCATTGCTGCCACATATCAAACACACGGACGTCCTCACTAAAAATGGCCGTATAGGTTTTCAGGTCTTTATCAAAAACTGCCTTTTTATATTTTTCAAACAGTGTTTCGAAGCTTGCCATATCACATCATCATTTTTGATAAATAATCTTTCCTGCCCTGACCGTCATCGCCACATGCCAAAAGGCGTTGATATCCTTCGCCGGATCACCGTCCAGCAATACCAGGTCCGCATCCATGCCTTTTTTGATCATCCCGGTCTGAGTTCCAAAGCCCAGGCGGTTTGCCGGAACCGTTGTCAGCGATGCCAGTATCTGCGGGAAACTCAATCCCGCCTGTGAAAGATAACCGAACTCTTTGGTTAGCGAAGGATAATCGGGCAGATAACCGATATCAGTGCCAAACATGATCTTGCCGCCCACATCCGCATATTGCTTCGCCTCCAATTTGATCGAATCAAAATTATGATTCTGATCAAACAGGGTGAGCGTTGGGACCAGCGTGACATTGGCCGCTTTAAGCCGGAGTGATAAAGCCCTATCCCATTTATCGGATTCTTCGGAGCTATGTGCCAGGATATCGACATGACCGTCCAGCACCAGGTTCACGCCCTCGATGGTCGAAGGATGCGCAAATACGAGTTTTCCTTTTTTATGCGCCTCCGCGGTTGCAGCGAGTACCACGGGCAAGGGCATCGGCAAAGGGCGGATCTGCCCATCGCGCCTTACCCAGGCCACAATCATCAGCTTCACCACATCCGCTCCCCGGGCAATCTGATCATCCACGATCCGGACGGCATCGGCAGGTGTGGCGGCTTCGCCTTTGCGGCAGGCGGCAATGAGATCAGCACTTTGGGTTTCCGTGATATAAAAAGGAACGCCATCTTTCGGATAAATGATCATGCCGGCAGTGAGTATGCGCGGGCCCTTTACAGCAGTATCCGACAGCCGCTGCCGCAGCGCCAGCGTGTTATCCAATAGTGAACCGATGTCTACCACGGAGGTAAAACCGTATTTGGTGAGCATGTCCTGAAACTGGCTGGTCAGTTGCGGGGCGGGAATGCTCGCGGCATTATTCCACTTGGGCTCCATAAAATGCACATGGCTATTCCAGAAACCGGCGACCAGGGATTGTCC
>CAZZYD010000186.1:0-5955 GCA_964658175.1 uncultured Puia sp. | reverse complement strand
GTTGTATACTTAAAGTTACGGGCTCCGGCGATTTGATGGTCATCAGCCATTTACGTAATTTTAAAATGTGTCTGTATTGCCGTCCGCTCACCATGATACCAACTATGCGCAGTACCTATATTTTGCTTAGCCTGAGCCTTATCACAGGGCAACATCTGGCCGCGTCGAGTGATACCGGCCAGGCTCCGATGAAAAACCGATTGACAGACAAATATGCAAGTCCGGAAGCGGTCTCCTTGTATGCTTATGTCAACCAGCTATTCGGAAAAAAAATATTGTCAGGCCAGATGTATTCAGGATGGGGTTTCGACGAGATCGGCTATGTGCACGACATCACCGGCAAATATCCCGCGATAAAAGGTTTCGATTTCATCCACTCGGCACAGAATGAGGCGGTGGTAAATGGCGTGATTCAGTGGTGGAAGGACGGCGGCATTCCGACCATCATGTGGCATTGGGGTGCACCGGGCATTGGAGAGGGCTATCCCAATAGCAAAAAAGAAGTCAATATCGATAAGTGCTTCGAAAAAGGCACCCTGGAATACGATTCTTTCTGGACGGAACTCAAAGTAAAAGCCGATCTCCTCGAGAGGCTGCAAAAAGCACAGGTTCCGGTATTGTGGCGGCCCTTTCACGAGCTCAACGGAAACTGGTTCTGGTGGGGAAAACAGGGTCCTGAAAAGTTCAAGCGCCTGTGGTTGACCATGTACAACTATTTTACAAAGGAGAGAAAACTGCATAACCTGATCTGGGTTTTATGTTATACCGGGCAGCCGGACAGCGCCTGGTTTCCCGGCGATCAATACGTGGATATTGCAGCCGCCGACACCTATACCAAGTCGACGGAGCCACAGGTGGAAATGTATAAAAAGGTAAAGGATATCGCCGGTTCGCAGATACCGCTGGCCTTTCACGAGTGTGGCATTCCCCCGGATCCCGCGCGATGCCTGAAAGAAAATACGGTCTGGTCCTGGTGGATGGTTTGGCACACCAGCTTTATCCAAAGCGTCGATACAGCATACCTGAAATATGTGTATGGCAACGACCTTATCATCACCAGGGATAAAGTGCCGGACCTGAAGAAAAAATAAGAATCATTCAGCCCACGATTAACTTTTCATATGAAAAAATCCATCCTTCTCCTGCTTTGCGCATGCACACTATTCCCTGTTTTCCTTTTTGCACAGAAAGAAAAATTATATTCATTTAATTCCCCGGATGGCAGCATCGAAGTGAAACTAGCGGTAGGGAACAACTTACAGTGGTCGATACAACGCAAAGGGAAACAGGTTATCGCGCCTTCGGCGATTTCTCTTCAACTCGACAACAGCGTACTCGGTGACCACAGTTCGGTGATTTCATCCTCAGTGAAAAAAATAAAAGATACGATCATCGCCATCAATTATAAAAAAGCTAAAATACCGGACGAATACAATGAAATGACGATCCATTGCAAAGGTGACTACGGCGTCCTCTTCCGGGCGTATAATGATGCGGTCGCGTATCGCTTTTTTACCAAAAGGAAAACGGATATCATCATAAAAAATGAAGAAGCGAATTTCAATTTCACAGAAGATTTTAAATCGTTTTTCCCATTGCAATGGGACTACCGGGATGGTAAAATGTTCAACTCTTCCTTCGAAGCGCTATACCACGAGATGAACCTGTCGCAAATGCCGAAAGACTCCCTGGCTTTTCTTCCCTTGATGGTTGTGGCAGGCGAACTCAAAGTAGTACTGCTGGAAGCTGACCTGGAGGATTATCCCGGCATGTACCTCAACCTCAATAGTACAGGTAAAGGACTGAAAGCAGTATTCGCACCCTATCCCACGGAAGCGCATGTTATCGGTTTCAATTACATTCCGACAGCCCGGAAAGACTATATCGCCAAATCGACCGGCACCCGTAGCTTCCCCTGGCGCGTGTTAGTGATGAGCGAACAGGACAAAGATTTGTTGAACCAGGACATCGTGCAGAAACTGGCGTCTCCATCGCGTTTGCAGGATGTATCCTGGATAAAACCTGGCCTCGTGTCCTGGGATTGGTGGAACGCCAATAATATTACCGGGGTAGATTTCAAAGCCGGTATGAACACCCTCACATACAAATATTATATTGATTTCGCTTCAGACAATCACATCCCTTATATCATTGTCGACGGCGGCTGGTCTGTCGGCGACAACCTGATGAAAGTTATTCCGGATCTTGATATGCCATCGATTATCAATTATGGAAAAGATAAAAATGTGGGTGTCATCCTCTGGTCTACCTGGCATAATATGGCAGGGCAGGTGGATTCGGTATTTCCGGCTTATGCGAAAATGGGTGTTAAAGGATGGAAGATTGATTTTATCGATCGCGACGACCAGGTGGCGGTGAAATCTATGTATGATATCGCCAAAAAAGCTGCAGGCTATAAACTGCTGGTGGATTATCATGGCGCTTTTAAACCTACCGGTTTGCAACGTACATATCCGAATGTGATCGGCAACGAAGGCGTAAAGGGTTTGGAAAACTATAAATGGGCCAATGAAGACCAGCCGCGGTATACGACCACCATACCCTATATCCGGATGATGGCGGGACCAATGGACTACACACCCGGCGCCATGCGCAATGCCACCGAAAAAGATTACCGCGTTGTTCCCGACAATCCGATGAGTAAGGGCACGCGCTGTAATCAAATGGCGATGTACGTAGTTTTTGAAGCACCGCTCCAGATGCTTTCCGATAATCCAACGATTTACAAGAAGGAGCAGCCCTGCACAGATTTTATCTCTAAGATGCCAACCACGTTTGATGAAACCGTGGCACTCGACGGAAAAGTCGGAGAGTGGGTGGCGCTGGCGCGCAGGAAGGGCGATGACTGGTTCGTCGGGGTTATGAGCAACTGGACGCCCCGCGAACTTACCATTGATCTATCGTTCCTGCCCGAAGGCCAGTACGAGGCGGAAGTTTTTAAAGACGGTGTAAATGCTGATCGCGATGCAACGGATTATAAACGGGAAATTATTCCTGTATCAAAAAATACGAAGTTGCCGGCAAGGTTATATCCGGGCGGAGGATGGGTTGCAAGGATCTATAAGAAATGAAACGGCGCTGGAAGGATTTGCGCCTTAGTTCTTATTCCCCGGAAATTTTGTCCCCGCGCCAAAAAAAACTTCAATGGATTTGATTTTTCCGTCGGCACTAAACGTATATACATCTACATTCCGGACAATGTCACCATTTGTTGTGGCAATCTGGACCAGCAGCATCAGGTAACCGGCTTTTTCAGCCATCGATATAAAATCAACATTCTTAACATACTTAGCTGTTGGCCAGCATTTCTCCTTGAACTTCTCGATGGAAATATGATCGTCGTTGTTGGGACTGGTAAAGGTAAAGCCATCGGCAAACTGGGACGACACAATTTTCCAGTCTTTTGCTTCGAAACCGGCATAGTATGCTCTAACGATTTTTTCTTTGTCAGATGTTTGTGCGTGACTGCCCATGGCAAGGCAAATAAAAACGCAGCAGGTTATCAAACGTATCATGGAAATGTTTTGAAGGTGGATAGTTAAAATACAATTTAAAGGTAAGCAGCGCTGGATGAATGCCTTTTGCCGTTTGACAAATTCCCCGGCAACCCATCGAAAACCTGGTGCAACTTTTCTGCATCCTTCCGTTCGTCGAAAAAATCCGTTGTTTGTTGATAACACGCTGCAATCACCCACACTTACCTCGAATTCATTATCTTGAAGCATGGCCAGTCTGGGAAAGAACATCATATTCGCCGGGAAATACCGCATCCTGCGACACATCCTTTTCTGGCTGGTATACCTGGTGGCGTTCACGCTGTTTTCCAGCTTCGATACCACCGGTCTCCGTGACGGCTTCACGACCACCCTGCTCTTCACGCCCATGAACATGCTCTATGTTTACGTGATCGCGTACTGGCTGGTGCCCGCCTTTCTCATCAAAGAAAAATATTTGCGTTTCTTCGTTTTTTACTGTGCCTGGGTATTCGTTGGACTTATCCTCAACTTCCTCTTCCGGTACTATATCCTGATCCCCTTGCGGACCGGCAAACCTGGTCCGCCCCTGGAACTCAACAACGTCTATCACCAGGTATTCGCGCTCGGCAGCTTTGTCGTGATGAATACCATCGCCATGTTTGCTGTCTTTATCCGGATGTTCAAATACTGGCACCTCGAACTGCGCGAAAAAATGCTGATCGAACAGCAGAAAACCACCGCCGAACTCGAGCTCCTGAAAGCCCAGCTGCATCCGCATTTTCTATTCAACACGCTCAACAACCTCTATTCCCTCGTCCTTGAGCGATCCGAAAAGGCACCCGATATGCTGATGCGGCTGTCCGCCCTCCTGAACTATGTTTTATACGAATGCAAAGCGCCGGAAGTGCCGCTGGAAAAAGAGATCCTCGTGATCAAAGATTATATCGCCCTGGAACAGGAAAGATATGGCCAGCGCCTCGACATCTCCCTCAATTTCACCGGCGACATCAGTGACAAAATGATCGCCCCGATGCTGTTCCAGCCCTTTGTTGAAAACGCGTTCAAACATGGTACCGCCGAACAAATCGGCCGGGTATGGCTGAGCATCGAACTATCAGTAAAACATGACCAGTTGTTTTTCCGCGTGATCAACAGTCGCGACGGACGAACGGGTTCGGGCTATAGGGGCGGCATCGGCATCACCAATGTCCGCAGAAGGCTGGAGTTGCTGTATCCCGGTAAGTCAAGCCTGCAGCAGGATGCGGGCGACGACGTGCACATCATAACTTTAACGATCGATCTGGCTAAGTCTGGCGCCCGCAGCCGCTCCCTGGTTGGTCAATCCGTCCCGGCATGAATATCCGTTGTGTGATCATAGACGATGAACCCCTGGCGCTGCGGCTGATCAATGGATACTGCACCCAGATCCCCGAATTGGAAGTGGTTGCCACCTGCGCCAGCGCGATCGAAGCCTATCCCATTCTCCGGAAACAGCGCGTCGACCTGCTCTTCCTGGATATCAAGATGCCAAAAATGCTGGGAACGGATTTTCTCCGGAGCCTGCCGCAACCTCCCAAAGCCATCCTCATCACCGCTTACCGGGAATATGCCCTCGACGGTTATGAACTTGACATTGTCGATTACCTCATCAAGCCGGTCGCCTTTCCCCGTTTTAAAAAAGCGGTGGCAAAAGCGGGCAGGCTGCTCTCCAACGAGTGGGCCGCCGAGAGCCCCGCGGGACAGTATACCGACAACAAGGACGCCTTCCTTTATCTGCGGATGGAAAAAGAAATGGTGAAAGTGCTGCTCGAGGACATCCTCTTTATTGAAAGCCGGAAAGAATATGTGAAGCTAACGCTGTTGCCTAACCGATCCATACTGGTAAAACAAAGCATCAGTTCTCTTGAAAAATTGCTCTCTCCCCACCGGTTCATCCGCGTGCACCGGTCGTACATGGTGCACCTGGAAAAAATATCTTCCTTCAACGCCGCGCAGGTGCGCATCGGCGAATACGCCATCCCCATCGGAAGGCTCTATAAAAGCAGGGTGGAGGAGTTCCTTAAAACCTGAGCGGAAGAATCATTTCCCTTTGAGCATGGCCTCCAACTTTTCCATTCTTTCCTTCAGTCCGTCGATTTCTTTTTGCTGTTCTTTTATCGCGGTCAGCAATAGCGGAATCAGTTGTGTGTAACGTACTGCCAGCATGCCTTTTTTATCTGTCTCTACCAGGGAAGGATAAATCTTCTGCAGTTCCTGCGCCAGCACGCCGATCTGCAGCGTGGTGTCTTTATGGTCTTTGAAATAATACGTATAGCCGTTCAGTTTCATTATTTCCGGCAACACATTTTCCAGGGGACTGATGCGTTCTTTCAGTCGGATATCCGATGAAATCACTGCTGTGCGGGCCAGGTGCAAAGTGCCTTCCACTTTGGCATCATTCACCATATCCACATCAGAG
>CAZZYD010000185.1:3261-7524 GCA_964658175.1 uncultured Puia sp. | reverse complement strand
AAATCCTTTGACAGCGAATACCAGAGACCGGCAACAGAAGCACCCAGCACTTTGCGGATGCCCAGTTCCTTGCTTCTTCTTTCTGCGAGAAAGGCGGACAAACCAAACAGCCCGAGGCAGGAAATAAAGATCGCCATGGCGCCAAATACATTGGCCATATGCCCCAGCGCCGAAATGTTTTGAAATCCCTGCTGGTATTCGTCCCGTGCAAAGCGGAATTCAAAGGGAAAGCCCGGGTTGAATTGCTTGGACATTTTTTCGATGTCGGCTACGCTCTGTTTCCACTGGTCGTTGTTGGCAATCCGCACGAGCAGATGGTTCGCCGATTTATTATCCAGGTAAACGATCAGCGGACCCGTCGCTTTCGACACATCATTGAAAACAAAATCCGTGAGCACCCCGATCACTTTATTTTTTCCAAGCATGGTGCCGACAACCGGTTCCTTCAGGTGCATGCGTTTGGCCGCGGCCTGGTTGATCAGGCAGGCAGTGCTGTCCGTCCCAAAAGCGGGCGAGAAATCACGGCCCTCGGAAAATTGAAGTCCGGTGGTTTTGGACCAGTCATAATGCACGGTCGTCATCGTAATATAAAAATCCTGGTCCTTGGTTTTACCGGGCCATTCGAGGCCGTTGAAAGCGCCGCCGAATTCAGAAAGGTTGTCGTTGGACGCAGTGACGCCAAGCACCCCCGGAATTGCGGAGAGCCGGTTTTTTGCTTCTGCATAGTGATCCGAAAAATTGCCGCGGGCGGGAATATCCAGCAGGTTGCTGGGATCGTATCCGATGGCGCGTTTTTGTACAAAGGCGATCTGCTGGTAGACGACCAGGGTCGCGATGATCAGGAAGATGGAGATCATGAATTGAAAACTCACCAGCGCCTTGCGCAGCATCGTGGCGCCACCTGACAACGCCATGCGACCCTTTAATACTTTCACCGGTTTAAAACGGCTGAGAAACAGGGCGGGATAGCTGCCGGCTACGAGACCAGTGGCAATGCCGAGTGTGAGCAATGCGGTCCAGATGCCGGGATTATAAAAATCGGGATTGAAATTTTTTCCGGTCAGCAGCATAAATCCGGGTAGTGCCAGGTTCGCCAGCACCACGCCCAGGAGGAGGGCAATCATTGCCAGCAGCATGGCTTCGCACATGAACTGGAAGATGATACTCTGGCGGGAAGCACCCAGCACTTTGCGAACGCCTACTTCGCGGGCGCGGCGTTCCGTGCGCGCAGTAGCGAGGTTCATAAAATTGATGCAGGCTATGAGAAGCACGAAGGCGCCGATCACACTGAGCATCTGCACGATGTCGATCACGCCGCCGGCGGGTTTGCCGTTGCGGAAACGGCTGTACAGGCGCATCTGTGCAAAGGGATAGGCAAAGAGCGACATGTTTTTTTCTTCCTGCGAGGCCACGAAGAGGGCGCTAAGTTTTTTATCCAGCGACGCGAGATTGGTATTTGGTTGAAGTTGCACCCAGGTGAGTACGCGGTGATTGTCCCAGCGGGTAGTCCATGGATTCAGGGATTTATACAGTGCATAGGAAAGCAGGACATCGAATTTGTTGCTGCTGTTATCGGGCACGTCGCGGATCACGGCTTCCACGCGCAGGGATTTGTCGTTGTTGAGTTGGATCAGTTTACCGATGGGAGATGCGGTGCCAAAAAATTTATGCGCAGTCGTTTCAGTGATCACGGCGGCGCCGGGATGTTTGAGGGCAGTGAAAGGGTCTCCGGCGATGGCGGGAAATGTCATCATGGACAAAAAATCGGGTTCGGCGAAAAGCGTTCTTTCGTAGAGCGATTTATCGTCGGCGCGGTAGAGTTCATTGCTTTCCTGGCTGGTGCGGGCCACGAGTTTTAGCTCCGGAATATTTTTACGCAGGACGGGGCCGAGCGGACTCGGCGTAACGGTGCCGGTCTGGATATCACCCGCCATATCCTGGTTTTTCATGATGAGGTGGATATCGGCGAGGTTGCGGTTGAATTTGTTGTAGCTGAATTCGTCTGCGATTACGAGCAGGATGATGATGCCGGTGGCGAGGCCGACCGACAGTCCGCCGATATTGATAAACGATGAGACTTTATTCTTCGCCAGGCTGCGCCAGGCCATTTTCCAGAAACTTTTCAGCATGGTGGTCGTTTTGCTTCAATCAAAACAGCACAGCCAGTGCCAGAACCTATTGGTTTAAGGATCAGGAATATAGACTGACTCGCTGAAACGATACTGTATCAGATCGATACAGGGATGTGCGGGACTGCACAGGAATATTTTAGCGTCGCACAAAATCATATTCGATGGCCAGGAATTCCTTACCGCCGGGCAATGTCCAGAATTGTTTATGGATCGTGCTGTTTTTGCCTGCAAAAATGACCTGCCGGTGTTGGCTGGTCATAAGTCCGGTATACGCCGGACCGAAAAACGGGGGACAGGGGAAAGCGTCGAGGTAGAGGTCGAGCGTGTTGGCGGTTTTCATGTCCGGTTCTTTGCTTGTTTCAAACATCATCACCGGAAAGCGGGTGTCGAGGACGATATATTCCCAGCGGAGGTTGGTGCGGTTATAACTGAGGTAGGATATCCGGATGAAGTCGCCGCCCGGTTTGATGGTGATCGGGCGCATGGTTTCCTGGAAAAAGTTTCCGACCAGTTTTCTTTCCACCGAAAACGTATCGCGCGACTGGACGCTGGCATCATCTTTTGAGTAGAGGATCTGAATCACGGACCAGTTGCCCGTAAGCGTCGAGAGCAGGCCGTATTCCGGTCCTTTGGCGAGGATCGAATCCATGGTCCAGGGTGTTTTCGGCTGGGCGTGGACGGCAGTCACCATTAAAATCAGTAAAGGCAATGAAAGCAGGATCTTTTTCATATACTTGTTTCTGTAAATATGGAAGTGGGTTTATGAAATTTGCAAAAATGATGCCCTCGGGGAAAGTGTGGATATTGCTGGTAATTATTTTATCATTTGCAGGTACCGCGCATGCCCAGCCGAATTTTCTGCAGCTGAATTATTTCGGCTTGCAGGATAAGTCAATGGTGCCGATCATTTTTACGACGAATCCGGGAGAGTATGTGAAGAAAGAAGATTCTGCAAGCAGAACCTCCAATCCGGTGATTTATAAACTCAGTCCGCAGGAACTTGCTTCGATGATTTCGGCGGTGGCTTCTTTGAAGACGGTGCGGCAGTCGAGGATGCTGGTTTATCAGATCCTCATATATCAGCACGGCACGATCAGCTCGTTCAATGTACAGGACCGGAAGGAGACCGACGAACTGTTTACGCGGTTTATATCCATCGTAAACCATAATTCAAAACAAAAGGAAATTGGGAACTTACTAAGGAAAAGGATTCAGGCGATTTTATAGCAGATCGTTGTGTCGTAAATTTTGTTGGCTGCTGGCTTGCATAGATATCTCCTCTGCCCGCAGTATCTTTGCCAAAAATCACCCCATGGTCGTCCTCACCCGCTTGGAGCATTTCAATGCGGCGCATAAACTCTACAACCCTTCCTGGACAAAGGAAAAGAACGAAACCGTTTTCGGCGTCTGCGCCAACGAAAACTGGCATGGGCATAACTACGAACTGCTGGTGACGCTCAAGGGCGAAATAGATCCAGACACTGGTTTTCTGTTTGATGCCAAAAGGCTGAGCCTGCTCATTAAAGAACATGTCACCGAAAAGCTCGACCACAAAAACCTCAATATCGAAGTCGATTTCCTCCAAAACAAGATGTGCACGACTGAAAACCTCGCCGTCGGCATCTGGAACCAGCTCGTTCCGCATATTCCCGCCCCCGTACAGCTCCATTCCATCCGTTTGTATGAAACTCCCCGTATTTTTGTAGAATACTACGGTTAAGTGGAATCTACTATGAGTGAAAGAAAGGTCAGCATTTTCCGGAAAGAACATTTCAACGCAGCCCACCGGCTTTTTGTTCCCGAATGGGACGACGCAAAAAATTTTGAGGTGTTTGGCAAATGCAGCAACCCGCATTACCACGGCCATAATTATGAACTCATCGTCAAACTCACCGGACTGCCCGATCCGAAGACCGGCTATGTCGTGAACCTCGGCACGATCTCGCAAATCGTAAAAACGGAAGTCCTGGATAAATTCGATCACAAGAATCTAAACCTCGACACGCCGTATTTTAAAACCCTCAATCCGACCGCCGAAAATATCGTGCTCACCATCTACGATATCCTCCGCAGCAAGATCGATGCGGCCTATGATTTGTCCGTCAGACTCTATGAAACAGAAAGAAATTTT
>CAZZYD010000185.1:0-3251 GCA_964658175.1 uncultured Puia sp. | reverse complement strand
CATTTATTAAACCTGCTCTATGGCATATAAAAAAATCGACCAGTACGACGAAGACGTTACCCTTAAACTGAAAGACAATTATAAATCCGCACTGTCCCTCCTCGGTGAAGACGCCGGCCGCGAAGGACTGGAGAAAACACCGGAACGCGTGGCCAAAGCCATGCAGTTCCTCACCCAGGGTTATAACCTCGATGCGCACGATATCCTGAATTCCGCGAAGTTCCATGAAGACGTGAGCGAGATGATCATCGTCAAAGACATCGAGATGTACAGCCTCTGCGAACACCATATGCTGCCGTTTTTCGGCCGCGCACACATCGCTTATATACCGAATGGCTGGATTACCGGGCTGAGCAAGATCGCCCGCGTCGTCGACGTGTTTGCGCGTCGTTTGCAGGTGCAGGAAAGGCTTACGACGGATATCCTGCATGCGATCCGGGACACACTCAACCCACTCGGTGCGGCCGTGGTGATCGAAGCTTCGCATCTTTGCATGATGATGCGCGGCGTGCAGAAACAGAATTCGGTGACGACGACCTCCGCTTTTTATGGCCAGTTTGAAAAAATGGAAACGCGCAATGAATTCATCAAGCTGATCTCTTCGAAACTCAACTGATTGCTCAATAACCCTTAACCCTTCGCTGATATGAAACAAGCGTATATTTTTCCCGGTCAGGGTTCCCAGACACCCGGCATGGGCAAAAGCCATTATGACCAGAGCGCGTTTGCCAAGCGCCTGTATGAGCAGGCCAATGAAATTGCCGGCTTCCGTTTGTCGGACGTGATGTTCACCGGATCGGAAGAAGACCTCCGGCAAACAGATGTTACCCAACCTGCCGTATTTCTTCATTCCGTCATCGCTTTTAAAAGCGTTGAAAATGCAAAACCCGAAATGGTGGCGGGCCATTCCCTCGGTGAATTTTCCGCGCTGGTGGCCAATGGGGTATTGAGTTTTGAAGATGGGTTGCGGCTGGTATTCGTCCGGGCAAGAGCCATGCAAAAAGCTTGTGAACAGAATCCCGGCACGATGGCGGCCATCCTTGCCATGGAAGACGCGGCGGTAGAATCGCTTTGTAAAACGCTGGAAGAAGAAAGCGGCGAAGTCATCGTGCCCGCGAATTATAACTGTCCGGGACAACTGGTCATCAGCGGATCAATGAAGGGCATCGACTTTGCCATCGAACGTTTCAAGGCTGCCGGCGCCAAACGTGCGCTGAAACTTCCGGTGGGCGGCGCTTTTCATTCGCCGCTGATGGAACCGGCCCGTGAAGAATTATTGAAAGCGATTGAGCAGACGACGTTTTATAATCCAACCTGTCCGGTCTACCAGAACGTAGTGGCCAAGGCGGTGATGGAAAAAGAAGAGATCAAGAAAAACCTGATCGACCAGCTTACCGGTCCTGTGCGCTGGACGCAATCCGTCAAAGCGATGATCGCAGATGGCGCGTCGTCGTTTTTGGAGGTCGGTCCGGGCAAAGTATTACAGGGACTGGTAAATAAGATTGATAAAAAAGTGGAGACGGGGGGGCTGGACTGAGCTACCGGGGACTGTGATTCATGGGATATGCTGGGATTAGTGGGATATGGATGCTCTAGCAATCCGCACCGTCATCCAGCGCGGCGCCCACAAGGACAGGCAAAAGACTAATGATGAGGCACCCGCCGCTCAGGATGACGATACGGGACGGATGACGGTCCAGGAAGGATGACTTTGTGACGAAGATCCATATCCCACTAATCCCAATATATCCCATGAATCCCAGTCCGCCGTCAAAGCTCAATCACACAATTGAGCCATTCGCCGGTCATCTCCGCATTATATTTTTTGTAGAATCTGATCGCAGGTTCGTTCCAGTCGAGCACCTGCCATACCATGCCACTGAATTTTTTTTCTTTTGCTTCGACGATCAGCCGGTCGAACAGGAGCGTGCCGATTTTTTTTCCGCGTGCAGCTTCTGTGACTATCAGATCTTCCAGGTACATGCGCTCGCCCTTCCAGGTGGAGTAGCGGATATAATACATCGCAAAACCATCGATCCGACCGTCCACCACGGCCACAAATGCCCACCAGACAGGACTTGGACCGAAACCGCTTTCCGTGAGACCCTCAACCGAATTGCTTACCTGCTCCGGGGCTTTCTCAAATGTGGCGAGTTCATAAATCAATTCAAACATGCGCGAACAATCCGCCGCGACGGCTCTTCTGATTTCAATAGATGATGACATGCAGTTGGTTTCGTTAACTTTGGGTAGAGGATAAAAATAATGGATTTTTATGAAAGCCATCTTTACTGAATACGCCGCGTACAATGCCTGGGCCAATGAACGGCTGATCAACGCCATTACAGCGCTCACGCCCGAACAACATCACCAGGAAATCAAAAGCAGTTTTCCATCGATCTATCTTACCGTGCAGCATCTCTGGCAGTCCGAAAACGTCTGGCAGCAACGACTCCGCGGCGGACAGATCATCAAACCAGAAGATCATTTCAACCAGTCCATGGAGGAGCTCGGCCATAGTTTCGTCACGGAAACCAACACCTGGGAACCCTTTATAGAAACCCTGAAAGAAGAAAGACTGGAAGAAATTCTGTCCTATGTAAATATGCGCGGGACGCACTTCAGCATCAAAATAAGAAATATCCTGTTACACGTATTCAACCACAGCACTTATCACCGCGGACAGCTCGTCACCATGCTCCGCGAAACCGGCATCACCACCATCCCCGGCACCGACTTCTCCGCCTGGTCCGCCCTCAGCAATAAAACCCCCGCTTAAAAAACCCTTTGCGTCTTTATTCCCTTCGCGTCTTTGCGTGAAACCAAGCCGGCCATCCACCATGAAGCATTCTGCCCCTTGTCACACCGCATCCTCGCCACCGCCACTCCCGATATCATCAACTTACTGCGAGGATGTCGGTGCCCATTTCACCAGCGTCGCACCCCAGGTAAACCCGCCTCCGAACGCCGCCAGCACCAGCAAGTCACCGGATTTTAATTTATCCTGCCACTCCCACAAACAAAGCGGGATCGTAGCGGCGGTCGTGTTGCCGAAATGATCGATGTTGACCATCACTTTCTCCGGCGATAAACCGATCCGGTTGGCTGTGGCATCGATGATGCGTTTATTGGCCTGGTGCGGCACCAGCCAGGCGATGTCTTCGCCCGTTAGCTGATTTCTTTCCAGTAGTTCAGCGCTCACATCCGCCATGCGGGTCACGGCAAATTTGAATACCGGCTGACCTTCCTGG
>CAZZYD010000184.1:0-7570 GCA_964658175.1 uncultured Puia sp. | reverse complement strand
AAAACCAGTGAAAGGCATAGGGTGCCAGCGTAAAAAAATAACTCCCATCATCTTTTACGGACGGAAATTTATTTCTGCTCACCACTTCGGTGAGGGTATAGCCTTTGTAGGAAGTCAGATCCACTTCTGCAGCCTGTGAAAATTTGGAAAGGTTCACGATTACGAGAATGGTTTCCTTTTCATAGCAGCGCGTGAAGGCCAGGATCTTCGCATTTTCGATATTCAGAAAATGCATGTCCCCGCGGCCGAAGGCCTTGAATTTTTTCCGCATATTGATCAGGCGCTTGGTGAACCAATACAGGGAGGATGTATTGGCGCGCTGCGCTTCCACGTTTACGGATTCGTAATGATATTCGAAATCGAGGATCAGCGGGAGGTATAATTTCTGGGGATTGGCATTCGAGAAACCGCCGTTCCGGTCGGGTGACCACTGCATCGGCGTGCGCACACCGTCGCGGTCGCCCAGGTATACATTGTCTCCCATACCGATCTCGTCTCCGTAGTAGATCACCGGCGTGCCGGGGAGCGAGAAGAGTAAAAAATTGAGGAGTTCTATTTTGCGGCGGTTATTCTCCATCAACGGCGCCAGGCGGTGGCGGATGCCGAGATTGATACGGGCCTTGGGATCTTTCGCATATACTTTATACATGTAATCGCGTTCCTCATCGGTCACCATTTCCAGCGTCAGTTCATCGTGGTTGCGCAAAAAAAGCGCCCACTGGCAGGTATCCGGTATGGCGGGCGTCTGGTCGAAAATATCGGTAATGGGATACCGGTCTTCCATCTGCAGTGCCATGAACATCCGGGGCATGGCCGGGAAATGATAGTTCATCTGGCATTCATCTCCCCTTCCAAAATACGATACGGCGTCTTCCGGCCACATATTGGCTTCTGCCAGCAGCACTGTGGTAGGGAAATGCTCGTCCACATGACGACGTAATTTTTTGAGAAACGCATGCGTTTCCGGCAGATTTTCTCCGTTGGTTCCTTCCCGTTCAAACAGGTAGGGGATGGCATCAAGCCTGAATCCGTCCACGCCCATCCCGCACCAGTAGTCAATGATCCGGAAAATCTCATCCTGCACCAGCGGATTGTCGTAATTCAGGTCGGGCTGATGGTGAAAGAACCGGTGCCAGTAATACGCATTGGCTACGGGATCAAAGCTCCAGTTGGAGGGTTCGAAATCCTGAAATATGATACGGACATCCCGGTACTTTGTCGGATCGTCTGACCATACATAGAAATTTCTTTCGTCGGAACCGGGCCCTGCCAGCCGCGCGCGCTGAAACCAGGGATGCTGATCGCTGGTGTGATTGATGACGAGTTCGGTGATCACTTTCAGATTCCGGCGGTGGGCTTCATCGAGGAATGTTTTAAACTGGGTGATATCGCCGTAGGAAGGATGGATCTGATAGTAATCAGAAATATCATAACCGTCATCCCGCAGGGGAGATGGATAGAAGGGCAAAAGCCAGATTGCGGTTACGCCAAGATCCTGTAAATAATCGAGCGATTGCAGCAGGCCGGTAAAGTCACCGATGCCGTCGCCGTTTCCATCCCGGAATGCCTTGATATGCAACTCATAAATCACCGCATCTTTATACCAGTGTAACCGATCGTTCAGCGCCGTCATGCACAGTTTTGATACAATGTATAAATTCCCGTGCCAGGAGGGCCTTTTTTTTCGTTAATATACCAGCCAGTCCCTCCCCTTATTTAAGCCAGGGCATCCAGTTTGTTTTTGAGCTGCTGCCGCTCCGGAATCGTTTTGGCCAGGCGCAGTGCGGCTTCCAGGTGACTGCGTGCTTTCGCCACATCGATTTGAGCGTACAATTCGCCCAATAGGGCGTGATAGTACCGGTTATCCTCCAGCGATAATTTTTCAGCGGCCAGGATGCCGGCAGCGGCGCCGTGCAGTTTGGCCAGGGCATAGGTCCTGTTTAATGCGGCAACCGGGGAATCGGAAAGCTGCAGCAGGTGATTATACAATTGGAGGATCTGTTCCCATTTTTCCGGCGCATCCGTTTTTTGGGTATGCCAGTAGGCGATGCCGGCTTCGAGGTGATAGTTTGAAAACCGGTGACCCGTGCCCGATTCCTTCAAATAATACGATCCGCGTTCGATCAGCCCGCGGTCCCACAAATTTTCATTTTGGTCCTCGTAGAGAATCATTTCACCGGGGGACGCCGTGCGGGCGTCGAACCGCGAGGCATGAAAACACATCAGCGCCATCAGCGCGAAGCTGTCCGGCAAACGGGTCGTTTCATTTTCGAGCAGCAGGATGGTCAGGCGCATGGCTTCCAGGCAAAGTTCCCTGCGCACCAGTTCATCTTTCGATTCGGAATAGTATCCTTCATTGAAAAGAAGGTATAAGGTGCTCAGTACAGCGGACAGCCGTGTTCCGGAAACCTCCGCCACCGATAGGTCGAACGGAATTTTTTTCAGCCGGAGTTTTTCTTTGGCGCGGAAAAGACGCTTGTTGATGGTCTCCGGATTGTTCAGCAGCGCGTTCGCAATTTCTTCCACCCCGAATCCGCAGAGGATGCGCAGTGCCAGGCTTATCTGCGCCGCGGCAGCGTTTACCGGATCACAAACGGCAAACAACATGCGCAACTGGCTGTCGCGGATGTTCTCAAGGGACAGGTCCAGCACCGGCTCTTCGGACAAGGCAGACTGCGTAGCAATCGCGGGCGATACCTTTGACCGGAACAGTTCGTTGCGGACAAGTTCATTCCGCGTTTTATTTTTGGCGACCACATAGAGCCAGGCCACCGGATTTTCGGGTACGCCCTGGTAGGGCCAGGATTCCAATGCCTGCCGGAAGCTGTCACCCGCGATGTCTTCTGCGATCTCGATGTGCTGAAGGCCGAATTGTTTGACCAGTACAGCAACAATTTTGCTGTATTCCGTTCTGAACAGGTGAGGTATGATGGACGCTGTGGGCAATTTTTTTTATCGTTGCAGGATCATCCGCACTTCCACCGTGTTTCCATCGCCCTGCAACACCGGTGAGCCTTTGGCCATCTCCACGGCTTCTTCGATGCTGTCTGCTTTCACCGTGATAAAGCCCCCGATGGTTTCTTTAATGTCACCGAAGGGCCCGTTGGTGACGAGGTTGTTGTGGTGCACCACTTTCGCCTGTTCAAAGGGCAGACCCGTACCCCCGCTGAATTTATTTTGCTTGGCGATGCCGTCAATCCAGTCCATGGTCTGTTTCATCCATGCCTGCATCTGTTCGGGTGAGGCGACTTTCTGTCCGTCCTCATGTCTGAAAATTAAAAGGAATTCGTTCATTTCATTGGCATTTAGTGAAGTAATACAACCGTATAACAAGTGAGCTGAACCTTTCAGGACATCCCCGGCCAATTATTAACAATTGATTAGTTCGCCGTCGATAAACCCCCGGCCCCCGTTCCTATCCAATGTAAAAATACAATCATGAAAAAGAAACACCTACTCATCGCCCTCGTACTCGCTGCGATGACCACCTCGTTGACCAGTTGTTATTACGGCGTGTATCATCCCCGGCATCACTACTATCATGGCTATTACCGCTAAGCATCGCGTAGCGTAATATAATAACAGGCGATCAGACACTGCTGTCTGACCGCCTGTTTTTTTTCCTTTACTATTTCCCGGCGCTGATTATTGTTTGCTGATGTGCAGGGGCGAAATGAGGACGCCCGAGGTATAGTTCCAGGTAATGGTACAGTCGGTGTCCGTAACTAAAACCGAGCCGGTATAGTTCCTGTTGTTAAATTCAATCGTGATCGAATGCATTCCCGTGGTGAGACCGTTCAGGAACAAATACGTGATCGCGGGTGCAGGAGCGGGTGCACCGGCACAGGGCGCCGTTTGCACACCGTCAAGCGCATATAAATAATCGCCGATGGGAATGTTTGGCGTAAACGGGTTGAAGTCGATCTGTAATGGATTCATGTAAAGATCTTGTGTGTGACCAGTCAGCACCAATCCCGCGCTGTCGGAAAAGATATATGGCGTCAGGAGGATTTGATCTCCTGCGGTAAACGGCGTATTTTCTATTGCGCCACATGGCAGGGTCGTATCTGACCAGACCGAATCAGACACATATACGGGCGATGAACTGCTGTCGTAAGGAACCGTCGCTGCTGAGTCGGTAAAATAATTCGCGGTGACGGTATATGTTCCTTTCTGCAAAAACAACATCACCGAACGATTGACGCCGGCAGACAGCCAGTTGTTTGTCGCGGGCTGGATGGACCAACGGACCACGGCCTGCTGACTGCTGCTGCCGGATGCTGTCGCAAATACAGATTGGTTCCGGGCAACCTGGTTGCTGGACAAGGTGATCGTAGCATTTGACTGATGGCCATTGCTGTTTTTCTGACAGGATGCGAAAATCAGCAGACATCCCATCCAGCAGGCGGTAATTTTTTTTTTCATTTTGCTTGCGTTTATATTCAACGGGTTGACAAAGCCAAGGCCTTCTTCGTTGCATGAAATACAATGACCCAGCGCAGTCCGATTCTTATTTTGCGGATAAAATCAAACGGCACATGAGGAGCAATTTGTCGTTCGTAGGTAGATAGGGGCCATTCATCTTTCTTATCGAAATAAAATTATTTTTCCGGGGACAGCCGTTTTGCATTGACCGGTTTTACATACAGCTCGTCAATGAGGATGATGATGATCGCCAGCAGCGGCACTGCCAGGATGATACCGAGGGCGCCGGAGACCGCACCCATGATCAGCTGACTCATGAGGGTAAGCGCCGGTGGTAGGTTGATGATTTTTTTTTGCAGCAGTGGCGTAACGATATTGGCTACGATGGTCTGCGATACGATATACACCAGGGCCACAAGGATGGCCGTATTGGTGCTGATCGTGATGGCCAGCAGTACGCCCGGCACCATCGCAATCAGCGGTCCGAGGTTCGGGACTATTTCCAGCAGGCCCGTGATCAGACTCAGCACCATCGTTACCGGAATGCCGATGATCGAAAGCCCGAGTGCGATCAGCAGCGTCACCAGTACCATCGACAAGAGCATGCCTTTCAACCAGCCCTTGAGCGAAGCGCTGATCCGTTCGAGAATACGGATGCCGACGACTTTTTTTTCTTTGGAAACGAGTACCAGCAGGCCGTCTTTATACAGCGACGGATTGGCGGTAAAAAAAATGCCCAGGAAGATGATGATATACAGGTCACCCAGCACACCAAAACTGGTGTTGAAAAATGCCGTGGCGGTATCCAGTAATTTTTTTGAATTGTCACCCGAGAAATAGCTGAGCACCTGCTGGCCAACCGGCGTCTTACCGAATTTGGCCCTGGCGGTGCCGATGGTCTGCGGGAATGAATTGCTCAGCTCCGCGATCTGCGCCTGCATCTTGGCGCCAATGAACCAGAAGGTCAGCGTGAGGACCACGATGGTGATCAGCACTGATAACGACATCGAGACGCTTTTTCCGATGCCCAGTTTTTTCTGAATCAGGCCGGCGAGTCCGTGAAAATAAACGGCGATCAGCACCCCTGCCAGCGCCATCAGCAGCACATTGAAGGCAACCCGGAATACCAGGAGCATGACAACGAAAAGACATACAATCGCCACCGTCTGCCAAACGCGGGCGGTGTAGGCAATCTCCTTTGCGATTTTGGGGGTGGATGGATCTGTTGATTCTTCCATAATAAAAGAAAGTTAAGATACGCAAAATCGACTGGTGCTGAACAGCCGGGTTCTTTATCCGGCTTGAAGAAGCCATGAAATGCGACAGCGCCGTAAATAATAGGATTGACATCTATTATTAACCGGCGCTGCTTCGGGACTTTTGATTAATTCCTTACAATAATAATTAATGGGGGCTTTGGATTGACGCCCGTGGCGATAATCACCCCACTGTAAATATTCGTATTCTTGGCATCCACTTCGGCCAGCACATCTGCCGGTATTTTTGATTTACTGGAATAGTAAACCAGTTCCAGCTGCATCTGTTGTACGGCGTTGTTTGAATTGTCATTTATTTTATAATAGAATGTAGTCAGCAACGTCTCACCGTCAAACAGGATCGCGTAATTGTTGTTGATCTGCTTCATCGTTTTCTTCAGGTCGACGAACCCCGTTTTCTTATCGATCACGATACCCTGAAATTTTGCGTTGTTGTAAATATCGAATGCGCATTTGTTGCCGTCGTTCGGTCCCTTCGCACTACAGATATTCGGACCATAAGGGTTTCCATCGAAATAGGGCGGTGCGGTCGTGTCGCTGCTGGCCATCGAATATACACTGTCAGCATATGAGGCACCTCCTACAATGATATTGGAAAGACAGGTATCGGTAGTTCCGGTTTTCACAAAGCCGACACTATAGCGGAGACCGGAGACGCTCCGGGTGACATCGATGCTGCCGGTACCGGCGTTGATCGATAAGCCTTGCGGCCAGGAAAAATATTTCCCGTCGATGCCCTGGTTATTGACGGGGGATATGTAATAGTCTGAACTGCTGGGCTGCGGATAAAAGATGGAATCACCATAGTCTGGCGAGAACGTGCATGAAGTCACCGCCGACTGTGGAAAAGGCACCGCATTAATAACTTGCTTGGTTGAATCAGTACCGGGCGGATTCCCTCCGGACCCCGGCGGGTCGCTTACATTTTTTTTACAGGCAACGGCCAATAGCATCATCACATTGAGCAAACAGGTAGAAATTTTCATACGTACGGGTTTAGACGGATTCAGGAATTCAACAGGTTGCTAACCGTTTTGCTATTTCTTCAATAGCAAACAGGCAGTCTCCTGTCGATACATAATAATAAAGCCATGCTGAGGAAAAGCCAGTCTGTAAGGTCACGGCTGTGGAATTTGGAGGATAAGGTCTGAACCAGCCGGTACATTCGGTAACCACCCATGTGGATGATGTAACCACTAACGGCATATTTATGTTTTTATTGGATAAAATACTTACAATGAAAGGATTGGGGGCCATTTCTGTTCCCGATTCTGGATGAATTTTCAATCCTGGATCGGCTGGAACGGGAATTGACTATTGTAATGCATCTGATAAAAAACAGTAAAAACTTATTTTATGGACAGCATCAACAAAAATCAACCGGAAAAGAATCATGAAGACTTAATGGCTGCTGATGCGGCACACAGGATCAAGGATATGGTGGAACAAGCCAAATCCTGTTTTTTCTGTACGCAATCCGGTATGGGAGAATCTTCCGGTGTAAGGCCGATGAGTATTCAAAGAGTAGACGACGACGGCACGTTGTGGTTTTTAAGTCCGAACGACAGTCATAAAAATCAGGAAATCGAAGCCGATGACAGGGTGCGTTTGTTTTTCCAGGGTTCCAAACATTCAGATTTTTTATTCATCGATGGTACCGCGACGATCTCGGAAGACAAACAAACCATCAAGGAACTTTGGGAACCGGTGTTGAAAACCTGGTTTACGGAAGGTGAAAATGATCCGAGGATCTCGGTGATTAGCGTGCAACCGGATGACGGATATTATTGGGATACTAAGCACGGCAATTTTGTCGCCGGCGCCAAAATGCTGGTAGGTGCGGCCATCGGAAAAACGCTGGATGATTC
>CAZZYD010000183.1:0-7651 GCA_964658175.1 uncultured Puia sp. | reverse complement strand
CTGTGTATTCAGGTGTTTCGAAACTCACCTGGACATGGCTCATGGCGCCGAGGTTGTATATTTCGTCGGGCTGTACTTCCTGGATGATCCTGATGAGGTTGGTGCTATCTGTGAGATCGCCGTAGTGCAGGGTGAAATGAATATTTGTTTCATGCGGATCCTGGTACAGGTGATCGATGCGGTCTGTATTAAATAAAGAGCTTCTACGCTTGATACCGTGTACATGGTAGCCCTTGCTGAGCAGTAGCTCACTAAGATAGGCTCCGTCCTGACCGGTGACTCCGGTGATGAGTGCGACTTTTGACATATTCGTTTATTTAAGTGCTTTTTTCATGCGATCTGTTTTCAAACAATTTGTTTCACGCGACGTCGCAACGGCGCGACGGGAAGCTGATAGGTATCGCGCAGCAATCTTGCGCCTTTATGTTAAGACCCCTCATTGCGGCGTTGCGTATCCGTTGCGACGTCGCGTGAAACAAAACTCCCGCATAAAACAAGCATATCTACAAATCAATCATTTTGATGCTTCTGAATCTCTTCCTCCAAAATATCTCCCATATCCTTCTTGATCACCTCCGGCAAAAAATGCGCTACCGCATAATCACGGTTGTTTTTTCCAATCTCCTGCTGCGCGGCCGCGGACAAATCGCCGAAAGCCCGCAGCTGGCTGGTTAGGTTTTCCGATGCGCCATGCTCCACCTGGATATTTCCCCGCAGGTCGGCGAGGATATCGCTCACATGCGACGGCGAGGGGCCGATATACAATACCGGCTTACCGATAAATATCGCGCCATAAATCTTATTCGGGTGCGTGTACCCCACCTGGCCATTGCCCATGATCACGACCTGGATATCTGCCGCGCCCAATGAATTATGGATATTATTTCTGGGCTGGTAAGGCAACTGAACGATATTGGTCAGCGCATTTTTTTCTTTAAAGGCCGTCACGTCTTTTTTACGGACACCCCCGCCGATAAAAACAAAGAGGAATTTCGGATCGTCTCTCAGATCGAGGGCGGTTTGCAGCAAGGTGTCCAGCGGATGCACGTAGGAATGGTTGCCGGAATACATCACCACGATTTTGTCGCCAAATCCTTCCGACCGGCGGAACGGATTCTCCATGCGGTCGCCGGTGTAGACTTCTTCCATGGCCGGCCACACGGGCACAATATGAATGTCGCCGCCGCTTCCGCCACGCTTGATCAGGTAATCTTTCATGTACTTATCGAGCGCGATGATGGAATCACAGCGCCGGATAATATAGTTGCCCATATTCGTGAGTACGCGGGCCGACATGGTTTTTTCTTTGATCAGTCCGGATGCGATGGAAAGTTCGGGCTGCAGGTCCATGGCCCAATAACTGAATGGTATCCCTGCTTTTCTCGCCGCTTTTACCGCGATATAAGCTACCAGTGGTGGGGACGTGGTACAAACAACCAGGTCGTATTTTTTTTTACGCAGACCACGCAAACGAAACCAGAGGGCTACGTTAAAACTCAGGAAATCCGATATGCGGCCTGCCACATGTTTCTTGCCGAACCCGGTGGTCTGGATGCGGTTGATGCGAAACCCGTCATAGACTTCCGTGGCGGGATATACGATGGAACTGTCTTCATATCCGTGTCGGCTGGAGAACACGTCAATCTCGAAGCCCCTGCGCTGCATGACTTCTGCAAGGTCCGTCATGTGCTGGGCAACAGAGGCCGTATCCGGCCAGAAAACCATCGAAATGACCAGAATTTTCATGGGTGCGTTTGCATGCTAAGCCGGAACGGATTCCAAATGCCGCGCGTTGACTTTAGCGGCAATCCACTGGTAGGTTTTTTCCATCCCTTTCTGCAAAGGCTGCGAAGGTTCCCAGTTAAGTTTTTCCCGAATGAGTTTATTGTCAGAATTTCTGCCGCGGACGCCGGTCGGTCCGGGTATATTATGGATCGTCAGGTTTTTACCCGAAATGCCGATCACCATCTGCGCAAAATCGTTGATTGAAATCATTTCTTCGGATCCGATATTGACAGGTCCGGAAAAATCCGCGTCCATCAGTCTCCTCACCGCTTCCAGGCATTCGTCGATGTACAGGAATGAACGGGTCTGTTTTCCATCTCCCCACACGTCAATGGATCCGCCATCCGATGCCTCGGCTACTTTGCGGCACATGGCTGCGGGCGCTTTTTCTTTTCCTCCTTCAAAAGTACCCTGGGGACCGAAAATATTATGAAACCGGGCGATGCGGACGCCGATGCCGTAGTTGCGCTGGTAAGAGAGAAACAGGCGTTCGCTGAAGAGTTTTTCCCAGCCATATTCGCTGTCGGGGGCGGCGGGATAAGCCGAATCTTCCGAACACTTCGGATTGTCGGGGTCCAGCTGGTTATGCTCCGGATACATACAGGCCGATGAAGAATAGAATATTTTTTTTACGCCGGCATTTTTGCTGGCTTCCAGTACATTGATATTGCAAAGGGCAGAATTGCGCATCACATCGGCATCGTGTTCGCCGGTAAAAATATACCCGGCACCACCCATGTCGGCCGCGAGCTGGTATACTTCGTCAAACCCGCCGGCCGTGACCATGTTGGCGAGCAGCGCTTCGCGCAGATCACCCTGCACAAAATCATCTGCATAGTGGTTGCCGTATTCATTTTTTCGGATATCTACCCCTCGAACCCAATAACCTTCCTTTTTTAACCGGTTTACGAGATGGCCACCGATGAACCCGCCGGCACCACAGACAAGCGCTCTTTTTGTCATATTTCCTGGTTTGTTGAGTTGGGCAAATCTACTAGTTATTTACACCCGTTTTTCAAAAAAATCGGGCATCTTAACAGGCCATCCGGAAGCAAATCAGGTGGAAATCATCCTGCTGCAAGGCATCATCCAGAACGTCGGGCTTTGGGCTCAACGGCCTGGGATCATAAGGAAAAGCTGAGCTGAACGCTTTTGAAACCCCTTGATAATGAACAGGAAACCTGCAAATAACCCGATGTCAATGCGGAAAACGTAGTTCTTGGCGGCTGTTCCACCTATCTCCAATTTATGTATTCAGCGGGTAATCACGCAGTTTTCGAGCACCAGCATATCCATGTCGGTCCGGAGAAAACATTCCAGCGCTTCCTCAGGTGTGTTGACGATGGGTTCGTTTTCGTTGAACGAGGTATTGAGTAAGATCGGAATGCCCGTTTTCTGACGGAAGCTGTCAATCAGGCGATAGTAGTTGGGGGAAATGGTTTTGTCTACCGTTTGCAATCTGCCGGAACCATCGGCATGCGTTACAGCGGGAATTTTGGCCTGTTTATCTTTGCGGATCGGAAAGACTTTTTCCATGAACGGCACGGTATCCGTTACTTCAAAATATTCCGGCACATATTCCTTTAATATGGAGGGCGCAAACGGACGAAAGCTTTCCCTTCTTTTAATTTTTGAATTGATGAGTTCCTTGGCATCGATCCGGCTCGGATCGGCCAGGATCGACCGTGCGCCCAACGCGCGTGGTCCGAATTCAGCTCTTCCGTTGAACCAACCGATCACACCCGCATTGGCCAGCCTTGCCGAAACGACTTCATACAGTTCATCATCGGCATAGCGCCGGTACACAATCTGACGTTTCTGCAACACGTCTTCAATTTCTTCATTGCTGAACCGGCTGCCGGTATAGGCGGACCAGATCGGTTTGGCGCGGGGCTGTTTCAGCACCTGGTTGTATACATATAAGGCGCTCCCCATGGCGATCCCGGCATCGTGCCCGGCTGGCGGAATATAAATATGCTTGAATGGGGTGCGTGTGGTCAGTTTCCCGTTCGCCACTGAATTCTGCGCTACGCCACCGGCAATGCAAACACTGTCAAGACCGGTCTTTTTGTGCAGATCGGTCAGCAGGTGAAAGATCAGTTCTTCTGTGATGCGTTGTACCGAAGCCGCGAGGTCTTTGTGGTATTGCGTGAGGGCTTCTTCTTTTTTGCGGACCGGCCCAAATACCTCCGTCATTTTTGCGGAGAAAAGTTCAGGCACGGCAGGGACGTTGTCGTCACCATACGAGATCACCCCATCGGTCGCCGACCGGAAATAAGAAAGATTCAAATGAAAAAACCCATCTTTCCCAAATACCAGCACATCCCGGAGTTTGTCAACATGGTTCGCCACACCATAGGGTGCGAGTCCCATCACTTTATATTCGTCGCCATAATATGGAAACCCGAGCAGTTGTGTCATGGCGCCATAAAAAATGCCAATGCTGTGCGGAAAGTCAACCGATCCGGTGATGGTCATCTGATTTCCCTTGCCGATGCCGGTCATGGTAGTTGAAAAATCACCTGATCCATCGATCGACAGCAGCGCCGCATTTTCAAAAGGCGATGCAAAAAAGGCCGAAGCGAGGTGACTGCGGTGATGCTCGACCTGGTGTATTTTCTGTTTGATTTTCTTTATATCGGCTGCCGGGTAAATTTTTATAAATTCTTCTTCCAGCGAGGAAACCTTTTTAGCATTCTGCAACCGGTCAAGGATCGCCTTTTTACTTCCGCGCGGGTTTTTTAGCAGGAAGAGCAGTTTCTTCATAAATTTTGCCGAGGGATCCCGGCCGATGGCGATATGGTCCACCTGGTCAATGCCGATGCCTGCTTCTTTCAAACAGAAGGCAATGGCCATCGAGGGGAAACCCGCCCAGTGTTTCACCCGTCGAAACCTTTCTTCTTCCGTTGCCGCGATCAACACCCCATCTTTGAAAATGGCTGCTGAAGAATCTGCGTGATATGCATTAAGTCCTAAGATGTACATTTAGCTGAAAAGTTTTAGATAATCTTCCTTCACATTTGATTTTGCTGCGTATGCCGCGGCATAGGATGCTGCGCGGCTGCTCCAGGTATTGAAAGTCTGCTGGTCAAAGGCGATCGCCTGCGATAGTCCGTTGACGAAAAGTCCGGGTGCATACAGGGGGATATCCCAGCCCACTTCCTGCGATTCCAGGTTCTTCCAGGGAGTCTGGTCGCTGATGAGCACCGGGCGACCGCAGGAAAATGCTTCATAGATCGCATGGCCGAAATTCTCGCCTTCCGTTGGCAACACAAACAGATGGTGCTGTTCCAGCACGCGGTTGACCTCCTCGTGCGGAAGCGGTCCATGGTATTGCACAGTCACATTTGTCTTGAGTTTTCCAATGGCTTCCTGGCATTTCGTCCAATAGACTTTGTCTTCTATTTCCCCGTAAATATTGAAACTGACTTCAAAACTCGCGTGCACATCCGCCAGTATTCCGATAAAAAAAAGCAGGTTCTTCTTAGGAATGATCCGTGAGATGTATACGGCCCTGATGGTGGCCGGCGCTTTTTCGATCGGCAGCACATTAAATGTTCCAGTACCTGTAAAATTGGATACGCGCCGCACGCGGGCACGGGGAAAATACCGCAGGATGTCTTTCTCTTCCTGTTCGTCTGTTGCCTGAAAAATAATTTTATCCGCGATCTTCATCCCGCTGAGTAAACGGATGAAGAGCATTTTCTTTTGTGTCTTGAATTTCATGGCGCCCTGCTGAAGCATGCCTCTGGGCGCCAGTACGATGCTGGCGCGGATCCTGTTCCGCCATTTCAACAGCAGCGGCAGGATGGTGAAACGGAAAGAATACATGCTGTTCATCAAAATATAGTCGGGGTCGACCCCGCGGATCAGCGATGCCATCTTTCTCATCCCCAGGGTAGCCGGATCGGTATAAAATACTTTTACCTGCCCTCCCCTGTCCGTCCACTGATCGAACGGCAGGTGTTCGTAGGGACGGGATTCACCCACATCCCGGTTGCCGGTGATCATGTACAGCTCGTACTGATCGTGCATGTGGCTGACGAAATTCCGGCAGGATTGTATGGGACCCCCCGCTTTATATCCAGGTTCATACCAGTCAGCAAGTAAAAGAATTTTTTTCATGAATGTAACAGCCGTGCTGCCTCCTGCACCATGATGGGAATTCCATCTTTCACGGGATAAGCAAGTCCGGAAGAAATACAAACCAGCTCATGTCCTTCATCCGACAGCACGAGTTCGCCGCCACTCATCGGACAACTGAGCAGATGATAAATATTCCGGTTGTCGCGGGGATTGGCCTGGTGAGCCTGAACAAAAGCGGCTTTTTTTGCTGCGGACGGATTTTGCGCGCCGCTATGTTTAACCGCTTTGATATAAATCGAATCGGCAATGGCTTTCATGGGTGTCAGCACCGTGGCGAGTCTCGACAACCCGCGCGAAGCGGCGATGATGGCTTTATTTTTCAATCCCTGTGCATAGGCCATATCTCCCGGCAGGATCCCGATCCCCAGGACCGAATGATTGGTATAACTGAAATTATCAAAGAATTTTCTAAAGATCTTCCGGTAGGCCGACGGCGTATAGTATCGCACATCCCAGGAATTGAAATCCTCATTATTCGGCGCAGCCGCAGGACCGAACCGGTTCCGGATGCCATTCTTTGTCGGAAATTCCAGGAAGCAGTAACCGTCTTTGATCAATATGCGTTCGATGTTTTTTAAACAATTCACCAGGCGGTCGTAGTGCGTATGTTGTATGACGCTGAAGGACCAGACGAGGTTGAAGGTCTCGTCAGCGAATGGAAGCTTTTGTAAATCGGCGACCACGGTATATCCGTTTTGTCCGTTTGCTTCGAGGGTATTTCTCGCGGTGACGCAAAATTCATGTCTGATATCAATGCCGACCGGAATATAATTTTTGCGTGCGGAGGCCACGAGCCACCTGCCCCAGCCACAGCCAATGTCAAGCAGCACATCGCCCGGCGCGGCAGTCGGAACGGGTATTTCCGGTATTGGGTAATCTTCCAGTTTCCCAATGGTATCGATAAAATGAATGCCATTGGTAGCGGCAATCTGTTGCTGAACGGTCCACGGAATTTTTCCCTTGTATCCGGGGGGTGGCGCCACGGGTTGCAGGTGTTCGAAAATCCTTTTTCTTATCTCTTCGGAATTATCCATGAATTTCATTTTTTTCCATCCAGTATTCCAGGATGATAAATAACCATATTTCCTGCCACCGGATATTTGGATTTCCTTTTACAAATGATTTCCAGGTGGCCCGCAACTGATCGCCCCGGATAAATCCGCGCTCGGCCATGCGATCGATATGCTGATCACAAAAATCAAACAATTCCTTTTTCATCCATTCGTTCCAGGGAAAAACAAAACCCTGTTTTTTCCTGAACACGATTTCATCCGGTAGCATGGGTTTGAGCGATTCCACGAGCAGGCTCTTCGGGTAGACAGGTTTTTTAAAAGTGTCGGGAATCGCCATGACATATTCCACCAGATCCTGATCAAAAAATGGTTCCCTGACTTCAAGAGAAGAAGCCATTCCCATCTGGTCCGTATCCTTTAATAGCGTGTTTTGCGTGTATCCGATGTATTCCGCCGCAGTTACCTGACTCAGCAATGGCAGTTTGTGTATTTCCGTTGCGCGCGCCGACAACTGCGCCGCGATGCTATTCTCCGGGTGGGGTGGCAGGGTCGTCAGTTTGTTCATCATGGCAGGAGAGAGCAACTGCCTGAAGACGGGATACATGTTTTCTATGGCGGGGGACTGCAGCTGCAGCATTTGCCGCATGCGGTCTTTTTTTGCGCCCGGTCCGAGTAACATGCCGAACAGCGATTTCAACGGACCGGGT
>CAZZYD010000182.1:0-7666 GCA_964658175.1 uncultured Puia sp. | reverse complement strand
TCCTTTACTACCGGTTACTGGTAAGGACAAGGTTGGACTATGCCGAAAAAATGCTCCCGCCCATCCAGGACACGGCGCTCGAAATGGAAGCGCTTACCCATATGCTGGAGAGCAAGGGCAAGGATGTTTTTGTTCGGGAGATCAACGCGCAGCACGACAAGCCCGCCGCCATTCGTTTTAAGATCCTGGATAAGCTGACTCCGGAAGAATTGTATTATCTGATCGTGCTCAGTGAAGATGAAATCTATACCTCCAGCTACCTCGGTGTGTATGACCGCATTTTCCAGCGGATGAAAATTCCCCGCGGCGACAGCCTGATCATGTCGGTACACGGAGATTATTTCCGGAAATTTATCAAGATGGCCGCGGCATACAACAAGCTGGATAATTTTCTGGCCACCATGGAAAAGGACAATGCCGCAACCATCATGAAAGCCTTTATCATCGGACTGGAAAGAGCGAGCGAGGAAGACGCCGTGGATGTGGCCGATTCTTACAGCAGCATCTTCGATAAAAATCCTTCGCTGGCGGCCTTTGTGCTCAACGAAGTCAAATGGAATTATAAAAGGAACCAGGTGAGCGGCGACCGCAAGGGCATTGTGATCTATCACCTGATGGATATATTGTTTCAGTCTGCCGACACCACGTCAAAAGTTGACCTGACAGCCCAGCTGGGCATCGATCCCGTGTATTCCATCAACTATAACCTGTTGAAAGATGACAGCGGCCGCGTGATCCAGCAGGTATTTTTTTATGGGGATGAAGACAAGGACGGCCAGCATTCCTACGCCGATTTCCTCAACCTGTTTTTACACAAACCCGAGTGGAAGATCACGCTCAACCCAACCAAAGAATGGGTGATGATTCAATCTGTGAAAGGAAAACCCATCTGGATCTTTGCCAACAGACCCTTGTACGGGGAAGATGATCCGGATGATAAGGCACAACATCACCTGGACGATTACCTGTACGACAACAAACTCAAGCCCACGATTTATATTCACCGCGGACACAGCTATCACGTGCGGTATACGCTGAAACAGATTCAGTCATCCGCGCGCATTGTAGTGCTGGGATCCTGCGGTGGGTACAATAACCTCAGCGAAGTGCTCAACATCAGCAGCGACGCGCACATCATTTCGTCCAAACAGGTGGGAACGAAAACCGTCAACGAGCCGATCCTGCAGGCCATCAACAACGACCTGCTGGAGGGAAGCAATATCGAATGGCTGCCGATCTGGAAAGACCTGCGGGAGAAATTTAAAAAAGATCCCGTAGCCCGCGACCGGTTTGACGATTATATCCCGCCGTATAAAAACCTGGGCGCCATTTTTATGAAGGCTTACCGTTCAGCCATGGGGATTGAAGAGTAGACAAGTTCAATCACGTAAATTTGCGCATGTCCGAGCCGTCTCCAAAGAAAAAAATTTTCGATTTCAGCCTGCTGCGCCGGGTGTTGAAATATGCATCTCCCTACAAAAAGTGGTTTTATCTGTCGATTACCCTGTCGATCCTGCTGGCGGTGCTGTCGCCGCTGCGGCCATTCCTGATCCAGCTCACGGTGAACAAATACATCCGTGGCGGCATCTCGGAAAGCCTGACCGTCCGCGACCGGATGATCAGCCTCATACTCTATGTCACCATCCTGCAGATCGGACTTCTGCTGCTGGAAACCGCTTTCCGTTTTTATTTTTCCTTTATCACCTCGTGGCTCGGACAAACCGTGGTGAAGGACCTGCGGGTGGCCGTCTATAAGAAAGTGCTCGGACTCAACCTGAGCCAGTATGACAAAACGCCCATCGGTACCCTCACCACCCGTACCATCAATGATATTGAAGCGATCAATGATATTTTTTCCGAGGGACTAATTCCGATCATTTCCGATCTCCTGTCGATCGTATCGATCCTCCTGTTTATGTTTATGGCGAACTGGCAACTTACCCTGGTCTGCCTGATCCCTTTTCCTTTTCTCATGATCGCCACCTATTTCTTCAAGGAGACCGTGAACAAATCATTTATCCGCGTACGGAATGCCGTGGCGGCCCTGAATGCGTTCGTGCAGGAACATATCACCGGCATGCAGATCGTGCAGGCTTTCGCGGCGGAAAAGCACGAGTCGAATCAGTTCCGCAAGATCAACCAGGAGCACCGGAATGCGAATATCAAAGCGATTTTCGCCTATTCGGTTTTCTTTCCCGTGGTGGAAATCGTACTCGCCGTGTCCACCGGCCTGCTGGTGTGGTGGGGTGCGGGCCGTGTACTGCATTTATCACCCGGCGAAGCGGGGAAGCTGACCGGGGAAATCATCGCTTTCTTCCTGTATCTCAACCTCTTGTTCAGGCCGCTCCGGCTCATCGCCGATAAGTTCAATACGCTCCAGATGGGGATGGTGGCCAGCGATCGCGTGTTTAAAGTGCTGGACAATGAAGATTCGATCAAGTCGGAAGGAAGCTTTGCCCCGGCGCAGATCAGGGGCAAACTGCAGTTTGACCAGGTCTGGTTCGCTTATGTGGAAGACCGGTTTGTTTTAAAGAACATCTCTTTCTCCATAGAGCCGGGAGAAACCCTGGCCATCGTGGGTCATACGGGCAGTGGAAAAACCTCCATTATCAGCATTTTAAACCGGCTTTACGCCATTCAGCGGGGAGCTATTTTGCTGGACGACGTCAATATCAATGATTATTCGCTGGACGTATTGCGGTCCTCGATCGGGGTGGTGCTCCAGGATGTATTCCTTTTTTCCGGTTCCATCCTGGATAATATCACCCTGCGGAACCGCGAAATTCCTTTCGAAAAAGTAGAAGAAGCCGCAAAACTCATTGGCATGCATGATTTTATCATGCGGCTGCCAGGCGGATACGATTATAATGTGATGGAGCGCGGCAATACCCTTTCGCTGGGCCAGCGGCAGTTGCTGTCGTTTATCCGCGCTTTGTTATTCGATCCGGCGATCCTGGTGCTGGACGAAGCCACTTCTTCGGTGGATACCGAATCGGAGCTTATGATCCAGCGGGCCACGGACCAGCTGATTTCAGATCGTACATCGATCGTGATCGCCCACCGCCTGTCTACCATCCGCAAAGCCAGCAAGATCATGGTACTGGATAAGGGTGAAATTAAAGAGATCGGCACGCACGAAGAGCTCATGGAATTGCAGGGTTTTTATTTCAAGCTGCATGAGATGCAGTTTGAGGGGGTGGCGAGTCGTTGATCTTCCGTTTCACGCGACGAGGCGACGGATCGCGACGTCAGCCATCCCGCCCAGTCATCCCTCGCCGGCGCCTTATCTTCTTGATTTCAGGAATGTATGCGCGCACGCCTCAGGATGAAAGTGCCGGATGGGAGAGGACGCGGAAATAAGACCCCTCGTTGTGCCGTGGCGATCCGTCGCTTCGTCGCGTGAAACACTAGATTTGCTCCTCGCTTTACGCTCCTTTAGGCCATTCCGTGAAACAGAATCCTCGTTCTCAGCATTGCAATTTCCCGTACAACCTATATCTTTGCGCCAAATTCAGGAACGGTATGGTGTCAGGAAGCTTCAAATCTTTATTGGTAGCGGGTTTCAGCGTTTTTTGCCTGCTTTTTTCCACTGCGGCAATCGCCCAGGAAAAGCAGGGTGAAAAGACCGAAGAAAAAAAGAATGCCTTTGATGCCAACGAGGTCATTTTCGGTCACGTACTCGATGCCCACCAGTTTCATTTTTTCTCCTATAAATCCGCCGACGGCACCGAACATGCGGTCACCATTCCTTTGCCGGTGATCCTGTATTCCAAAGGGCGCGGGTTTTCGGCCTTTATGTCGTCCAAAATTGAAGAACCGAACGAAGTATATGATGGATATCTGCTGAATGGCAATAAGATTGTGGCAGCCGACGCGGCGGGCAAGGAAGATCCAACCGTCAAAGTGTATGATTTCTCGCTTACCCGCAATGTGGTGCAGATGCTCCTTTCGCTGCTGTTGCTGGTTTTCCTGATGGTCAAGGTAGCCGGTAAATACAAGAGCAGCGACGGTGCACACCATGCACCCAGCGGCTTCCAGAATGCCGTGGAACCGGTGATCACCTTTGTCCGGGATGAAGTCGCCAAGCCCAACCTGGGCCCGAAGTATCAAAAATACATGCCCTACCTGCTGACGGTATTCTTCTTCATCCTGATCAATAACCTGATCGGACTGATCCCGGGTACGGCCAACGTGTCCGGAAACATCGCGTTTACCGCCGTGCTGGGCGTGATTTCCTTCCTGGTGATCAGTCTGAGCGCCAACAAGCAATACTGGGGGCATATCTTCAACCCGCCGGTACCCTTCGGTATCAATTTCATTATGATCATCGTGGAAGTGCTCAGCGTTTTCACCAAGCCCTTTGCCCTGATCATACGTCTGTTTGCCAATATGCTGGCCGGACATATCATCATCATCTGTCTCATTTCGCTGATCTTTATTTTCGGCGGCCTGAACCGCTGGATCGGCTGGGGATTTTCACCGGTATCGGTGCTGTTTTCCGTATTCATTTATCTGATCGAGGTGCTGGTGGTGTTTATCCAGGCCTTTATATTTACCAACCTGACCGCGGTGTTTATCGGGCAGGCGGTGGAAGACCACCATGGCGGACATGACGACGCGGTGGTGATTTAACAAGGGAAATTCAAACCAATATAAATTGAGCATTATGGATTTATTAGTCACTTTATTAAGCACGACTCCCTGGGCAAATGCAGGTGGAGCGATCGGTGCGGGACTGGCGGCCGTAGGCGCCGGTATCGGTATCGGACAAATCGGTAAAGGTGCGGTGGAAGCCATTGCACGTCAGCCGGAAGCGTCCAACGACATCCGCGCGAACATGATCCTCACTGCCGCCTTCGTGGAAGGTGTGGCATTGTTCGGAGTTATTGCCGGTATCCTGGCAATGTTCGTGTAGAACAATCATTTTCTTACTGCATTCAAAGCACAGGGCGATGAATGCAGTAAATTTTAAACCTCGGCATCGCACGATAAAAACAATTGCATGGATCTCTTAATTCCTTCCTTCGGCCTGATCTTCTGGACCCTGCTCGCGTTCGGGATCGTATTTTATATTCTGAAGAAATATGCCTGGAAGCCCATCCTCACGTCGCTGGACAGCCGTGAAAAAAGCATTTCCGATTCGCTGGCCACTGCCGAAAGAGTGAAGGCGGAAATGGCCCAGATGAAGAGTGAAAACGAAGCCCTGCTGGTGCAGGCGCGCGAAGAAAGAGCGCAGATGATGAAAGACGCGCGGGACACCAAGGACAAGATCATCAACGAGGCGAAGGAGCAGGCGAAAATCGACGCCGGCAAGATCATGGCAGACGCGCAGATCGCGATCGAACAGCAGAAAATGGCCGCCCTCACGGATGTAAAGAACCAGGTAGGAAAACTCGTGGTGGAAGTGTCTGAAAAGATCCTCCGCCGTCAGCTGGAAAATAAAGCCGAACAGGAAACCTATATCCGTTCACTGGCCAGCGAAGTGAAATTAAACTAACCCTATGCTCAATCCCAGATTGGCCGGAAGATATGCGAAGTCGCTGATCGACCTAGCGGTGGAACGCAAGGAGCTGGATACGGTGTATGCGGATATGCTGTATATGCAGACCCTGCAGCGCCAGAGTCCGGAATTTGTCAAGATCATCAAGAGTCCGGTGATGCCCGGCGACAAAAAGAACAAGATACTCGATGCCCTCACCAAGGATAAAATCTCCGTGCTGACGGCGACTTTTTCAAGATTGCTGATCAGGAAGGGCCGGGAATTCTACCTGCCGGAAATCGTGGACGCTTTTATCCAGCAGTACAAGGATTTTGAAGGGATCCGCACCATCACCCTGACAACGGCGGTGGAAGTGAGCGATGACGTAAAGAATGCCATCGTATCGAAAGTAAAAACGGTTGACAGTCTGGATAAGATTGAACTCATCAGTAAAGTGGATCCGGCCATCATTGGCGGATTCGTACTCGAGGTGGGCGATCAGCTCGTGGATGCGAGCATCGCTTTCGACCTGGCCAATATCAAAAAACAATTTGCCAACAACGATTTCATTTACAATATACGCTAGCCAAATCACGAAAATCATTATCATTAAACAGCAATCATGGCAGAAATAAAACCAGACGAAATTTCAGCGATCCTCCGCCAGCAGCTCAGCAATTTCAACGTGTCTGCGGACATGGAAGAAATCGGCACCGTGCTGCAGATCGGGGATGGTATCGCACGCGTCTACGGATTGAATAATGTTAGCAGCGGGGAACTCGTGGAATTCGAGAATGGCGTACGCGCCATCGCCCTCAACCTGGAAGAAGACAATGTAGGGGTGGTATTGATGGGAGACAGCGGAGACATTAAAGAAGGTGCCAAAGTGCGCCGGACCGGCAAGATCGCCTCCATCAACGTGGGAGAAGGTATGCTCGGCCGTGTGGTCAACACCCTCGGTCTGCCGATCGACGGACGTGGCCCGCTCACCGGCGAAACATATGAAATGCCGCTGGAACGCAAGGCCCCGGGAGTTATCTTCCGCGAGCCGGTAAAAGAACCATTGCAGACGGGTATCAAGGCCATCGATGCGATGATTCCGATTGGTCGCGGACAACGCGAACTGATCATCGGTGACCGCCAGACCGGTAAAACGGCGATTGCGGTAGATACCATCATCAACCAGAAAGAATTTTTCAAATCCGGAAAACCGGTATTTTGTATCTATGTCGCCATTGGTCAGAAAGCCTCTACCATTGCCGGCATCATGAAAACACTCACTGACAACGGTGCCATGGAATACACCGTGATCGTGGCCGCATCAGCTTCCGATCCCGCTCCGTTGCAGTTCTTCGCTCCCTTTGCCGGTGCTGCCATCGGAGAATTTTTCCGTGACACAGGCAGACCCGCGCTGATCATCTATGATGATCTGTCGAAACAGGCCGTTGCTTACCGTGAAGTATCGCTGTTGCTCCGTCGCCCGCCGGGACGTGAAGCCTATCCGGGGGATGTGTTCTATCTCCATAGCCGCCTGCTCGAACGCGCGGCGAAGATTATCAGTGATGACAATGTGGCCAAGGACATGAACGACCTGCCCGAGTCATTGAGAAAGCTGGTGAAAGGTGGTGGTTCCCTGACGGCGCTGCCGATCATCGAAACACAGGCCGGCGACGTATCGGCGTATATCCCGACCAATGTGATATCGATCACCGATGGTCAGATCTTCCTCGAAGGAAACCTGTTCAATGCAGGTATCCGTCCGGCGATCAACGTGGGTATTTCGGTTAGCCGTGTGGGTGGTAATGCGCAGATCAAGTCGATGAAAAAAGTTTCAGGAACGCTGAAACTCGACCAGGCGCTCTACCGGGAAATGGAAGCCTTTTCCAAATTCGGTGGCGACCTCGATGCGTCTACGAAACTCGTCATCGACAAAGGCGCGCGCAATGTGGAAATTCTGAAGCAGCCACAGTATTCACCCGTGCCTGTTGAAAAACAAGTGGCGATCATCTACCTCGGAACACAGGGTTTGCTGCGCGAAGTAGCGGTAAAACGGATGAAAGCATTTGAAGAACATTTCCTGATGGAAATGGAAAACAAACTGCCGCAGGTATTAGCTGAATTTAAAAAAGGTGGATTGTCGGATGAAGCGATTCAGAAAACAACCGCGCTCGCGAAAGAACTGACGCC
>CAZZYD010000181.1:0-7670 GCA_964658175.1 uncultured Puia sp. | reverse complement strand
TGGCTCCAGGCCCTTGTCACATTCCGGTAAACGGGCAATCCGGTCCTGAGCCAGTAAAAATGGGATACCGCCATGAAAAAGGGCATCACCATGCCGATGCAGGAGAAAATAATATGGAAGGCGAGCGACAGACCCATCTGGGACCGCGCGGCCATAAAGTCATTCATGTTGTGTTGGTAAGCCCTTCGTAGGCTTCGCCAAAGCAAAATTACCCCCGAAAAAACAGATTCCGGGATCTAATCTCGTCCCATTGCGGGCATTTTCCCAAAGCGGGAGCCAACAGAAATATTATCGGTGAACAGAGATCCTTTGACGGGTAATAAGCCGGCTAAGTGTTTGTACCTAAGCCGATTTGTTTCTACTTTGTGCTTAACCGATCCCCTAATACCCATGAAACTGAAAACGATTTCTTTGCAGCTCACGCTGATGACTATGGCATTTTTGTTCTTTGCCTGTTCAAAAGAACTTTCAAATAAACAAGCGATTGTACTGCCTCCCAATCAGCCGGCGGTGGACAGCATTCAAAAAACTGATTCAGCCGTTCCATTCCCTGAAACGGCCTCGCTCGCCTGCCAGTATTCGCCTGACTATGGCGATTCGATCCTGTACCCTCAACCCGGCGCTGATTATATTGCCACTCCCCTGAATAATATCGGTATTGCCGGAAAATATTTTGGTTGGCCGGATGGTCTGTCGCTCAACAGCAGCACCGGTGCGATCGATGTAACCAAAAGCATATCAGGGGTTCGTTATGCGATTGGGTTTGTGAAGAATGGTACCACGGATACCTGTTTGTCACCGATCATCATCGGGGGTGCATCTTATGAAGATAGCGTGTATGTGCTGACCAAAAGTGATACATCCGGCCGGGCCTATTTTAATGCCAACCCATACGGTCCGGATATTTGCGACAAGTCGGGACCCAACGATGGCAACAAGTGTAAATTCGACTTATACGGCAATGCAAAGCTGCAGGGCATTACCATCGACAAAAAAACGGGTTATATCAATTTGAAACAATCCATGCAACACCTGATGTTTGGTCCCTTGCCGTTTGACGGGGAGATCATCTATTCCACCTTTTATTATCAGGTCGATGACAATACAAACAATTCCGTTCAGCAGATCCAGATCAAATTCATGTACTATAACAATAAATCAGAAGTTCCTGCTGATCTCCTGAATGCCGTGGGCGATAAACTGGTCAACATTCTGGATAATGTGCTGGTGGCCAAAACAGGCAGTCCGAAACCACCCCTCATTATTATCACAAGGAATTGATTTGTAGGTGATTTATCGGCAATAATGGCTTTGATCATTCGTTTAAGGAACAAATCCTTTAAACGCCTCACGCTATGCCTTGGAAAACCGCCTGCTTTTTACTGGTTTTTCCAATATTGCTTTCCTTTCAGCAGCCACATGTCACCCTGCAAAGGGCGGAGCAGGCCTATAAGGAGGCGGACCGCCTCTTTAACCTGCCCGATGCGGATAGTGCCGCGCTCAGAGCCTTTACCAGCGTCATTCAGCAATTAAGAAAACTTCCGCCAAGCGCGCATGTCCAGGATCTCCTCTTCCAATCCTACTTTAAGAAAGCCATCGAATCTGAAGTCCGTTCAGACGATGCCGGCGCCAAAGAAGCATACCTCAGCGCCTTTCATTATCCCTCGGCGGATTCACTGATCTGCCAGCTCAATATCTACACCGGATGCATTTACTATAAACTGAACAATTTTGATTCCGCCAATTATTTCCTGCTCACGGCTGAACGTCTGATCAGACCCGATAATTCTCCTGCTGATAAAATCAGGCTGTATAATACGCTTGGTGTACTCTACTACGACAATGGAAATTATCTGCAGGGCAGAAATTATTTCAACCAGGCACTCCAGATATTAAAGACGACGAAAAATCCGGACAATGCCACTGCGGCGAGTCTCCAGACCAATATCGCCACCGCCTATTTCCGGTTGGGGATGTACCAGGCTTCGCTGGATATGTATCGCCGCGGGTTAAAATATCACCTATTTGGCGATCAGATCCGGATCAACATCGGCAGGTCAAACGCCGAACTGAAAAATTATGAGGCGGCAATGGCTGCCTTCCGGCAGGTAAATGCGCGAAAACTAACAAGTGTCCTGAACGAAATGGCCTCCGTGAAACTAAAACAGGATCAGCCCGATTCGGCCCTTTATTTTCTCGACCAGTTCCAGCGTCAAACCGTTAACCGGTTAACGCCCGATGCCGGTTTCAATGCAAGTGTGCGGGCAGACCTGCAGTTGAGCCAGGGAGAGGAACTGAATGCGATCAAGAGCCTGCAGCGCGCCATCAATATTTTCTCCGGAAATTTTACGGACCCCGATGTACACGCCAACCCGATGTCTTTTGGCGGCACGTTTACCTATCACGGACTATTCGATGCGCTGTCTAAAAAAGCGATGGCATGGGAAACACGTTACCGGAAAAATGGCAATCCCTCAGACCTGGTTGCTGCGATGAACTCGTACGATGCCACGCTGAAATTACTTGCCTACATTGAAAGAAGTTATGACATGGACGATGCCAAGTTGCTTTTTAAGGAAAAGAGCGGGCACCTGTTTGAACAGGCATTGAATGTATGCCTCCGGCTGGATCATTTGTTTCCCGACAGCAATTATCTTCAGCGCGCGTTTATCATCAGCGAGAAAAGCAAGGCGTCCGTCATCTCCTCCAATCTGCGGCAGCGCTCCTTTTCACCGGCCACCAAAGAAGAGCGCGACCTGCTGCAGCAGGAGAGGAATATCAAATACAATATCGCCCGGCTCAACGGCCGAACGGAACAGGCCGGCAGCGATTTTGCTTCCACGGGCATCGGTAAAGACAAATCGCAGTATGAAATCGAACTGACCCGGATTCAGAAAGAACTTGAACGGAGCAGCCGCTATTACCGCCTGAAATACGATGATGACCACCCGGGCATTGACCTCCTGCAATCCAGGCTGGACAGCCGGCAGGCGCTCATCAGTTTCAGCTATGTGCAGGATTCGATGCATGTATTTGTGATCACCAATCATTCATTTAAATACCTGAAACTGGAACATGCCGATTTACTGGCCCGGGATGTAAAAGAATGGATCCGCCAACTGAGGGCGGACCAGAATGGACGGAATTTCAATGGGGGCGACGCGGGCCTTCGTTTGTATACACACCTGGTACGTCCTATTCAAAACCTCACGGCCGGCAAAGATCAATGGACGATCATTCCCGACGGAATTTTTGATATGCTGCCTTTCGAATCTTTGCCCGCAGACAGCCATGGGAAGACCCTGCTGGAAACCACTGCGATCAGCTACCAGTTTTCCGCCGCTTTCATGATTCGCAGTGGCGCGGCAGAAATACCGGATGCACGCGTGGAGACTCTGTCATTTGCACCTTTTGCGGATGCCGGGGCGGATTTTCATAAGACTGGTCTGGGCATGCTCGCACGCCTGCCCGCATCTTCAACTGAAGTGGAAGGATTGAAGGGGATGCGGCTGATCGGACAAGCGGCGACGAAAAAAGCATTTCTGGACAACGTGAACAAATATGCGGTCGTGCATCTTGCTACGCACGCAGTGTCTGATATCTCGGATCCGGCGGCGTCGTTTGTCGCGTTCTATCCCTCTAGTGGGAGGCCGGTCGATGACTTTTTATTTCTGGATGAATTATACGGCTTGTCGATGGACAGCTGCAAACTTATGATCATCAGCGCCTGTGAAACCGGCGATGGACGTATGGTCAAACAGGAAGGGATCATGAGCCTTTCGCGCGCTTTCATGTATGCTGGTTGTCCGAGTACGGTAAACAGTTTGTGGAAGGCCGATGATGAGGCAACCGCCTCGATCCTCAAAAAATTTCATGAAGAACTGGAAAAAGGAATGACCAAATCAGCTGCCCTGCAACAGGCTAAGCTTGACTATATCCGGAAAAATCCGCTTCACCGGAATCCTGCGTACTGGTCTCATCTCATTCTGACCGGTGATGACAGTGCGCTGTATGAAAAGAAAATCCCCTGGTACGGGGGACTGCTTTTATTAATTTGTCTGGGAGGCGTGGTGTTTATCGTTTACTCTTTATATCGACGATCTTAAGGTCAAGTTCCGATATGTGGCTGGCCAGTGGTTGATAGAGGTTGTTTTTATCCTGACGGATTTCATTGAGCAGGTCAACCGCTTTGTCTGCCTGTTTGTTCATCAGATAGCTGAGCGCCAGGTAGTATTTTGCTTCATCCTGAAAATATTTCTCCTTTCTTTCGGTGTTGATCACCTGCACCTGGTTGAAATTTCCAATGGCGGCCGCATACTGCTGCAATTCCATCGCGGCCATGCCCTGCAGGAAACTGGTTTTGGCCGAAGATTGTTTTTCACTGGCTGCGATGGTCATCACCGATGACCAGTTTTTACTTTTATAAGCTTCTTCCAGGGGGCTGCTGGTGCTGGCCCCGCGTGAAGTACCGAGCGTATAACCGGTATAGTAGTCGTTGTAAACGCTGGCTGAAGAAACCGTGCTGTATTTATAAATGGCGGCGACACCCAGAAAAACAACAAGGATGGCGGCTACCCGCAAACTGATCTTAAAAAGATTTCTCACCACGGCGGACTGAAAACCAGTTTTTCCGTCCATGGCTGGTTCCATTTTGCGAACCACGTCCACGCGATCGTATATAGCGGCATATTCCACGGCTTCCACGGCGAGCTTCAGGTATTCCCATTCAGCAGCCATTCCTTTGTCTGAACGAAGCAATTCCTGCAGGTCGGTCAGGGCCTGGCCGGAAAGCATTTTGTCCAGCTCGTCAATTAATAAAAGCTCATGGTTCGGTTCCATTGGTTTCGGTTTATACGGCTACTTGATCAATGCGCTTATTTGACTGGCGATCACCGGATTTGATTTCATTATGCCGGTGAGTTGCTGCAGGCATTTGCCTTTTTTATTTCTGACCACCTGTTCGTTTTCATAGTGCAGGTGATGCACGATTTCTTTCATCGGCAGATTCTCATAGTAAAACAGGATGAGAATTTTTCTGCAGGCTTCTCCGAGACCGCCCAGCATGAGCTGAAACTGCTGTTTCATCTCCCGGTCGCCAATCGCCTCGCTGATATCTGCTTCTTCCTGGTCGCGGCCCGATTCAAATATTTTATCCCGGTTGTCTGCCCGTTGCCTTTTTCGGATTTCATTAAACCAGAGGTTTTTTGAAATAGAGATCAGAAAGGTTTTTATGCTCGCTTCCTGCCGGAATTTTCCTTTTTGAACCACTTCGATAAAAGCCACCACCGTCTCCTGAAAAATATCGTCGGCATCCTGTTCGCTGCCTCCCTTGCTCATGATAAACGACCGCGTGGATTCCGCATATTGTTTATACAGGGAAAGGATGGCGCTATCCAGTTGCTTCTTATCACTTATGGCGGCTATCAGTGCTGCGTCAGCGTAGTCAATGGTCGCTCTCATGTTTAGTACCTGCTCCTGGGTTTATTGTAACCTTTCCCGTAAAAAACGCAGGAAAAGGAGTTTTATGATATAGCCTTGGTCAAAATATTGTAATTCAATATTTTATACTAGTTTTACCCTTCAGTCAACTGCGTTGATTTCTTTCTTATTTTGCTATGGAATGTATCCGCTCGGGAGTTATCTTTGCAGCCGAAAATAAAGATAGGCCAATAGACTGATAAATTGCCTGATAGTATAACGGTAGTACGACAGACTCTGACTCTGTTTGTCTTGGTTCGAATCCAGGTCGGGCAACTGATAATAAACCCCTTGATAGTCAAGGGGTTTTGTGTTTGATTTCTGGCAAATACGCAAAGATTCGCCAAGGCAAAGGATTTCACTTGATTACGGGGGGGGTCACGCGACGGCGCAACGGTTACGCAACGACGCGACGGCAGATGCAATGGTCTGCGCATAATTCATTGCTTAGCGCCTTGGCGGATCTCTGCGTCTTTGCGAGAAATACTACCTGATCAGCAAAACCATCCCCTTCTGCAGCTCCCCGGTTTTATTTCCCCCAAGCGTATAATTCGAATACCAGGCGAAGCCTCCGCTGTCCTGCAACACCCCTTTGTACAATCCGTTCCAACCCGTGGCGGGATCTCTGGATTCAAATACCTTTTCTCCCCACCGGTTATAGATGATCAGCGAGTAATTCAGCGGCGCCTCCGAATACACCGGCCGGAATACATCGTTTATGCCGTCTGTATTCGGTGTAAACGCATTGGGGAAATGGATGCCCTGCCGGCAATCCGTTTCGAGCACCTGTACCGTATCGCTGCCCGTACAGTGATTGCTATCGGTTACCTGTAACCGATAAATTCCCGGGGTTGAAATCGTAATCGATTTTGAATTGGCTCCGGTAGACCATTGGTAGGTACTCCAGTCGCCGGCAGGCGCAACCACCACCGACAAACCTTTGCAGAACGATGTCACCGAATCTAAAAAGTCCTGTGGAAATCCTGTCTTCACCGTGATATGAATGCTGTCCAGCACAGTACAGCCTGTATATTTTTCGGCGACACAGGTATAGCTGGTGTCCTTGCCCGGAGACACCAGCGGTGTCCGGGAATATGGATCATTGATACCATACGTTGCCGGACTCCAGGAATAACTGAGAAAGCCTACCGGCGCTGCCAGCGAAAGGCTGTCATGCAAACAGATAACCGTATCGGGCCCCAGGTCAAAAGGAATGTCCGGAGAAAGCGCAATCACGACAGTATCTCGGTAACTGTTTCCACAAAAGTCCGTCGCCTGCACAAAATAAGTACCCGGAAAATAGGCAGTGAATACTGAATCGAGCGAACCGTCCTGCCACTGATAATGCGCGAAACCGCTGCCTGCATTCAGGGCCAGCGTGGATTGTTTGCATAATAATATATCCGGACCGAGGTTCAGACTGTCCGGTTGATGATAGGATACCAGCGTCAAGCTGTCCCGAAGCGTATCGCAACTTGTTGCCAGCGTACCGATGAGCAAACTGTTGCCGGCGACTTTCTCTAAAATGGTGATGGTGGAATCTGTTTGTTCAATAACCTGGATATACTGGTCATCCACGGTCCACGTAACAGGCGTGGTGCAACCGGCGGCACGGACGGCCTTGTATACCATGGGTAGTTTGGATGTGCAGACCGTATCCTTTCCGACAAGGCGGAGGGTGCTGCAAAGGGCGCAGCTGTCCACCGTTGAATCGCAGGATCCTGACTGGCATATTGTATTGGTCGTGGCGGTCTGGTCGGTGGCCATCAGCGTGGATATAAAGCGGCCCTGAATATTTTTGACTGTCCAGTCGGATTTTCTGACCTGGTACAGTGGCGTGCTTACGGTAAGGTCGGCATCCTGGGCCGGACAGCTGCCGCCCGCCCCAAGTGAATCCACCGACATTTCAAAAGCATTGACAGCGGCTCCGGCAATCGTAAATCCGCCCAGGAAAAAACCATTGTCGGGTTTTTTGGCGAGCGCGGCGATATACGTATTCGGCGCATTGTATTTTTTTGTCCAGACCACACCGGTCGCCGGATCAATTTCCTGTACAAGAAAATCAGCATAGGCGCCCGTGGAGAGGGGCGATGACTCGCTGATGATATGTCCGTTCGGTTTGAGTAACAGGGATGAGTAACCGATTACGGTGCCGGCGCCAAACGGTGTGTTGGTGGCTCCATAAGTGATAT
>CAZZYD010000180.1:0-7678 GCA_964658175.1 uncultured Puia sp. | reverse complement strand
AATGACCCGGGGCAATGGTACCCCCGTAGAGCATCAGGCTTGGACGGTTGAGGCGACCCATCGCCATGAGGCATCCAGGCATATTTTTATCACAGCCAGGGATGGTGATCAGACCGTCATAATACTGCGCGCCTGCATTGGTTTCGATGCTGTCGGCAATCACATCCCGGCTCACCAGGCTGTAGCGCATCCCGTCGGTTCCCATGCTGATGCCATCGCTCACGCCAATCGTATAGAAGCGCAGGCCCAGCAGGCCATCCGTGGCGTTTACGCTTTCCCGTACGGCCGTGGCCAGATCGTTGAGGTGCATATTGCAGGGATTGCCATCCCAGCCCATGCTGGCAATGCCCACCTGCGCCTTAGAGAAATCATCCCCCTGCATGCCGATGGCATAGTACATGGCCTGGGCGCCAGGCAGTGTTTCGTCCTGAGTAAGCGTCTTCGAATATTTGTTCAAAACGGCATCCATATGTTGTGAAAATTTATGGGATTGGAATAGCTTTTCCGGCAACTGGTTAAAAAAAGAAACCCGCCTCTCAGGAGGCGGGTTCGTATGATTTGTAATTTTTATTTACGTTAACAACCACCTCCGTGCGCTGCAGGAATAATAATAATGACCACCACCAGTAGGAGGGACAGCGGGCTGATATTATATATTCTGCGTAGCAACATAAGTGTGTATTGCGAATATACGAACTCAAATATTATAAAACAAAGAACTGGGGACTGGGATTTATTGGATATACTGGGATTTATGGGAGATGGATCTGATTGCTGATGGGTTTGCCGAACACAAATAGATCTCTTAGCGGTATGCTCTCATAATTCAGCCTCCGAATGAATTCATTAATAATTATACAACTCAGATCCATGTCCCATAAATCCCAGTATATCCCATATCATCCCAGTCAAATGATCGTCGACTTTCTCAACTCTATATTTTCCCGGTTCAGGTCGCCGCTGGAGATTTTCCCAACGACATAGTCGCTGATCAGTTCGCCGATGGTCGATGTGAAATAAAAATTTACCGGATCGATATCCTTGGTCACGAAGCCGTTGTTCAGCGTCCACAAAACTGCGTCCTTCACCAGGCTGGCTTCATCCGTCATTCCGAAATGTTCCAGCATCATGGCAGCCGACAAAATGGATCCGAGCGGGTTGGCAATGTCTTTTCCGGCAGCCTGCGGATAGGATCCGTGAATCGGCTCAAACAGCGCCACGCCTTTTCCGATGGATGCCGACGGCAACAGCCCCAGCGAACCACTGATCACACTGGCTTCATCGCTGATGATATCCCCGAACATATTTTCCGTGAGCACCACGTCAAATTGTTTCGGGTTTAAAATGATCTGCATGGCGGCATTGTCGACAAATAAAAAGTCTACCGCCACATCCGGGTAGCTTTTAGCAATATCCTGCACCACTTTTCTCCAGAGCCTGGATGTTTCCAGCACATTGGCTTTGTCCACGAGCGTAAGTTTCTTGCGTCTGCCCTGTGCTTCCTTAAAAGCGAGGATGGCAATGCGTTCTATTTCCGGTCTCGAATACATACAGTCGTCAGACGCGCTGTTGCCGTCGGCACTTGTTTCTTTCTTTCCAAAATAAATGCCACCGGTCAGTTCGCGGTAGATCGTGAAATCGACGCCTTCAATATTTTTGGTTTTCAGGGGCGACAGGTGATGCAGAGAAGGATAACTGCTGATCGGGCGGATATTGGCAAACAGCTGCAGCGATTTCCGGAGTTTCAGCAGTCCCTGTTCGGGCCGCACTTTCGCGGCGGGGTCATTGTCGTATTTTGGATGACCGATGGCGCCGAAAAGGATGCCGTCACTTTTCAGGCAGGCTTCAATCGTTTCGTTAGGCAGCGGATTGCCTGTTTTGTCGATGGCGATCGCGCCCATCAGGTGATATGAATATTCGAACTGATGCTTATAACGTTCGGCGACGGCATTGAGGACCTTGACCGATTGCCGGGTTACTTCCGGACCGATCCCGTCTCCTTCTATCACTACAATGTTTTTTTTCATGGGCTTACAAAAATTTAGGCTTTGGCGGGGATTTGCTTTTCGAATGAACTAATCTCATCCCGCATGCTCAGCAGATAATCGATATCATCGTATCCGTTGAGCAGACAGGTTTTTTTGTATTTATTGATGTCGAAATTTTCCTGCAGGCGTTCGCCGTTTCGCTTGAACAGCGTGATGGTTTGATCCGGCAGGTTCACGTCGACCTTTGATTCGGAATTGACAGCCACTTCTTTAAAAATCTGCTCCAAAAATCCATCACTCACCGTAACCGGAAGCAGGAAATTGTTCAACGCGTTGTTCTTAAAGATGTCTGCAAAAAAACTGCTCACGACCACATCAAAGCCGTAATCCTTGATGGCCCAGGCAGCATGTTCCCTGGATGAGCCGCAGCCGAAATTTTTTGCTGCTACGAGGATCTGACCCTTGTATACCGGATTGTTCAAAACGAAATCTTCTCTCGGCAGCAATTCGCTGTCGTCTGCATACCGCCAGTCGCGAAAGAGATTTTCTCCAAAACCTTCACGACTCGTCGCCTTCAGGAATCGGGCGGGAATGATCTGGTCCGTATCCACGTTTTCTATATTCAGGGGAACGGTTGAGCTGATGATGGTATCGATTCGTTGTGTACCCACAAATAGTTTTTTTAAGTTTATCCGATCAGTTCCCTTACATCGCAAATTTCCCCGGTAATGGCCGCCGCGGCAGCCGTCAGCGGACTGGCGAGCATCGTGCGGGCATTCGGTCCCTGCCTTCCTTCGAAATTCCGGTTGCTGGTAGACACACAATATTTACCTGCCGGAATTTTGTCTTCGTTCATGCCCAGACAGGCCGAGCATCCCGGTTGCCGGAGCATGAAACCTGCCGCTTCAAAAATCTTGTCGATCCCTTCTTCCCTGGCCTGTTTTTCCACCTGTTTGCTTCCGGGAACGATCCATACCTGTACGTCTGCGGCTTTCTGTTTACCCTTTACAAAATCCGCCACCAGGCGGAGGTCTTCGATCCGGGCATTGGTGCAGCTGCCGATAAAAACATAGTCGATCTTTTTGCCTTTGATCGAACTGCCTTCGCGGAGGCCCATATAGTGAATCGATTTCTCAAAAGATTTTTTCTCTTTTTCATCCACGGTGCCGAGCGCCGGCACGGAACCTGTCACCGGTATGCCCATACCAGGATTGGTGCCATAGGTGATCATCGGTTGAATCACCGCTGCATCGATCGTGATCTCGGTATCAAATACGGCATCCGCATCCGTCGGGAGGGTTTTCCAGTATGCGAGGGCTTCGTCCCAGGCAGCACCCTGCGGCGCAAAATGCCGGCCCTTCAGGTAGGCATAGGTGGTTTCGTCCGGCGCGATCATGCCGCAACGGGCACCCATCTCGATGCTCATATTGCAGATCGTCATCCGCGCTTCCATGGAAAGACTGCGGATAGCGGATCCCGCATATTCCACCGCATAACCTGTGGCGCCGCTGGACGAGATCAGTGAAAGAATATACAGTACGATGTCTTTTGATAGAATTCCTTTGCTGAGCGTTCCTTCCACATTGATCCGCATCAGTTTTGGTTTGCTCTGCAACAGGCACTGGGAGGCAAGGACCATTTCCACTTCGCTGGTGCCGATACCGAAAGCGATCGTTCCAAAAGCCCCATGGGTGGATGTGTGGCTGTCGCCGCAAACAATGGTCATCCCCGGCTGCGTAATGCCCAGTTCGGGGCCGATGATATGTACGATGCCCTGGAAGGGATGGCCGAGACCGTATAATTCGATGCCAAAAGCATCGCAGTTTTTTTTCAGGGTCTCCACCTGCACCCGGGAGAGCGTTTCCTTGATCGGCAGGTGCTGGTTCAGTGTCGGCACATTGTGGTCGGCCGTTGCCACCACCTGTTTCGGCCGGAATACGGGAAGGCCGCGTTGTTCAAGCCCCTTGAATGCCTGCGGGCTCGTGACTTCATGAATGAAATGTTTGTCGATATACAAAACGGCCGGTCCTTCAGGAATGGTTTTCACCACGTGCCGGTCCCATATTTTTTCGAAAAGCGTCTTTCCCATGTTGCGTCGATTTAATCAGTCAATCGTTTTCAGGCGGTTACTTTGGCCAGCTGATGGAGTTCCCTTTCTCCCACCTCTTTCATGCCATCGGCCATCCGCAGAAATTCTTCATAGAGCGTATCGATTTCGTTTCGCGTAAAATCATAACCCAGGATCTTCAACCGGTGTGCCAGCGCGCTTCGTCCGCTCCTGGCCGTTAGTACGATCTTTGAGCCGTCTGCACCCACTTCTTCCGGATTGATGATTTCATAGGTCTGCGCATCTTTCAAAAAACCGTCCTGGTGAATGCCGGAGGAATGAGAGAATGCATTGGATCCTACAATGGCTTTATTGGGTTGCACAGGCATCCGCATCGTTTCGGCAACGATGCGGCTGATGGGGTTCAATTGTTTGGGATCGATGCTGGTTTGAAAACCCAGTTCGGCTGCGTGCTGGCGGATCACCATCACCACTTCCTCGAGGGATGTATTTCCGGCCCTTTCACCCAGGCCATTGATGGTGCATTCGATCTGCCGGGCGCCGTTGATGATGCCGGCGATCGAATTGGCGGTGGCCAGGCCGAGGTCGTTGTGGCAATGGCAGGAGATCACCGCTTTATCAATATTGGAGACGTTGTTGATCAGAAAAGCAATTTTTTCGCCATACTGATGCGGCAGGCAGTAGCCGGTCGTATCCGGGATATTGACCACCGTGGCGCCGGCTTTTATCACGGCTTCCACCACACGGGCGAGGTATTCATTGTCCGTTCGGCCGGCATCTTCGGCATAAAATTCCACGTCGTCCACAAAGTTTTTGGCATATTTCACGGCCTGCACGGCCCGGACGATGATCTCTTCCCGGGTCGAATTGAATTTCGACTTGATATGCAGGTCAGAGGTGCCGATGCCGGTGTGGATGCGGGGCCGTTTAGCATGTTTCAGCGCCTGTGCCGCCACTTCAATATCTTTTTCCACCGCCCGGCTGAGCGCGCAAACCGTGGCATTTTTGACAATTTTTGATATTTCCTCCACAGAATGAAAATCCCCCGGACTGGAGATCGGAAATCCCGCTTCGATGATATCCACCCCCAGGTGTTCGAGTTCGATGGCAAGCTCAATTTTTTCCTTTGTATTCAGCTTACAGCCCGGAACCTGCTCTCCGTCGCGGAGCGTGGTGTCGAATATGTATATCTTGTCGTTCTTCATATGTTTTGAAAAGAATTCAAGTTATTTTTGTATATCCTGATTATCAAATCATAATAAGGATCGGATTACAGGGTTGAAAAAGCCAATACCGGGCCGAAACCCAGTGCAGACAAGGATTTTACCATTATATATTACGATGCCCAACCGCTCCGCAGATACTGTTTTCCAACTGGTGAAATCGCTGAAAAAGTCGGAAAAGCGCAATTTCAAGCTCTATGTCAAGCGAAACTCCTCCAGTGAAAGCCTGAAATCCATCGAACTATTCGATGCCATGGACAAACTGGACCAATACGACGAGGGGCTGTTGCTGGCCAAAAACAAGGGTATCCGCAAACAGCAGTTGTCGAATACCAAGGCGCACCTCTATAAGCAGATTTTATCCAGCCTCCGGCTGATCCGGAACGACCACAATATCGATATCTATCTTCATGAACAACTCGATCATGCGCGGATCCTCTACAACCAGGGCCTTTACCTGCAAAGCCTGAAAATGCTGGACCGCATCAAGGAACATGCCTATGCATATCACCAGACCAGCTTCCTGCTGCAGGTGTTGTTTTTTGAACAGAAGATCGAAGCCCTGCACATCACCCGGAGCATGCAGGACCGGGCCGAAAAGCTTGCAGCTGAAATGAATGCCGCCAACCAGCAGCTGACCATCACCGGGAGACTCTCCAACCTGTCCCTCCAGCTGTACAGCTGGTATATTAAAAACGGCGTGGCAAGGAGTGAGGATGACGAACGCGCGATCCTCCAGTTTTTTAATACCGAACTGCCATTGGAAACCTCCGGCGACAAAGGATTTTACGAGAAGCTCTACCTCTATCAGAGCTATAGCTGGTATGCATTTATCCGGCAGGATTTTCTTTCCTATTACCGGTACACCCAGCGGTGGGTGGGCCTTTTCGACAAGGAACCTTTTATGATCCCGATCGAAACGGCACATTATATCAAGGGCATGCACAACCTGCTCGGCGCGGATTTCAACCTGATGAACTATCCCAAGTTCATGGAAAGCCTCCAGGCCTTTGAAGTTTTTTCACAGTCGGATCTTGTATTGGAGAATGACAATAACCGGATACAGATGTTCGTGTATCTCTATATTTCGAAGATCAACAAACACTTTATCGACGGTACGTTCGACGAAGGCATCCTGCTGGTGCCCTATATCGAAGCCAAGCTGAAGGAATATGAAACCTTTCTGGATCCGCACAGGGTACTTGTTTTTTATTACAAATTCGCGTCCCTGTATTTTGGCAGCGGCGACTTCGAAAATGCGATCAAATACCTGAACAAAATCATCCACTGGAAGGTAGACCTGCGGACGGATTTGCAGTGCTATTCCCGGCTGCTGCACCTGATTGCGCACTATGAACTCGGCAATGGAGAATTACTGGAATACCTGATCAAATCGGTCTACCGCTTTATGGCGAAAATGGGGAATCTTAGCCGGGTGGAAGAAGCCATATTCGGTTTCCTCCGCAAATCTTTTTCATTGTCACCCGATAAACTCAAACCGGCATTTGAAAAACTGCTGGATCAGCTGAAGGAATTTGAAAAGAACCGTTTTGAAACCCGGGCATTTGTGTACCTCGACATTATTTCCTGGCTGGAAAGCAAAGTGCGCAAAGTGCCGGTGCAGGAGATCATCCGCGAAAAATTCCTCAAGCGAAACCAGGGCAAAAAAACGGATGCGCTATGGCCCTGAAAAAAGTTGCTGTCTGGTATTGTTTATTTTTTCTCCTGCTTGTAATCGCATTGTCTCGCCTGCCGGGTCACAATGGGGATATGACGTATTATATCGCCTGCACCATTGAGATGGAACAGCATGATCGGGAGAACAGTTTCGAAAAGGCAAAGCAGGTGCTTGACCGGGAAATGAGTCCGGCGGAAGCAAAGATTCAAAAAGATCGCACGGGCATTCCGGCACCGGGCATCATGAATTTTTACCGGATCAAACCGTTTTATATCACCTGCATCCGTTTTTTTCACTGGCTTGGATTTGGGTATCTGACATCCACCATACTTCCTTCGCTCATCGCTTATTTTTTCATCGGCATGATCTGTTTCCTGTGGGCGGGCAAAATGTTCGCCCCGGTGCCCGCCGCCCTGATCAGTGTCCTGCTGCTGCTGATGTATCCGACCCTGATCCTCTCGCGCCTTTCCACGCCCGACAGCCTTTCCAACGCCTGCATGCTGCTCATTCTATATCTTCTTTTTGTACAGGGAAGCCGGTGGCTGATGGTGGCGTTGGCCCTCGGTTCGCTTTTTATCCGCCTGGACAACCTTCCCAATGTGCTCGTGTTGCTGTTGGCGATGAAATACCTGCCTTCGCCGGGCAAACGCATTTCCTGGGTGATTTTTGGGATGGCCGGTTTGAGTGCCCTGGTGATTGCGATCTTCATGAACAGCTGGCT
>CAZZYD010000179.1:0-7685 GCA_964658175.1 uncultured Puia sp. | reverse complement strand
CGAAGTGTTGCCAGATCGCGCAGATACAGTTTTTTTAATATAGCTACAAACATGAGTGCAAAATTAGAGGATCTATAATTTATCGGGGTCATCCGCGTTTGTCAGGAGCCGGCAAATAAACCGAAAAACGAGCACCTTCGCCCAAAGCGCTGTGACCGGTTATAAAACCATGGTGATTTTCAACAATCTTTTTACAGAGTGCGAGCCCGATGCCCGCGCCTGGATAATCCTGTTTACCATGCAGCCTTTGAAAAAGTCCGAAAATCACTTTGTTATATTGATCTTCGAAACCTATGCCATTGTCCTGAAAAGATAGCTGAAAAAAACGTTCTCCAGCCAAACTTTTAGGTGCCTGATCGATCTGGTCTTTCGTTATGGGGGATGCCGTAATGGAAATAATTGGCCGGGTATTAGCGTATTTTAACGAATTGCCAATGATATTAGAAAACAATTGCCGAAGCTGTATGTGATTTCCACGGAGGATGGGAAGCAAATCGGAACTGATTGTCGCGTTTTTCTCTGAAATTAGCAATTCGAAATCCTCTTTTACTTCATCCAGCAAAAGATTCAAATCTACTTCGTCTTCAATCAGACGGTCTTTATCTTTTGATAGCCGGCTGTAATTCAACAACGATTTGATCAACCCAGACATGCGTTCTGCGGATTGATTAATCTTCTGCAGATATTTACGTACCAGGGGTTCATCCAGCTGATTTTGAGTGACCAGGTCACAAAACGTCTGAATTTTCCGCAGCGGCTCCTGGAGATCGTGGGATGCGACAAAAGCAAATTGCTCGAGCTCTCCATTTTGAAGTTCGAGTTCGGCAGCATAAGAAACAAGGTTGTCTTCTGCTATTTTTTTCTCTGTCAGATCGCGCGTGACCTTAGAAAAACCTATGATTTGCCCATCTTTGTTATGCAAGGCGGTAATTACAATCATCCCCCAAAAACGCGTTCCATCTTTCCGCATTCTCCAACCTTCATTGGTCGCTTTTCCCATTTCCCTGGCCTGTTGCAGCAGTTTATCCGGCAAGCCGGTATCGCGGTCCGCGGCCGTATAAAAAACATCGAACCGTTTTCCGACAATTTCCTTACTGGTATATCCTTTGATAAATTCAGCTCCCGCATTCCAGTTCTCAATAATCCCGTTGGCATCTAACAGAATAATCGCATAATCCTGCACTTCAGCCACCATTTGATGGAATCGCTCTTCACTCATCCGAAGTGCATCTTCAGCTTTTTTCCGCTCCGTCAGATCGCGGGTCACTTTGGTAAATCCTATAACATTGTTATCGTCATCATGGAGCGCCGTGATCGTGATACTACCCCAAAATTTTGTTCCATCTTTTCTTATCCGCCAGGATTCCTGGGCCGCCCGGCCGGTTTCTTCCGCTTCGCGTATGAGTTTTTGAGGTAAGTTACTGGCCACATCTTCCGGCAAATAAAAAATGCTGAAATGTTTACCTAAAACCTCTTCCTGAGAATATAGTTTTATTTTTTCAGCGCCCTTATTCCAATTGCGTATGATTCCGTTCCGGTCAAGTAATATGATCGCATAATCCTGAATCTCTTCAACCATTCGCTGAAAAATCCTGTCCCCATCAAGTGATTCATTCTTCATGTTCTCGTAATTTCTTTTATCCCAGGATTTACAGATTCATAATTGAGCAAATATTGCCGTTAATGTAGCCTTCAAGTCAGTGATTTTTACTGGTTTTACGATGAAATCATCTGCTCCTAATTCTTTACTTATATCGATCGCAGATGGATCAGCGGTTGTCGAGTACATGTACATCTTACTATCCCGTAAACGATCCATTTTCTTTAAAACACCCAGGCACAAAATTCCGTTTAGCTTAGGCATATTGACATCTATAAAAATATATTTCGGAATATATGCCGGATTTGAGTCCAACATCGCAATAGCATCAACGGCGTCTGTGCAGGTAGTACAAATAATGTCCTTATTAACCTCATTCATACACATCAGAAAAATCTCACGATCATCTACGTCGTCGTCGATAATTAAACATTGCATCATTACTGTTGGATAATTACCTGTTAAACCATCAAATATCGTCTAAATTAAGTAGCCGCAACGACGGTCCTGGGCACCACCCAAACCCGTCCTGGGATCAGCAAAGCCTACCATGGCATGCGCGATCCCATGCCGGGTAAGACCCTGTAAGGGAATCTGGGATATTCCAAGGGGATGCACAAAGAGGGGATACTAAGTATAATGACCGGCGCTCGGAAGGGGCCGGTTACAAATGACCAGGGGGTGGTTACTAATTTTGAAGCCACATAAGATCCAAATCCGGTAAAAGACCATGCAGATTTGACAAAAAACCATCCAGATCCAGTAGAAAGACCAGGCAAATCCAATGGAAACCATCCAGATCCGAGTAAAAACCGATTTATCCAATCCTTTAAAAGACCAGAAAAGGGAAGTGGCAGGTGATGACTTGTCGATTATTTATCTTGTTTTCTTGTTGATGTCGCTTTTTTTGCGGAAGCAGATCGCTGGGCAGCGGTGCGCTTTTTTGCTGCCGTCTTAGCTTGTTGCGATAAGGATGCTTTGACAACCGCGGAACGCGGTTCGTTCTTAAGCGCCTTGACGCCAGCCCGGGACCGCCTGGCGGATACGGGTTCATGCCGTTTCCCTTTCATTTTCCTTGGCCTTATGCATAATTTTCCGAATCCGGTCCTGCGGATGATCCTGCTTTGGGAGATGACTAGCTGTCCGAGCTTGTTGGGCTCGAGCTTTTACCAAAAGATAGGATGCGGTCGCTGTAATAACAAATCCTAAAAGGCTGATCCAGGCAGTGGGTTTAATTTTCATTTTTTTCGTTTTTTCATGATATAAAAAATCGTTCCCCAAATTCATCATGAATGCCGACCCCGTATCCTAAGAAAATGAACTGGAAAGATTATCTTACGTTTTAAAAAGAATCGCGCAGTCGCGGGATTTGTTGTGTTGCTTCAGTGATAAATCAATGATAGCTATGACGGAAAAAATGCTCATCAACGGCAAAGAATTCTGGGTCACCATTGAATCCCATCTGTATAAAAACGAGTCGGACAACAATATTGAAGGATTTACAGCCACTTACTATGCATCTGATCCGGTGGAAAATCCAGGTGGTATACTCCTCGTAGACCATGCCACCCGAGCGCTTATCTTTGAGTCCCCAGTAGAAGCTTTGACTTATACCAGGGAAAAGCTGGCCCTGCCAGCTGAAAGTTATTAGGTGAATTCATCGACACTTATTCGCGGACCTGGCTCAGCTCACTGTCAATCGGGCCTATTCCTATTGATTCGGGACCTTATTTTTCAGTTTTGTAAGTAATTTATCAGAACGAACCCAAACGATTCTGCAATCCTGCGGCCCGTCGCCCCAGGAATAAAATAAAAATTTTCCGTCAGGCGATACATATTGAACCCATCTATGCGCAGGACCATTGTTAATTTCCGGACCGAGGGTCACCGGCGCGGTCCATTCTCATCACCGGCTCATATTTCCGGCGCCATATTCAGTGAAACGCCAATCCGGTTCCACGCGTTGATGGTTATGATCGCCATGATTATTTGCGCCGTTCGCTCCTCGCCGAACAAAGCTATCGAATTTTGATAGAGGCCTTCGCTCAGACCATGTCGATGTATCAGCGTGATCTCTTCCGTCATCTCAAGAATCAGTTTTTCTTCTTCGGAAAATATGGTTCCGGCTTCCCGCCAAACACTCATCAGATAGATACGCTGTTCTGTTTCCCCCAATGATCTGGCTGCCTTCGTATGACTATTCACACAATAGGCGCACCCATTGATCTGGGAGGCCCTGATTTTAATCATTTCCTTTTGCAGCCTGTCTAACGAAGATTCGCCGATGTATTTATCAAGGGCATTCATTGCCTTATAAGCCTCCGGCTGTATTTTTCCCATCTTAAATCTCGCATTCATGTTTTTAGGTTTTGATTGATAAGTTACCAAAATTACGGGGAAGCAATTCCTCCAAGATGTCCAGAGTCCGGTGTAAACCGTTTTCTCCCGCTATACTCGCCGACAGGTGTCTGGCCCGCTGCCTCATCTCTGCGGACACCGTGAGAGCGATCGCCTCCATTATATTTTGCAGGGTGATTTTTCGAAACGGAATATGGACACCCACGCCCTTTTTCGTCACGATGGAACCCCACCAGGGCTGATCGGCGATAATGGACAATATGATGACGGGCAGTCCGGATCGCAAGGCGGCGGCGGTGGTGCCGGCGCCTCCATGAATGATCGCCGATTTGCATTGAGGGAAGAGCCAGGCATGATCGGTCGAATCAATAGTGATCAGATTCGGATGATTGGGAATCGATAGCGGCAATGACCAGCCCTGGCAAAAAACAAATCGATGCGGCGTATTTTCCAGCAATGACTGCAAGATCAGGTTGAATTTTTCGGGAAAAGGGATTGGAATGCTCCCAAAACCAATATAGATCGGGGCTTCTCCCGCGGCCAGCCAGGTGCTGAGTTCTTGGGGGGGCTGAACGCTTTTGGCATATCCCGGAACGAATAAATATCCGCTGATGCGAATCCAGGGAGGCCAGTCCTCCGGCGCCGACCGCAGCGATGGACTAAAGCAATATAAGTTTGGTGTTTGTTGCGTCATGATCTTTTCAAGGATCGGAACCTGGAGGGAAGGCAGTTCCAGCGCTTTACGGAAACGGTTAATACCTTTTTTATTTGACCGCCAAAAAGAGAAAGCAAATAGGCGGTACGTAAGCCGGTTAAAGGCAGGGAAATCAAAAAAGTCGAGGCCTGGCAATGGAAACTTGCTTGTTTCCGTGGACGGCAGGTTTGGCTGGACAATAGCCCAGGGTTTTTGCAGTTTGTCGGCAACGCAGTCTACCCATGGTATGGCAAGGAGGCTGGCGATCAACCGATCAGCACCGATACATCCTGCGTAGATATCACGACAAATAGCTTCCCGCGTGGAATCAGTGATTTTCTGCAGGTATCGGGCAAAAGCGAGGAGACGACCGGAACGCAACACTTTTTGTCCTTCGGCTGATAGCAGCGTCTCTTTTACATCACCTGCCAATGAATGAAAGGAAAGACCATATCCTTTAACCAAATCTTCAAAATTTCCATGCGCCAGCACCGTGGCGGTATGCCCCTGCTCCACAATTCCAAGCGCCAACGCGATATAGGGCTGGACATCTCCCCTGGAACCGATGGCAACGATGGCATAGTGCATGGATCTGCGTTTATCCGCAAAGCTAACCGCGGCGGTTGTCATTCCGGTGGATGTTTGGGATTTTAAAATGTTCCCGTAAAAAGGGACCGTCAACGGAAACAGTTTTTTTAGCATTCGATCCACGCATATCTTCGTTTTAACGATCGACCCGGCAGGTGCTCATTCCCTGAAGGCTGTTGCCGGTTAGATCCTGTTTACAAATAAAATAAAACCTTACCCATGAGATATATCTCTATCTGCCTGTTCATTTGTTTTGTATCGGCATCGCAGGATGGCAGGGCTATGCCCGAAATTCCCCAATGTCTCAAAAGCGCCTTTTCAAGATCGGATTCTTTGGTTATCCCGCTGTCAAAAGCGGATCTGGGCTCATTCCCTTATTTGAAAACGCTCTCCAATTTCACCGCCACGGATTCCATCAATCAGGAAAACAACAGGACTTATTTTTTTGACGGAAAGAAATATTTTACCGTAGATGGCAGGATATCGGCACAGAATCTTAACATCAAAAACGACAATGAAAAAATAGTGGGTGAATTTGCCTGCATCGATGCGTTTGACAAAATTATTGCCCAGCTCGGCGGGATCAAGTTTTACACTGGCAAACTGCCCGAGCCGGCGCTGAAAGCAATCTCCGGGGAAGACCTGGTGACCCTGGGCAGCAAGTCGCAGGTAGCCCCGAGTGCATTTTATGGCGTGGTGGAATATGTGATTAAGACGGATGACAAGGAAGTCTGGATCCAGCTTCAACCCTACAGCCTCACGTCCAAATTTTATACGTTGCTGGTGGTTGAAAGAACATCTTCGCTGATAACCCTGAATACCAATCGCCCGAATCAGGTAGTGAAGGATCTCGAGGATCGCAAAAAATCGACGCTGCGGCTTCATTTTGGCGTTGACAGCACAAACCTTTTAACCGAATCTAAGGCTGATCTGCTACAGATATTGGGTGTATATCAGAAACATCCCGAATGGAAATTAATGATCGAAGGATACTGCGCTTCGTTTGGAAATGCCGACTACAGTCTTGCGCTCACCAGCAAAAGGGTTCAGGCAATTCAGAAAGACCTGCTGGCATTGGGTGTTAAACAATCTTCGATTGTGGTCAAGGGAATGGGAGAACAAAAGCCGGTTAAGCCAAATGATACAGAAAGTGGCCGGGAGTTCAACAACAGGATAGAAATTTCATTGTTCTGAGGCATCGCGAATGAACCACGACCGAAAGGCATGGTTTTTTCATACAGTGACTATCCTTAAGTTTTAACAACAAACCTTTCCCGCCTGTGGTTTACCTGTTGTCCTTTATACTGTTCCTTGCGTCAAACCCAACGCAGCGTCTGACCCGCGACCTGGTAATTCAAAGCGGTTTTCACTCAGGAAATTTCCTCCTGAAACAGAACAGGCTTTTAGAAAATGCCGGAACAGGTCTCCGTGAAAGAGATGTCAGGATCGTTCGACGGAAAGGCGAGCCGTTCAGGATCATATTGTTTGGCAAGGATGGTGGGATCAAATACCAATCCGATACGCCCATTTCGCCAAAGGTTTTATTTGATATCATTGACCGCATGCCTATGCGACAGCAAGAGATGAAACATACTTAATCTATATCTGTGCGCTCATCGAACGGATATGGATGGCTAAGGTCGCCAATCGGTGAATGTCCGGAGTCTTTACTGCAGCGGCAGACTATACACCTGCAAAATCTCGTTCTCCACTTCTATCTCATTCCGCAAGGAAAAACCTAATTTTCTCAGTAAGCGGATAGAACCAGCGTTATCGGGTACGGTTGTCGCAAGAATATAATCAACGGAACATTGGGTGAGAAGCGACTGTAAAACCACAGAGGCGGCTTCGAAGGCATATCCCAATTTTGTATGGGTTGGTAAAAATGCGAAGCCGATATCCGGAAAATCCAGATAATCGCGCTTGATATACGTAATAATACCCATTGGCTGATGATCTTCTTTGAGCGCCACGACCCAATACATAAAATGCTTGTTGCTGATAATTTTTTCGATGTAGGCATCGGCATCTTCGGACGTTCGCAGCTTGCGGTCGCCAATGAATCGAATCCAGTCCTCACTGTTTACCAGCGCGAGAATGAATTCCCCGTGTGAAGTATTTAAAGGGAACAATTCCAGTCGTGCTGTATCAAAATGCGATTGTATTCCCATCATCGAATGGTTATTAGTCCCTGGACCTTTCAACAGCGTTCATTGCTTCAGGAGAACAACAAACTCCAATAATCCAACACTGTATGGTCATATCATTCCAATCCGTATTCCTTCTGTAAAAAATCAATCAGGTTTTTAGCCCGACGGCCAAGTCCTATAATATCGTATCGATAACTGCCGGCAACGCCCTTGGTGATCTCTATCGTAGACTTGAATTTGCCCAACTCAACCGGGTCCGTTGTCACTATACGGAGCTTACCGAAAATGATATCCG
>CAZZYD010000178.1:0-7828 GCA_964658175.1 uncultured Puia sp. | reverse complement strand
TTTCGGGTTGCAGGGAAATCATCCGGATCGCGGGATCGAATTTGCGCAAACGCCGGGCTGTTCCAATAAAAGTGCCCGTGGTACCGAGTCCGGCGACAAAATGCGTGATCCCCGGAACAGCGGAGAATATTTCGGGAGCGGTATGGTAATAATGCGCCTTCCAGTTGTTTTCATTCCGGTACTGGTCAGCATAAAAATACCTGTCTGGATTCTTTTCAGCCATGGCCCTGGCCACCTGCTGGGACCCGTCTGTGTTATCGAAACGGGAAGTGAAAATCAATTCAACGCCGAGCGACCGGAGAATTTCCTTTCTTTCGCGGGAAACATTTTCCGGCAGACAGAGTGTTACCGGGATGCCGATCTTTTTTCCGATATGCGCATAGGCGATACCGGTATTGCCACTTGTTGCATCCAGGAGAATCTTCCCATGCCCGAGGGAATTTTCTTCAACGGCAGCCCGGAAGATGGCGTAAGCGGCCCGCGCTTTGACGCTGCCCGACAACTGGAGCCATTCCTTTTTTGCAAGAATGGACACATTCGGATTCGGAGACAACCAGTCAAACGAATGCAGGGGGGTATTGCCGATCTGCGGTTGCAGATCAATCACTTTCTTTGCCAGCGTGTCCGAAGAAATCATTGTTTCCATGGTATAAATAAAAAAAGCCCCAGTGGTGGGGCTTCAGTATAGTGTATTCAAAAAAGTTAGCTATATGAGGTCATTATCCACCCGGTGATCACCGTGCATCGCACAACAACAACAACCTGCGGGGATAAATGTTTTCATCAGCATGATGGAACAAATATACTTCTTTTTCAAGAAAACCTAATGTCCGAAGGCTGACATTAGGGATTTGTAGAGCGTGGAGATACTGGTCAGGATCACCAGGCTGCCAATAAGGATGAACATGGTCTTGAGGTGGAGCTTGCCCACAAGACGGGCCGCAATGGGCGCGGCAATCAACCCGCCGATGATCAGACCCGCCACATCCAGCAGCGGGATATTCTTCAGCACGATAAAAAACGTGATGGAACTGGCAAAAACGACAAAAAATTCGGCCAGACAAACGGAACCGATCACATAGCGGGCGTTTCTCCGCTTGGAAATCAGGGTACTGGTCACCAATGTTCCCCAGCCGCCGCCGGCAAAAGCATCCAGAAATCCTCCTACCGACGCCAGCCAGCCGGCGCCGGTCACCTTCCCCGCGGCGATTTTTCGTTTAAAGGCTTTCCGGATAATATAATACCCGAGGTAAAGAGTATAAAGAGAAAGCGGGATCCTGACTTCCGCGGCGTATTTCTGTCCGTAAAAGGCCAGGATGGCGCCGAGGATGGCACCGATACAGCCGGGAATGACCAGGGCGCGGAAAAGTTTTTTGTTGATATTTCCGAAACGGTGATGACTCCAGCCGGATACACCGCTGCTGAATACGCGCGCCGAATGAACGCGGCTGCTGACAATCGCCGGATTGATGCCGATTGCCAGGAGGATGGTTGTTGAAATGGTTCCATAGCCCATGCCGAGCGAGCCATCGACCATCTGGGCAGCAAATCCGGTGATCAGCATCAGGAGGAATATTTTTTTATCCACCTTGTACGCTACCGACCGGATGCCTTCCGTAATAGCCGGAAACGGTACCAGGGACAGCAGGGCATGACCCAGCACCATGAAGAAAAAAGCAAGCAGGCACCATTTTACGATCTGGGGCCATTTCTTTTGATCTCCCTTGTCTGAAAGCACCGCCCTTTTGGCCACGAGTACATTGGTGAGCTCGTTGAGCTGCCGCACTTTCTGGGTAAAATCCCCATCCATCCGGTTTCGCAGCGTCTGCATATTGTCCAGCACCGATTCCATTTCAAACGGGATCAGTTCGTTGATTACTTCTTTTACCCGTTTGGCGATCGTGGGTGATTTGCCATTGGTGGATATGGCAATTTTCAGGTTGCCTTTCTGGACGATCGAAGAAAGATAAAAATCACATTGGTCCGGCGTATCCGCGACATTGATGAGCAGCCCTGCATCATGCGCGTCTTCCCTTACCTGCTGACTAACCGATTTGTCGTTGACCGCCGCAATCACCAGGCTGGCATCTGCCAGATCTCCCGTTTCATACGCGCGTTCGATCAATTGCAGGGCGGGATGAAGGGCCGCGAGTGTACGGATCTCCGGTTTGATTGATACGGCCACAAGCGTGATCTGCGTAGCCGGTGCGTTTTGAAGAATGGCGTTCAGCTTTTCCAGCGCCACCGCGCCGCCGCCGATGATCAGCAGGTGCAGGCGTTCCATCTTTAAAAAAACGGGAAACAGGTGATTGCCGGCCGCATCACCGCGGTCACGATTCCCTTCCGCTGTCGTTTGTTCTTCAGGACTCATTTATGAATGGAATGGGTGTCAAACACAATGGTGGCATAATAAAAGCCGCCAATGCTCGGGCCTCCAAGGTATTGATAATACTTATGATTGAGAATATTTGTCGCCCCGAGTTTGATGGTGGTGCCCTGTTTCGTAAAACGATAGTTTACCTGCGCATCCACCGTGCTGTAGGCTGGTACGTTCCCTGCTGCGAGCGGACTGTTCCAGTAAAATGAATTCTGCCAGTGCCAGCCCACATTGAATCCCACATTCTTTGCGATTTCGCGGTTGCCGATGGACACATTGGTGATCCAGGAGGGCGTATTGAATGCCGGTGTAAACGCATCGGAGGATTCCACGCTCTTCAGGTCTGCATAGCTGGCATTTCCGGTAAGGTTGAACTTGCGGAAGAAATTATAGGTAAGGCCGAGCTCCACACCTTGGTTGGTTACCTTGCTTTTTGAATTCGTCCACATCTTGAATTTGGTCACCTGGCCATTGTAGATCTGCGCCGCCGCTGCCGTATTCACCCCGTCGCCGATGGTGGTGGATTTTGGCTGCGTGATGTCCAGCTGTCCGATGAAATGATCGTAGCTGCTCAGATAATAATCCACATCGAGATAGACTTTGTTATCAAAAAAGATCCCCTTGTATCCGACTTCAAAAGAATTGATGTGTTCGGGCTGAATATAATCGTAGGTACTCTTCACCAGTACACCTGCTTCCTTGTTGATGGCATCGGATTGTGAAAGGCCGTTGTTGTTGACGTCGTTGTTGACCGCATTTTTAAAAGCGGTGACGGATCCGTTGATATAGGAATTTTCAAAAGCCTGCAGGTGTTCGGATACCTGCCTGAATCCTCCCAGCCGGCGTACGCCGCCATTGTTTACATAGGCGAAGCCTTCAAACAGGGTGGGGAAGCGGTAACCGTTTTGAAAAGAGACGCGGAAATTATGCTGCTCCCAGGGAGTATAGACAACCGCCACGCGCGGATTTAATTTGGGTGTGAAATATTCTGTTTTGTCAATGCGGGAAGACGCGGAGATCTTTATTTTTTCGTCCAGCAGTCTTTTCGTCAATTGGATAAAACCGCCATAGCTGTAGTAATTGAAATTTTTGCCTGCCATTTTCGGATCGGCGAACATGCCCGGATTTACATAATTGTTCCCGTCCGGGGTAACGACATAGTCGCGGTAATTGAAACCCGCCAGGATGTCGACGAAATGAACGAGTCCGCTGAAATCATACTGACCTTCCACATGCACGAAGGCAGATTTGAGCAGTAATTGCGCACCCACGGTATCCCAGTTATTGGTATGGATGATCTGTTTGCGCACGCTGTCAAAGGCACGCGTACCCGGTTGAAAGCGGCCATTGTCGGCCGCCGCACGGGCCGCATCATGGCTCTGCTGTACATTGCCGCCATCCGCTGCATAGGCTGCATTATAGGCCGCAGTGTAGTCGTTCCACCATTGACCTGATTTCTTGAAAGCCATGTCGATATTTTCCGCGAGCGGGCGGAAGTTAAAAGAGTTGTTGCCGGTATTCTCATTGGTATAATAGGCTTTCAGTCCGAAATATTTTCCTTTGAGATCGATGGCATGCTGCTGTATCCGTTCGCCGTCCAGTCGTACCCGGTTGCCCCGCTGGTAGTTATTGGTCACGATACCGATGCGGTAGGTATAGGAAATTTCCGTTTCCGGTGTGATGCGGTAATGCACCGAGGCATCAAGCTTGGTATTTTTCACGGCATAATCTGTCAGGTCTTTTTCTGAATAGCCGGTGCGCGACACATCATACTTTTTCCCCTGCAGCGTCAGCGTTTTCAGATCGCTGTTGTATTCGTCACCATACCGGTTGATGCGGTCTGCGGCCGGATTGTCGGCAGCGAGGGCGGCATTCGTCTTATTGCCCACATCGAAATACTGATCGTGCTGGTTGTCCGCGATCCAGTCCGTACCCTGCGAGTGGCCGGCATTGATCTTGAATGCGAATTTTTTTCCCACCACCTGCGCCCAGCGAATCGCGGATTCGGAATAAAGCGAGGCGCTGTGCTGATCGTCGTTGACATGGTTAACGCCGATTTTCTGGTAGACACTCAGACCTGGATACTGAAAGGGTGATTTTGTTTTCAGGTTGGCGATCCCGTTGATCGCATTGAGACCGTAAATCGCGGAGGCCGCGCCCGGAATGAGTTCCACACTTTCAATGTCCAGTTCGGTAGGTCCCACAGCGTTGGCAACCGGCGCACCTATGCCCGGAGAAATATTATCCACGCCGTCCACCATCTGCAAAAAGCGCGAGTTGGTCGTGCCGCTGAATCCGCGTGTATTGGGTACTTTGTAACCAAGACTCAGCGTCGTCATCTGCACACCCTTCACATTTTCGAGTGCGTCATAGAAAGTAGGCGCCGGACTTTCCTTGATCGCCCGGAGATCGAGTTTTTCAATGGTCACCGGCGATTTCAGGATACTTTCAGATACGCGGGAAGCGGTCACGACCACCTGGTCCACCAATACTTTTTCGGCATTGAGCAGGATGGACACGTTGGCCGGATTATTTTCGGATATCACGAATTCCTGCGTCTTATACCCGACGGAACTAACGAGCAGGGTAACGGGTAATTTTCTGGTAGTCTTTAATTGGAAAGATCCGTCTTCTGCGGCGACGGTTCCAGTGTTGCTTCCCTTGATGCGGATACTCGCACCGGCGAGGGATGCCTGCGAAGAATCTGAAATTTTTCCTGAGATAACAAAGGCGGTCTGCGCCTGTGCCAGCTGGATGCCAGCCATGAAAACGATCGATAAAAAAAAGAGTTTCATAAAAAGTAGTCTATTATTTTGGTAGGCTAAAAGCTCAAAAAAAAGGGGGAGTCGTATGGTATCAGCAGCAGGCTGCGGCAAAGCGGCAACATCGATCGGTATGGGATACCGATACAGGAAATTGCGCAACCTGGCCAGATGTTTTTTTCATCGGGGCAAAGATATATGATTCCTACTAAAATTGTAGACTTTTAAATAATTTATCTTCTTACATCCAGGCTATGGAAGAAAAAGATCCGTGGGGCGTTGATGCTGCGGTATTGGTTTCCGGCAGGTAGTTGCTGGAACACATTCAGGTAACCCAGCTGCAGGTTGGCTGACGGACTGATATGATAATTTATGCCGGCAAAGAACCGGTTCTGATCAAAATAATTATATACGATACGTCCGCCGAAATTGAGAAAGAATTCATTGTTCACGACCAATGAAACGGTATTGGCGGCAAACGCCTTATCACTGAGCGGTAGCATGGCGGTGATCGCGTAACGAAACCGGCCGTTGTACGTAAACCCCTTTGCCAGCGCGTCTCCAGGGACTGTTTTCCTGCGGAAACGCTGTTCCAGTCGAAATCCCTGCGTTATGCGGAAACGGGGATACTGAGTGAACCACTGGACCTGTTCCCAGGGACGGTGTTCTAATTGCGGAATCGACGGGTGGTTGTCGAACGGGTATACATTCACATAGGAATAAGCCGCAGTCAGCCTGACGCTGTTCCCGAAATAATACTGGACTCCGGCAGAAGCGATCGTTTCGTTGAGATGGGATACCAGGTGATCCCGTGTGAACAACTGCAGATCGGCATATGCTCCCCAGTGTTCCGATAGCCTTGTCTGGTTGAAATATCCCGTCCATAATTGCTGGAAACGGGTCACCTGTTTTTGAGAGAACGCAGCGAGCGACAAAAAAGAGAAACCCCAGCAAAGCAGGATCGCGCGCCTGGCTGTCTCGGCCGCGCGGAACAAAAACAGTAGCCGGTCGGGTTGCAAATTATGCACCATGTGCAGCGGAATATTTGCGGTGGGTAAAATCGCCGAACCGTTCGCCGCTTTGCCGTTCATTTTTGAAAGCGGAAAAAACGGTGTCCAGTTCGCGCAGAATGGCCGCCTCGTCAAGACTTTCACGGTACATGGTATTCAGGCGTTCCCCCGCATGATCGCCGCCCAGATGTAGATTATAATGACCGAGAGCCGTGCCCACAAAGGCGATTTCGGCTATATAGGGACGTGCGCATCCATTGGGACAGCCCGTCATCCGGATCACGATGTCTTCTGCCTGCAGGGAATACTTGATCAGCAGGGGTTCAATTTTCGAAATCAGCGATGGCAGATAACGTTGTCCTTCGGCCAGCGCGAGGGGACAGGTATTTAAGGCAACACAGGCCATCGAATTTTTACGAAGGGGGGACGTGCTGTCGGTGTATGCGGTGATCCCGTGCTTCCGCAGTATCTTATCGATCGCGGGTTTGTCTTTGCTGGATATGTCCGACAGAATAAGGTTTTGATTGGCGGTGAAACGGAAATTCAGTTTACCGGTACGGGCCACTTCGATCAAAGCCGTTTTCATCATGACTTTATCATCGTCCATCACCCGGCCATTTTCGATAAAAGGGGTATAATACCAGCTCCCGGCGGCATTTTGAAACCAGCCATAGTAATCTTTTCTTTCTTCAAAAACATAGGGCCTTGCGGGCGCCATCTCCAGACCGGTCCTAACGCTGAGTTCTTTTTTAAACCAGTCCACGCCATATTTGTCCAGCGTATATTTTAAACGGGCCAGTTTGCGGTCGCTCCGGTTTCCATAGTCGCGCTGAATGGTAACGATTTCGTAGATCGTTTTCAGCAGGTCTTCGTCATTGCCGACAAACCCGATCACAGTGGCCAGTCTCGGATAGGTGGCGGCATTGCCATGGGTCGCGGACAGTCCGCCGCCAATGGCCACATTAAAACCAACCAGCTCGTTCTGTTCGATGATGGCGATCAGGCCGATGTCGTTGGCAAATACATCGATGTCGTTGTTCGGGGGGATGGCGATGGCGATCTTGAATTTTCTCGGCAGGTACCGGTCCTGGTAAAGCGGATCCTCTTCTTCTTTTTTGTCAACGATTTTTTCTTCACCAAGCCAGATCTCGTAATAGGCTTTTGATTTCGGCATCAGCAGTTCGCTGATCCGGCCGGCGTAGGCATGTACTTTTGCGTGAATCGGGGACTGCAACGGGTGGGCGGCACAGATCACATTGCGGTTGATGTCTCCGCAGGTGGCCACCGAATCCAGTTTGGCTTCATTGAAGGCGGCGATGGTGGGACGGATTTCTGATTTGATGAGTCCGTGCAACTGCACCGTTTGCCTGGTGGTAATTTTAATGATGCCGGTGGCATAAGTGCCGGCGATATCCTGCGCGGCCAGCCATTGAGCGGCTGTCAGAAATCCACCCGGCAGCCGGAGACGGATCATAAACGTATAGAGGCGTTCTAGTTTTTTCTCAGCTCTTTCCTCCCGGCGATCGCGGTCATCCTGCTGGTACATACCGTGAAATTTGATCAGGGCCTGGTCGTCTTCACTGATGGCGCCGGTGATGTCTTCCTGCAATCCGCCTTCAATCGTGCCACGCAATGCGTCGCCCGCCTGTTTGATCCGTTCAACTGCTGATAGGTTGTTG
>CAZZYD010000177.1:0-7833 GCA_964658175.1 uncultured Puia sp. | reverse complement strand
TTCAACCACATCCGTTTCAGAGAGCAGGGTGGCGCGTTTGATCACGTTTTTCAGCTCGCGCAGGTTGCCATACCAGATATATTTCTTAAAAATCTCTTCCACATCGGGTGAAAAAGAATGCACATCCTTTTCCAATTCCTGGTTGGTCACTTTAAGAAAGTGATTGGCAAACAGCATGATATCATCCGGACGTTCCCGCAATGGCGGAATTTCGATCGAGAATTCATTGAAACGATGATAGAGGTCTTCCCTGAATTTGTCCGTCCGGGTAGCATTCCACAGTTGCTCGTTGCTGGCAATGATGATGCGCACATCCAGATCGATGTCTTTTACACCTCCGACCCGACGCATCTTTCTTTCCTGCACCACACGCAGCAGCGAAACCTGGATATCATAGGAAAGATTCGCCACTTCATCCAGGAAAATCGTTCCCCCGTTGGCAATTTCAAAACAACCGATTTTCTGGTTGATGGCGCCGGTGAAGGACCCTTTTTCGTGACCGAAAAGTTCACTGGCGGCAAGTTCTTTCGACAAAGCGCCGCAATCGATGGCGACAAAAGGTTTGGTGCTGCGCTTACTGCGTTTGTGTATTTCTTCTGCGATGGATTCCTTACCACTGCCGGTCTCTCCGTATATGATCACACTGTAATTGGTCGGGGCGACCAGCATCACCTGCTTGAGTATTTTTTTAAAGGCTTCCGAGTTGCCAAAGATGTACTTTCCTGAATAAGTTACACCGGACGTTTCAGGCGCCGGCGCCGAGGCGGCAGCGGGTGCCGATTTTTTTGTTGCCGGCTTGGTGTGTACGGCCTCTCCTGCATGTTCAATGGCCTGCTGGATGGTATGAATGATTTCATCCGGCAGCAGGGGCTTGGTAATATAATCGTAAGCGCCCATTTTCATCACTTTGACCGCCGTCCGCATATCGCTATAACCTGTGATGATGATCACCGGCAGGTCGGGATATTTTGATTTGATGCTGGTAAGCATTTCCATGGCGTCCATATCTTCCAGGCGATAATCGCACATGATCAGGTCCGGCTGGTTGGCGTCGAGCCAGTTCAGCGCTTTTTTACCTGCATACATTTCAACTACTTCATAACCTCGACGGGTAAGGAAACGATTGAGCAAAAGGCAAATGTCCCTGTCGTCGTCAATTACTAGAATTTTTTTCATAATTCGTTTTCGTTTAAAAAAATAGTGCACGCATCTGGGCAACCGGTATGTTCAGCTGGTCGCGGTATTTTGCGATCGTTCTGCGCGCCACAATATAACCCTTACGGGAGAGTATATCGGCGAGTTGCTGATCGGTATAGGGTTTCTTTTTGTCTTCCTTTTCTACTACTTCCTCCACGATCGTCTGGATTACTTTATTGCTGATCACGGTGCCTTCCTTGTTTGAAAGTCCTTCGGTAAAAAGATCCTTCAGCAGGATCATACCAAACGGCGTGTCGGCATATTTGTTACAGGTGATCCTCGACACAGTGGAAATATCAAGGTTTACGGTTTCGGCAATATTCTTCAACACCATCGGCTTGAGAAGCATCGTGTCGCCGTCCTTAAAATATTCTGTCTGGAATTGAAGGATCGCCCGCATCACTTTCATCATATTGGCCTCCCGTTCACGGATGGCTTTGATAAACCATTGCGCCGATGCGAGCTTGCTGCGCATATACTGGCGGGTACCCTTATCCGTTGTTTTGTCGTTGTCAAGATTCTGCACCGTCTCGGCCCATGACTGACTCACATGCAGGGAAGCAGAACGCTGTCTGGCCAGCGTGATGGTTATCTTATCGCCCTCATTGATCAGCAGAAACTCCGGGAATACGGTGTTGTTGACCTGTATCGTATTGGAAGAAACCGTCACGGGCCTGGTTCTAAGGGTTGACAGCACCTGCAATGCCTGCTTGATTTCATCGTCGCGAAGCCTCATTTCGCGGCGGATCTTTTCGATATTACAGGCATGAAGATCAGGAAAATGATCTTCCAGTAAGTCGATGGCGGTGGCAACACCCGGCCGGCGGACCGTATGGTTGCGCAGCTGGATCAGAAAAAATTCGCGAAGATCGCGCGATCCGCAACCTACCGGATCCAGTTCCTGCACGTGCCGGAGCATCTCTTCCAGTTCGCTCGCATCGATCCATACATGGTTCTTAAAGGAAATTTCCTCCGCGATGGTATCGAGATCCTGATTTAAAAATCCGAATTCGTCCAGCGAATCGATGATGAAATCAGTAAAAGGATATTTTGTCTCGTCTTTCTGTAAAAAACGATATTGCTTTTTTAATTCCATCCGAAAATCAACGGTTTCGGCGATCTGCCGGTCGGGCATTTTATCGGAAGGCAGGTAATTTTCGTACTCCGTCTTGTAATCAGGAATATCGTCGTATCCGTACTCCTCCCAGTTCTGAAAGTCCTGAACGGTTTCTTTCGAGAATTTATCTCCCAGGTCTTCTTCCGTATTATTGCTTTCTTCCAGTGCAGGATTCTCGTTCAGCTCGTCCTCGATCCGCTGTTCCAGGGCAATAGAGTCCAGGTGCAGGAGATTGAGCAATGCGATATGATGGGGGAGAATTTTATGCTGGAGCTTTTGTGACTGAAGCTGATTAAGCATACTGAGTAGTTTTGAGAGAAATTTTGATACCTATCCTAAACAAATTAGACACCAGAAATTTACCGTATCTCCTTTCGTAATATTACGAACATAAATCAAGATTTGGGTAAATAATTGCCCATATTGGGGAATTTTAATGTTTTTTGTCTGCTTCTGCCTGCTCCCTGGCAGCCTTTTCAGCTTCCTTTTTCTTTTTCTCTTCTTCCTTTTTTTTCTTTTTAAAGAAGCCCCGCAGCAGGAAATTATGTTTGGCGGCCTCCATATTTTCATTGAGTCCGGCCGATCCCTTTTTGAGGTTCGCCATGGTGGCGTTCAGGTTATTGGAAATGCTGGAATCGCCGAGCAATTTGGCGATCACGCCCTTTCCATGATTTACTTTGTAGGCAATTTCAGAAAGTTGCTGGGTGATGATAGCCGCGTTGTCGGCCGAGGTTTTCAGACCTGCCAGGATCTGATCGGTTTCGACCGGCGCATGGGTCAGCAATACTTCACTTTGTTTTACGGGTGTTTGTCCGGGTGAGCCGGGTGAGATCAGGATCACCCGGTCTCCCATCAGTCCATCGGAACCGATTCCCGCGGTTGCATCTCTCTTGATGAATTTATGTACGCTTTCGCGGATGGTGAGTTGTACCATCACCGTGGTGTCTGTCATCAGGTCGATGCCACTGACGGTACCCACGTTGATGCCGCCGAACCGAACATTATTGCCCACTTTCAACCCGCTGACGTTTCCGAATTCGGCGCGCACAAAGAATACCGGGGTAAACAGGTTTTTCTGTGAGCCGATGAAAAACAACGCGGCGACCAATATCAGCAGGCCCACTATCACAAACCCGCCCAGTTTCCATTTCATTCCCTTTTCTTTTTGCATGATGCTGTTTTTAACTGAAAAAAGATTTGATCCATTCATCTTCCGAACGCGCAAGCTCTTCATAGCTTCCCTCCGCGACGATCGTCCCCTCCCGTAACATCACGATGCGGTCGGCGGTCATCTTCGCACACATCATGTCATGTGTGATGATTACGGAGGTGGTTTTAAATTTTCGCTGCATATCGATGATCAGCTGGCTGATTTCTTTCGCCGTGGCGGTATCCAGACCGGTTGTCGGTTCATCATACAACATGATTTCCGGGTGAAGGATCAGCGTGCGGGCAAGTCCCACCCGCTTCTGCATTCCACCGGACAATTCCGCGGGCATCAGGTCGATCGCGTCTGCGAGTCCTACATCTTCGAGCGCTGCCCGTATTCTTTCTTCCAGCGCAGTGCCCTTTAAGGATCGCTCATGATGCCTGAGGGGGAAAGCCAGGTTTTCCCGCACCGTCATGGAATCGTAGAGTGCGGCATTCTGGAAAAGGAAACCCACTTTGGTACGCAGGGCGTTCAACTCATCATAACTGGTCGCCGACAGGTCTTTGCCCAGGATGCAGATCTGGCCTTCGTCCACCTGCGTCAATCCGATCACGCATTTGATCAGGGTGGATTTGCCCGAACCTGATTTACCCAGCACCACGAGGTTTTCACCACGCGTAACCTGCAGGCTGACCCCCTTCAGCACTTCATGCTGATCGAATGATTTGCTCACCGCTTGAATATCCAGCACCTTCTCCTTGCCTGTTTCCATTTTAAGTTAAAATATCGGTGATTTGTACGGTGAACATATCGATCACGAAGATGGCCAGGGAGGAGGTGACCACAGCCGAATTAGCTGCCGTCCCCACGCTGGCAGTACCATTGAGCGCGTTGAACCCCTTATAGCAACCGATGATTCCGATGGCGGTACCAAAGAGCACCGACTTTATAAATGCGGGTACAATATCGATCCAGTCTATTTTATCCAATGCCAGGGCGTAATATCGGGTGAGGGTGATCTGACCATGTATATTATAGGCGAGAAATCCGGAGAATATGGCGATCCCATCTGCAAAAATCACCAGGAGCGGGATCATTAGCGTGGTGGCCATCACGCGGGTCACCACGAGATAACGGTATGGATTGATCGCCGAAACTTCCATGGCATCGATCTGCTCGGTTACTTTCATGGAGCCAAGCTCCGCTCCGATCCGGGAAGCGATTTTTCCCGCGCAAATGACGGCTGTAATAACGGGACCCATTTCACGGATCACCGTGATCGATACCATGCTCGGCAGAAGCGACTCTGCCCCGAAAACAATCAGGGATGGCCGCGACTGGATCGTGAGCACGAGTCCCATGATAAAAGCGGTTACCCCTACCAGTGGTAGCGATTTATTACCCACCCTGAAACACTGTGAAAGAAATTCCTGGCCTTCAAAAGGGCGTTTAAAAACTTCCCTGAAAAATCGGAAGAAAAACTGGGTAAAATTGCCGGCCTGTAAAAGCGTTTTCTTAAAAGGCACCCAAGCGGGTATCCGGTTTTGTGTTGTATCCATGGTGTTTTTGCTGTTGGAGGGGTTCGGAATATAAATGCAAGATCGTGCCGGAATTATTACCCGCATTTGATCGTAATCAGCAATGAATCAAGGTGAAACCGGGGAAATTAATGCCCAGGGAAGCGGGAAGTGATGGCCTGATTTTTCCAAGTGAGGATGTATAAACAAACTACCATGACGTCAAAAAAAATTGTAGCCGGTATATTGACCGGTGTTGCTGCCGGAACTGTCATTGCCCTGTTGATTTCCGCCGATAAGAAAAAAGGGTTCAGGAAGAATATGATGAAAAAAGGAAATGATATTTCCGGAGATCTGAAAGAAAAATTCAATGATTTTATCGACAAGGTCGAAAGTAAATTCCAATCCATCCTGCATTGACTACCTTTATGACAGAAACCCGAATTATGCCTGAAACACCTCCCTCGATCAAGTCGCTGCTCGAAAAATCGCAGGATTATCTGGAGAACAGAGTTGAGCTGAGCAAACTGAAAGCGGTTGACAAATCTTCGGAAATGATCTCCTCGCTCACGGCCATCGTGATGGTCGCCATCCTGCTCATTCTATTTTTTCTTTTTATCAGCATGGCAGCCGCCATGGCCATCGGATCGGCGCTCGGTAAAATGGCGTACGGATTTTTAATCGTCGGCGCTTTTTACGGATTAGTCGGCCTGATCCTGTTTTTAGGGCGCGAAAAATGGATCAAGGCGCCCATGGCCAATATGCTCATCACAAAGATTCTTAAATAATCATATGCGCAAAATTTCGTCTGCCAGTGACCTGAGACTGGAAATTGAAAAACTGCAAATCGAAGGTTTTCGTAAAAAGGAAGCGCTGAAAGAGGAATTTGCCGGAGTGATGGAGGGACTTAAACCCGTAAATCTGATTAAACATACCATTCATTCCGCACTCAGCGGTGATAAAAAAGATTTGTTGAAAGGCGCCGTAAGCCTCGGCTCCGGCATTTTATCCAAACGGCTATTTTTGGGCGGCTCCGGCGGTATCTTAAAACGCATTGTGGGTACTGCGCTTCAATTCGGCGTTTCCGGTATCATAGCCAAAAACGCGGAATCGATCAAAGAAAAAGGATCAGCGTTTTTGGGGAAACTGTTTCAGAAAAACAGTAAGACACCAAAAACTGCTGATCCCCACAAATTCAAAGGAATCGCTTAACTGTTTTCCGAAGAATTGAAAGCGCCTTCCAGCTTATGCATAAGATTCGAAATCGGACCTTCCATCTTATTGGTGCGGTCATCGAGGTTTTCGTTCTTTAATATCTTACCCATTCCCAGCGACGCCGGTAAGTAGAGCAACACATCCTGGCGGTTGGTTCCTGCCCACCCGGTAATTTCATTATCGGTCTTTCCCTGAATACTTTCTTTCACCACACGAACAGCTTCTCCGGCAATATGTTCAATGTCATGGATATTGCTGTTAGTAGTGATCTGGGTATAGCTGTTGATGTGACTGATCACTTCCTCGGAGCGTTTTCCAAATATGGCGGGCATCCAGTTTCCCGATGATGCCGGCGTGCTTAGCCATGAAATATCCTGGTTCTGATTTAATCTGTCAAAAATGCCCAGCAGCACGGTCGGGATCGTCGCCTGACCAAGGGAGTTGGTACCGTGGGAGGCGGCGCCATCCGTTACCTTCTGCGTATTGGGATCTATCTTCTGGATATCACTGTATCCAAGGCTTTTGGCAATGGTTTCGACGATGTTCATTATGAAGTTTCTTTTACTGATCGAAAAAACATGCCAGAAAAAAATCGTAAATTCAACTATTCACGGTCTTCAACTGTCTTTTCAATTCATTATCACTAAAAACCAATTGCCATGCACGACACATCTTTAGCCATTGAAACCCTCAATGACTTGATCCTGATCAACAATGACCGCATCACGGGTTATGAAAAAGCGGCACACCAGGCCAAGGACCTCGATCCGGAAATCAAAAACGTTTTTCACCACATGGCGTCTGAAAGCAGAAAGAATGTGGTCGATCTGCACGCAGAAGTGATCGCACTGGTGGGCATACCGGCGACAGGCACCACCACCTCAGGCAAACTCTACCGCGCCTGGATGGATTTCAAAACCAGTTTTACCGGTACTGACAGTCACAGCCTGCTCGCATCCTGTGAAACAGGGGAAGACGCGGCGCAAAAAGCCTATCTCAAAGCCCTGGAGCACGCCGATTCATTGCCCGGGACCGTGAGCGCGCTGATCCTTTCACAGCAACAGTCGCTTAAATCATCGCATGATCTCATCAAACGCTACCGGGACACCAACACGTTCAGTAGATCATAGCCTGTAGACCTTTTTCTACATAAAATCCGCCGAATGATTTGGCGTGCCTTCGTTTCAGTTAGTTATATTTGAAAACCGTCTGGCCCCGGCAGGCGTTGAAAGACCTCAATAACCCGACAGCAAAATCAACTACGAACGAGAAACCAATGTCTGAAAAAAAAGTACTTATCATTGACGACGAAACAGATTTCTGTTTGCTCATGTCAAATTATTTCAGGAAGCGGAATTTTGAAGTCCATATCCGGCATACATTATCGGAAGGCATGGCCGCCCTCCAGGAAGTGCATCCCGATATTCTTTTTCTTGATAACAATCTTCCGGATGGCCTTGGCTGGGAACAAACCGAATTTATCGTCAATCAGTATCCGCAGACACACGTCAACCTGATCAGCGCGTATCATTACAGTGACAGCTACCCCGCCCGTTTTTCTACCATCAAGATCTGGGAAAAGCCCATCAGTCTTTCCGAGCTGAACGGCTACGTGAACTAGCCGGATAGATTCCCAC
>CAZZYD010000176.1:0-7875 GCA_964658175.1 uncultured Puia sp. | reverse complement strand
TTTTCAACACAAACCGTGTGGTAAGTCAACTCCCGCTCACGCAGAAGGTCAGCCGGAATACAGGTGCCGTCAGTCAACCGCTGCGGCGTTGCGCATCCGTTGCGTCTTCGCAGGAAACAAAAGCCGTGAAACAAAACACTACAACTTGACCGACAATCCGATCCCCAGCACCTCCTGCACCTGTAACGCCGCGCCACCCGAGGTGCCATCCGATTTAACGGTTTTGACATCGTTGTCATAAATCATATTGAGCACAAAGGTCATGCTGATCACGCGGGTAACTTTCACTGCCAGCAGATTGGTAAAGGAAACGTCTACGTCGCCGGGTTTATGTCCGTAATTCGAGAACAGATCGAGGCGGCCGGTATACAAGGAATTCATACCGATTTTATGATTGTAGGAAATCGTGGCAAAAGCGCCGAATTCCACCTTCGATTTTTTTCCGGAATCCACCCCGAAGGCGCCGACCGCCGCCAGGGAATCGTTGCGGACGATGATCCAGCGCGCCGTGATCGGTGAAACGAAAATAGAGAAATGATCATTGGGCATATAGTTCACACCCGGAGACAGCAATACATAGCCCGGAGCGAAAAAATCGGAGGTGAGTGTTCTGGTTTTATTGTCGGAACCGTAAGAATATCCCTTGGCGAACTGCGATTTCACGTTCAGCAGCCCGCTGATATACCAGCTCTTGGCTACTTCGTATCCATATTTTGAAAGGATGTCGATGCGGTCATCCGCTTTGCGGCTTCCCAGACTGGTTGTTTTTACAAAACCATACGCGAGGTCCATCGTATTGTCCCAGGAATGTTTGCCTTTTTTGTAGAAGGCGAAGGCATTCATAAATGTACTCAGCGACAATGAATTCTTATCGCCACCCGCAGCCCAGTTGCTGAGCGCAGCCTGGTTGAAATTGACATTGAGGAGAATGCCTTTCTTCCAGACTTTTGGAATGGTGTCGTTCGGATCTTTTTTTATTTCCTGCGCGGCGCCTGCTTTCAGGTCCTGCACGGTCTTGTCCTGCGAAAACACATTCAATGATAGTAATAGTGCGGCTAGGCCGAATACGATCTTTTTCATAAAATAAGGTATTATGCTACGATGAAAAAATACAGTGTGATTACTTTTTCAGGGAATCCCTGATTTCGGTCAGCAGTTCTTCCGTTTTGGTTGGCACTACGGCACCCGGAACTTTCTTTCTTTCGATGGACTTAGCTGCTTTAACGATGAGGAACAATATGAAGGCGATGATGACGAATTTGATGATGGCTGACAGGAATTTCCCATATTTCACGGCCCCCCAGGTGAGTTTATCCAGGTCCTGCGCATTGGCAGCTTTCAGCGCGGGGGTAAGCAGCAGCGGAGTGATCACGTCGTCTACCAGGGACGACACGATGGTACCAAATGCGGCACCGATGATCACGGCGATGGCCAGATCTATTACATTGCCTCTGAGAGCAAAATCGCGGAATTCCTTAAGTACGCCCATGACTGAAGTTTTAAAGGTGATCTATGGTGGCTTTCTCGCGATAAAAATCCCGAAATAATTTTACTTTAACAAAACTTATTACTTTACAATTGCTTAACGCTTATACCGACATAATTTCCTTTTCCTTCGATGCCAGGTGCTTTTCAACGGTGGAGATGTACTGATCCGTCATATCCTGCATTTCTTTTTCGGCGTCTTTGGTGAGGTCTTCGCTGAGTCCGTCTTTTTGTAATTTCTTGATTTCTTCGATGGCCACGCGGCGGATGCTGCGGATCGCCACTTTCGCCTGTTCTCCTTCTCCATTCGCCCTTTTTACAAATTCACGGCGTCTTTCCTCCGTGAGCGGGGGCATAAAGATCCGGATGGTGTTTCCATCATTCTGTGGCGTGACGCCCAGGTTGGCGTTGATGATCGCCCGTTCAATGGGCTGCAGCATATTTTTCTCCCAGGGTTGAATGGAAAGGGTTCGTGCGTCGGTAGACGATACATTCGCTACCTGATTCATGGCAGTGGCCGTACCGTAATAGTCGACCGTGAGTCCGTCCAGCATCTGCGGACTCGCTTTACCGGCACGGATCCGGATCAGTTCATTTTCGAGGTGATTGATGGCTTTGGACATGGAATCGTGCGCGACTTCCGTGACCAGGGCTAACTCGTCGGACATAAAATAGTTCTTCTTTTTTGGAGTTCACCGGTCTGTGAATGGCCCGGTTTAATTTTTTTGTTCCAGCACGCTATCGCGGATAAAGGTAACCAATTTGGACTCTTTTACGGTTTCCTTTTTGCCGCCAGGCCCCATATCGCGGCCAAATGCCGAATGTGGTCCGGCATAATATATATAGGCGATAAAAGAGAAAAAGATGGCGATCACCGAAAGGATCAGGATCGTGCATCCCAGCGAACGGAAAAGGTAAACAAATACGACCATGCTTACATTGATCGACGCGAGCAGGATGGTAATCGTTCGGTGACTCAGGCCGCGGTCCAGCAGCAAATGATGAATATGGTTGCGGTCGGGACTGAAAGGCGATCGTCTCTTCACGATGCGGATAGAAAAAACACGCAGCGTATCCAGCAAAGGAATCATCAGGATCGTAAATCCGATGGCGGGAGAGGCTTCCATGGGATTGGCCAGTTCCGGTCCGCTTCCCGGATCGATGAATTTCATCGCGAGGATGGCATTGATGCCGCCGATCAGCAGGGAACCGGTATCTCCCATAAAAATCTTTGCCGGCTGAAAATTAAAAATCAGAAAAGCCATCAGGCTTCCGCAAAGTGAAAATGCCAGGATATAATATGCCGGCATATTGCTGTTGTAAAAATAGATGCCGAACATCGCGGCAGACAACAACCCAAGCGTGCCCGCAAGGCCGTCGACACCGTCAATCAGGTTAAACGAATTGATGATCACGATCACGGCAAAATATGAAATCAGCAGACTGAACATCTCCGGCAAATCGTGAATGCCGAAAAACCCATGCATGCTGTGGATCTGTATCCTTCCGTAGTAAATAATAAGAAAGGCGGCCAGTACCTGACCGATGAATTTTTTTACAGGTGAAATGACCAGCACATCATCTTTCAAGCCCAGAAAAAAGATTACCAGGGCAGCCGCAATGAAATACTGAAATTCAGGCGCCGTTTTAAAATTGATGGTGAGCAGACAGCCGAAAATGAAACCGGCGAAAATTCCAATGCCGCCCAAAGGGGTGATCGGTGTATGATGTATTTTCCGGGCATCCGGAACATCATACAATTTCTTCATTTCCGCTACATTGATAATAACAGGGATTGCCAGGAAGGTAACAGTAAAAGAAATAATGATGGATAGTATGACATCAAAAAACATAGGCCTCGGTTTAATCAGGATGTCCCTAAGTAGTTGGTGTTATGACCTGACATTGTATGCAGGCAAGGTAAAACAAAACTTCAATATGTTAACGCGCGGGTATAAATAATTCTGTATCAGCTTCTAAGGTCCACCGGCTGTAACGCCGCTTTCCGGGCGGGAAACCAGGATGCCAGCAGTGCGACCACCAGAATGGTGATGCCCACCAGTAAAAAATCTCCCGGTATGAGTTTCACCGGATAGTGATCGATGAGAAATGAATCGCCGTTCATGGGCACCAGTTTGAACCTTACCTGCAGCCAGCAGATGAAGACGGCCAGCAACAGCCCGGCGCCTCCGCCCACCAGGGCCAGGAGCAGGCCTTCCGAAATAAAAATGCCCTGTATATAGGCATTGTTGGCGCCCATCGCCTTCAATACCTGGATATCCTTCCGTTTTTCATACACGAGCATGGTCAGTGCGCCGACCATGTTAAAGGCGGCCACGATAAATATCAGCGTGAGCACACAGTAGATCACCCATTTCTCCAGCCGCATGATCCCGTAGAGATTCTGATTTTGTTCGCTGCGTGACTGCACCACGAAAGCCGGGCCAAACAGTTGCTGTATCCGCTTCTTGATTTTTTCCGTTTGTTCCGGATCTGTCAGCGCGATTTCAATCGCACTGTACTGATCGGGCTTCACGCCGATCATCTGTTGCAGGAAACCAAGGTTGGTGATCACGTATTTATTGTCGAAATCCTGTTGTATCTGGAAGGAACCGGTAGCAGAAATATTGGCCGAACTCACCGCAGCCGACGGATCTGCATTGTTTGCGAAAACGCCTGCCTTGAAAAGATAGACCGCCATCGGAACGATGCTTTTGTCGGATTCAAGTCCGAGAATATTTTCTACCCCCGATCCAAGCACGGCGAGGGGATGGTCCGTGGTACCGAGATCGTATTTTCCCCGGCGCATTTTTTTTGCCAGTCCGTTTACATGCTGGTAATTGCTGTCCACGCCTTTCAGGATCACGGGCGACAACTCGTTGTACTGCAGCAGGGCCTTATCTTCCAGCGTAAGCGAATAACCGGCCACACCCGGCGTTTCCCGGAGGTTTTTTAACTGGACATAGGGCACAGACATGAACTTGCTGCCTTCCGGAGGACTGATCCGCAGGTCGGTATAAAACGATGCGTACAGCGATTTGACGAGGTCTTCGAGTCCGTTGAAAACACTCAGCACGATGATGAGGGAAGTCGTTCCGAGAATGATGGCACTAACGCTCACCCAGGAAATGATATTGATGGCGTTGGTGGATTTCTTCGCTTTGAAATAACGCCAGGCAAACAGGAATTTCAAAGGTTTGATTTGAATTATGATTTTGAATCGACGTCGGGCTTTGTGTCCTTGATCTCTTTGAACAGCGCATCGATCTTATCCACGTAATCGAGGGTATCGTCGATATAATAATGAATCACGGGCATGCTGCGCAATTGCCGCCGGATGGAGCTGACCAGGTCGCGCTTGATTTCCCAGGCACGCTCTTCGATCATTTTCATCGTGCCTTCGATATCCTTGATCTGGAACATGCTGATGTATACCCTTGCCTCATAGAGATCGGGCGTGATCTTGACGGAAGAAATAGACACCATTCCTCCATTCACCATACTCAGACCGAGTTTCTGAAAAACTTTGTTCAGCTCTACCTGTAATAATGCCGCCACCTGCTTCTGTCGCTTACCTTCCTGCATTGCATTGATGATTTCAGCGTAAATTTACGGGTTTACAGCCTGAATTCTCTACATGAAACGATTCTCCATCATATTCAGATACTTGCGTGACCAGAAGAAGTATGTGACCCTGTATTTTGTCTTTAACCTGTTGTCGATCATCTTTTCGCTGGTGTCTCTGACCATGCTGGCGCCCTTCCTGCAATTGCTGTTCGGAAAGGAAAAACTGCTGGATACGGCGCCGGTTTTTCATTTTACAGCCAACGGCGTACTGGAATACCTCAAATATTTCCTCGGATCGCTGATCAGGGAACATCACGACAACAAAGCATATGCGCTTGGCTTTATCTGTATCATCATCGTCCTCTCCATCTTCCTGAAAAATTTCTTTTTCTATTTTGGCTTGCGGACCCTGGGTCCTATGCGCAACCGGATCATGACGCGGGTGCGCGCGGACCTCTACACCAAGATCCTGGAATTGCCGCTCGGTTTTTTTACCGAACAGCGCAAGGGTGACCTGATCAGCCGTATGAGCAACGATGCCAATGAAATCGAATGGAGTATCCTGAGCACCCTGGAAGGGCTGATCAAGGAGCCGCTCAATATCATCATCATCCTGGCGGCGCTGATTTTTCTCAGTCCTACGCTGTCGTTATTTCTGATGGTGCTCCTGCCCGCTACCGGCTTCATTATAGGTCGCGTGAGCCGTTCGCTGAAGAAACAGTCCACCGTGGTGCAGGAGGAACTCGGGACGCTGATGTCTATCCTGGATGAAACCCTGGGCGGCCTGCGTGTGATCAAGGCCTTCAATGCTGAAAATCTACTGAAGTCGAAGTTTTTCAAAACGAATAATTTCCTGAATTATATCAAAAATAAGATGATGTTCCGGCGCGATCTGGCGTCGCCGATGTCGGAATTCCTGGGCGTGCTGGTACTCACCTGCATTTTGTGGTTCGGCGGTACGCAGGTGTTGAACAATCATATCCTGCAGCCCGAGGGCTTTATCACCTATATCGCAATTTTTACGCAGATCATCAATCCGGCCAAATCGTTATCCACGGCGTTTTACAATGTGCAGCGGGGCAGTTCGGCGATCAAACGGATTGAAGAGGTACTGGACGCCAACGTGGTAATCATCGAGCCCGCAAACCCAAAACCTTTCCATGCATTCAACGACAGCATCCGGTTTCAGGAAGTGGGGTTCTCTTATGAAGGATCAGCAGTGCTCCATGCGATCAACCTGGAAATAAAAAAAGGGAAGACGGTAGCCCTGGTCGGTTCTTCCGGAGCGGGAAAATCCACGCTGGCCGATCTGATTCCGCGGTTTCACGACGTGAGTTCGGGATCCCTGGTGATCGACGGTATCAATATCAGGGAATATTCGCTCCATGCGTTGCGCAGCCAGATGAGCGTGGTGACACAGGAGCCCGTGCTGTTCAACGACAGCATCGCGGCCAATATCTCGCTGGGTTCACCCGAAGCGACCCGCGCGCAAATTGAGGCCGCGGCCAAAGTGGCCAACGCCCATGAATTTATCGTGCAAAAAGAAAATGGCTATGATACCAATATCGGCGACCGGGGAAATAAACTCAGCGGTGGTGAAAAACAACGGCTGACGATTGCGCGCGCCCTGCTCAAAAACCCACCGATCCTGATTCTCGATGAAGCCACGTCTTCCCTTGATACGGAAAGCGAGAAGCTGGTACAGGATGCGATTAATAATATGATGCAAAACCGCACCTGCGTGGTGATCGCACACCGGCTGAGCACCATCCGCCATGCAGATGAAATTGTCGTTATGCAAAAGGGGCGTATCGTGGAAAGAGGCACGCACGACGAACTCCTGAACGAGGGCGGTTATTACAAGCGCCTGGTCGAAATGCAGGATCCGTCATTCACGCTGAGGTAAAAGCAATTATTTGTTCATCGTCTGCTTCGCTTCAATGCTGAGGGTTGCATGGGGAACAGCCTTTAAGCGGGCCTTATCGATCAGCTTACCGGTGACCCGGCAGATACCGTATGTTTTATTTTCGATCCGCATGATCGCCTTTTCCAGGTGATCGATGAAGGTGATCTGGCGGCTGGCCATCTGGCTCAGCTGTTCACGCTCCATGCTCATGCTGCCGTCTTCCATGGTCATATAACGGTTGTCCGTTTCATCGCCCCCCATTTCATCCCGGCGGGTAATCAGTCCCTGGAGATAGGCCAGCTCTTTCTTCGCGGCGTCTAATTTCTTTGTAATCAATTCCCTGAACTCACCAAGTTCGTTGTCGCTGTACCTCATCGTCGGGCCGGTTTGATCCTGCTGGTAGGAATCAAGCACGGATTTCGTGAATTCGGGTTCGTACTTGCGCACCGTTTTTGTTTTCATTTCCGGGATGACCACCTTTACGGGTTTCGCAGGAACAACGGCTTTCTTTGCTTCGGGAATGGGTGCCTGAACCCTGACCTCCGGCTTCTTTACCTCGGCTACGACGGCTGGTTTAACAGGCGCGGACTTGGCTGCAACCTGTTTTGCAGGAGGCGCTACCACCTTGGCGGCTGGTTTTGCCGCGCTAACTGGTTGTGGCACAGCCTTTTTAGGAGCAGGCTTTGGATCGGGTACTTTTTTAGATGGCATGGATACAGATTTTTTTGCGACCGGAGCCGCTTTTTTGGGTGCTTGCTTTTTCTGGACTTTCGATGGCATCACCTTTTTGGCAGGGGCCGCTTTCTTTGCAACGGGTTTCGCTACCTTTTTAGGTTGAATCTTTTTAGCAGCTTTGGCCGCTTTTTTCTTGATTGCCATTCTGTTAGGCTTTTTTTGTGACAAAGATGGTTAATGGA
>CAZZYD010000175.1:0-7889 GCA_964658175.1 uncultured Puia sp. | reverse complement strand
AACTCTTCTTCGTCATTTTCGGTGAGTTCGGATTCGACGTCCGCTTCGTCTGGTGTTTCGCGGCCCAACTCTAAAGTCTCATCTGTCGTGTCTTCGTCATAAGCAGCATTGGGATGATCTACCTCGGCTGGGTCAGTCGATTTTTGGGGACGTATTGCTTCTACTCGTTCAACGACGGAAGCGTCATCCAAATCTAATTCAATTGGATTATCATGGTTTTGTTGCATAAAAAACGTTTACAATCAGTAGCATAAAATCGATGCCATGCTTTTTACATTTTGGATTTCTATTGCGCTGACTAATCGGTTAGACTTGAAAACCAAGTTTCAAAATATGCGCGGATCGAATATGATCATATTATGGTAACATTCGTTGGTCAAAGTCGTATTATATAACCTTTTTCAAAACGTCTGAGGGCAATTTCCTCCTCAAAAGGAACCACAAATCTGATTTCCGCAGATAGACCATGCGGCACCCTTGTCTAAAAGTAGGTGTCTTTTCTAACCAGTTAATTATTTATAGAACCGAAATTGGGGATTATGCAGTTACCCTATCTTTGAAACATGCCAGCCTTCGATTATCACTATAGAGGAAGTGAAAAAGGGGCCAATTAAAGGCCGTTATATCGGGGGGGGTGATTTGCGTTACCTGGTAATGGTAGATCGGCGGGAGATTGTGTTGCTCCACGCACTCATTCCCGAAGGTCAACACGAAGGAGTCTGGATTCAGGAGGAGATGCCCGGTAGGACGATGTACGACCCCGCTTTTATTCAGGCGTTGGGACAGGGTATTACGGCCTTCGAAATCTAGATTGCGGATTTGCATGAAACAGGGTCGCCGCGATATTGCTTATCAAGGGGGCTATTGCTAGTTCCCCTTCCGATCTCGTACTGGATGGTTGGATCCCGAGCGATTTAATCAAGTTACATCCGTTGCAAATGTTGCAAAATCATTTACAGAACCATACTTACGTAAATAATACGAAAATGCAGATCATGAACGGGAAATTTCTTTCCAAACGAAACAAGTAAATGGCGCAAAAGAATGCCAGGGCCTTTATTTGACCCGTTTTTAAAGCTGAATTGCATACACTGGCTGGGAAGCGAAGGATCATCATTTTTGTCACATCTGCCCGCTATCGTTTTTCCAGTGCTTCTAGGCGTTCCTCCATCGATGACAGCTTCGCTTTTAAGGCTCGGTTTTCTTCAAACAGCTCTTGGGTCGCTTTGACCAGCGGCACGACAAATTGCGCGTAATTAAGACTGTAAAAGTCTTTTTGATTTACCGGTTTATGAATCGCATCAAAAGGATAATCGACCTCCAGGGATGCTTGTTCAACATCCTGCGCTATAAATCCGGATCGCCGAACTTGCATGGCAGCCCGCACAGCATCAGCGTCTAGAGCTGACTCGGGTTGATAGCTGGCCGACCGCAGGGCATTCATTTGACGGATATTCAATTGATAGGTAACCGGCACCAGTTTCAGGATAAAATCCAACCCCTTTACGTTTTGTTCAATATTAAATTTCAGACGGCGGTCGGAGGGTACATGAAAACTACCGGTGGAGATCACATCCGTGATATTATTGTCTCCCAACCGAATCGTATTGGAAGCCGTGGCGTTCGCGTTGTGGCCGATCGCGATCGAATTGACTTGTCCATCGCCACAGGTGGCACCGGAACCAATGGCAACATTATCTGACCCTGTTTTATTAAAGTACATGGCTTGAGCTCCGATCGCGATATTGTCGCTCCCAGTGGTATTTGCCTCGAGTGCGTTGGTCCCCAACGCGCAGTTGTCACTGCCATCCGTATTGGCATGGAGGGAATTGGCACCGGTGGCGGTATTAACTTGACCGTTGGTATTGCTATACAGTGCCTGCCAACCGATGGCTACATTGTTATAGGCATTGATGCCGGAAGCACTGTACAAAGCTTGAAAACCGACAGCCGTGTTGTCATCGGCGAGGCTCGAGAACATGGCCCCGGAACCGACAGCCGTATTGGCCGATCCTGTCGTATTGTTGTGCAAGGCTTTTTCTCCGACGGCCGTATTGGAGTTTCCGTCAGAATTGAGCAGTAAACTATTGGCGCCACAGGCGGTATTATAGGCCCCTGTACTGTTGTGCAACAGGGAAGAAGCTCCCGCACCGGTGTTGTTAAACCCCGTGCTGTTGCCCTGCATCGCCTGATATCCAAAAGCAGTGTTTGCCTGACCGCCATTGTTTAGCTGCAAAGTTTGATATCCCCAGGTACTATTAAAAGGAAATCCAACATCAAGATATCCCGCGGGATTGTTGTTCACCCGAACGGCGAAAGGCTGGGCATCCGTTGTACCGATAAAATTGGTCGAGGGATCCGTATTGCTGTTCCCATTAAGTAACCACCCGCCGGCCAAATTATTCCAGCTGCTGCCGTCATTATACCAAAATGAGCTGGTCGTCGTATCGTACAGCAGCAGCCCCTTGGTATTGGGTATGCCTAAGCGGGTCGATGTGCTCGTGCGTGGCACAAGGAGGCCTTTGTCCGCTGCTTTGATATCCAGCATGGCATGAGGATCGGGCAAGCTGCCATCGGCACTGATGCCGACATTCTGGGCTGATAAGGTGGGCACCAAGAGTGTTATCCACCAGGAAAGAAGAATGATTGTTTTCATCGTTGCGTGTTTAACAAAATGGATTAGTCTGGAAAATAAGCGCGATGAAAGACAATCAGATAACAGATCGACGAACGCATGCTGACATCAGACAAACGTCCAGCCGGTGCTCAAACGCCTGCTCATTATGATCGCAAAAAGGATCGACCAGTATGCCCGGCGGTATTTCGTGCAAATATGTTAATTGAAATGGTAGATTCGCATATAATCTGGATCGGTGTGTCGGAGTTTTCAACCTATTCGTCATGATCAGCAATAACCTCTTTTCGTATGCGTTTTAGAATCCGGTTGGTGACGTTGTGCCTCATTGGATTTCTGGCTATTACAGCAGCCGGTCAAAATTCCTATGACAGTCTTTTATCAACGCGCAAAACGAACAGGCTGGAGGGACGGGTACCCACGATTTATTCGCCAGGCTCTCGAGCACAAGCCCAAGTATTCGCCAGCACCTACCAGGCGGCCATCACCTATTATGAAAAGCTTTATCCCATCCATTTCAGTTTACAGCTGGCGGTACTGGATTCAGCCCAGTGGGTGAAGGAGGTATTCCCGTATGGTTATTTAATGTATGACAGCGGTTGGGCGATGTTGCCGGCTGGCATGACGTATGACTTTATACTTCGACTGTATGGCATCGCGGATCAGCGGCAAGCGCTTGATTCTTTCTTACTAGCCAAGCATATCGCTACCACAGCCCTCATTCAAGCTGTTTTTAGTCGTTTTTTCACTGCATGAACTCAGACACTATTTCGTCATGGATCTTGAACACGCGGGCGCTCCGGATATGTTTGCCAACGAGCTGATCGCTACCTATTTTTCGGTACATTTCCTTCAAACGATTCAAAGCAATCAACTCGCGACGGCATTGCAATTCGCCCGGTTCGTAACCGATCATTATCATCCCCCATACTGCGGCATTGAAGCCATGGACAGCGTGTATGCTAAAATGCCCGTGCAAAATTTTAAATGGTTCCACCTCCATATATTGCTCCTGGCAGACGACATTGGCCGCTCCATGGGAAACGATTTTATTACAAATTATCTCAAGCAAACCGCCCAAGAAAAGATTCCCGTTGAAACACTGGTTGAAATTAGCCAGTTGGATTCCATCACGAAGGGCTTGGTGTCACCTTGGGCCCAGCGGCTAACGAGATGAACAACCGTTCAGGAAACTGCGTAACTGCGCTGAAGATAAAGCGCGCATTGGCAGCGCATGGTGGGCCGGCGTTTACCCGATTACGCGCGTAAAAGATAGGAATCAGCCCCATCGGCAGGAAGACGATCTTGAGGGTGGCAGGAGATTTGATACATACGCCCTAAAACTCCCATATGAAGTCATTGATCATTTTGTCCTTTCTGATTGCCGTCCTGGTATCTGCCCGTGCCCAATACGGGAACCGTCAGGTACCCGGTCCTGTTAGTCAGTCTTTTCAACGGCAATACCCAGACGCGCACGATCCGCAATGGCATCAACAACACCATCAATGGCACGCGCGGTTTAATGATCGCGGTCCGGAAGACCGTGGTGAGATGGAAGCCCATTATGATCCCTATGGGCGACCCATTGACTCCCACATTCGCTATGATGAACGGGACGTACCGCCTCCGGTTATGCGCTGGCCTCACCACCGTTACCACCATGGCGGAGGATATCAATTTACCCGCATTGAACGCCCACAAGGTGAACCTTTATTTCAAGTCAGCGTAAATTTCGGTGGGCGATCGCACGTGTCGTATGTGGATGAACAAGGGCGCGGCAGGGATTACAATGACCGTCACTAACCGAGCTGTAGGTTTGAGTCAACACGAGCATAAATTATTATTAACCGAGAAAGCCAAGTGTTTGACCGCTTGCTGAACAAACTTTTGAATTGTAAAACCGCTGGTGGCCACTGGCGGTTTTTTTACTCCTACCAGCAGGATCTGAACCTTAATTAAAAATCAGTATTTCCACCAATAGCAGGTATTCGTATCATTTTGTCTTGTCGTCCATTCATGTAAAACAACAATTAATTTACATGTCTATCGTTTGGTAAGGGACTTCTAAAATCACCTTTATGAAAAAGTATATCGTCCTGCTGGCCATTGCATTTGGTGTAGGTTCCTGTGCCCACTCCTCGGTGACACCTTACCAAGCCGCCACGCACCATTACCGTGGTTGCAAGAATATGCGTTAGGCCTTGGAGGAGCATCAAAATCGAGCGACAACAGGTCCTGATCTTCGCGAAGAAACCACTCCATTTTAGAATAGAAACCTTCCTTTCTGAGTAAATGCTGATGGTAGTAAAAATTCTCGGAAACGTGTATCGCTTTGTCCACATTGCTCAACCGTTTATTGCCGAGCCCGATTGAAGAAGTCCAGTCTTGCGCTGCGATGCGATCAGCCTTCGCAGCTAGACGAAAAGGTTGGGTAAGAAAAAAATATATACCTCCCGATTATTTGTACTCTGCTGAGCGGATTTCGTAGCTTTCTTTCCTCTTAAGTTCTTTTCATAAACTTAAGTTGGTTTAAACCGCAGATGTCTATCCGCGGTTTCTTGTTTTTATCACTGGTAAAGATGGCCAAGCTGAGATATCCGGCTAGCCCAGACCGTAACTTTTGGAACGCATGTATTGAAAGGAACCGCTGGCAATTGAGAAAGGGATATTTTTCACAATGACCGAAAAAATGAATGCGTAACACGGAAGACTTTGTCGAGACAACTTTGCTGAAAGATGGCGCAAAAAAGCCTTCATTCAGCTGACCAAGCAGCTAGTAACCATGATGGTATTTTTGTAATGTGGGTGGGTTCTGGTTGACCCTGATAAACAAAGTGATGAAGAAAAGACAGCGGTATCGCGCGGGCGGGCAATCAAGGTGGACATATTATATCGGTTGTGTAGGGTTGCTCGTAGCTGCCCACGCGCAGGCGCAAAACAACTACGAAATCCAGGTATATGCTTCTCCCACCCAGGCTGTGCATTCCACCATGTTTGAATTGCACAGCAATTTCACCGTGGATGGCAGCAAGGAAATTATCAAGGGCGTCATCCCTTCCGAACATGCTTTGCATGAAACACTGGAAATCACCACCGGCATCACACCATTCTTTGAAATCGGCGCCTACCTGTTCACTAATGAGACGCCCGGCTATGGTTACCAGGTCGTCGGCACGCACCTAAGACCCCGGTGGATGGTACCGACTGCCTGGGGTCTTCCCGTTGGCCTTAGCCTGTCCACCGAAATCGGTTATCAAAAAGCCGCCTATTCCACCGACACCTGGAGCCTTGAGATCAGGCCCATCATAGACAAGCAATGGAAAAAACTCTATATTTCGCTCAATCCGACATTTGGGATCTCGCTCAAAAGCAAGTACAACAGTGCGGTACCTGGTTTTGAGCCCAATGTGAAAGTCTCCTATCTTATCGCACCAACAGCGGCGCTAGGCCTGGAATATTATGGCGATATTGGACCAATCAACCGCTTTGACCCACGCAACCAGCAAAATCATGCGCTGTTCGTTGTCTATGATCTGCAGAACAATCCGGTGTGGGAAGTGAATATCGGGGCGGGCCTAGGTCTAACGTCCGCCACGGACCGGTTTGTCTGTAAGGTCATTCTCGGCCGAAAAGTCAAATGGCAAAAATAGCGTCGTTATTTTTCGGCGGCGACCGCGCTTCGGGCCGTCGTGACCCAAGTTTTAAGGAGGTTCACCTGACCGGTGTCCAGGATGGCATACCGGTGAATCAAGGTGTATGAACTGAGGGGCATTTCATCACTGACAATTTGTTCTGTGATGTCGCCTAGACGATGATCTAGCTTTTTCTTCGTAAACCCGGAGAGATCTGAAAAGTTAATCGATCGCTTGCCATCATCAATATGGCCCTTTAACCAAAAGCCCACTGGATTGATGTTCGTGTACCATGGGTACACGGTCCGGTTGGAGTGACAATCGTAACAAGATGTTTTTAGGATGGCCAATACCGTATCCGGTACGGGGACTGTGTGGGTGATGTCGTGGGCCCCGCTTATGCTTCCGTCATTTCGGGCAGGGCGAATAAACTGAATGGCCAGCAACGCAACCAGGGCCAACAAGAAAAATCGTCGAATCATGGTGACAACTTAAATAGGTCATTGAATAAGTTCGCTACGCGCCTACCTTTCCCAAAAATATGCCAATCAGGAACACAATACCACCGCCAACAATCACTTGCAGAATAGTCGAGACCAACGGTGTTTTCATAAATTTATATCGGATCCAGGCAATCCCCAACAATTCCAGTACGACGACGACATAGGCTGTGTGCAAGGCTGTATGGATATTGGCAATTAAGAAGGGAAGGCTGTGCAGCATTCCACCCAGCGCGGTCGCAAAAGCCGTGATGGATCCCCGAACGACCGGACTGCCTCGACCCGTCACCTTGCCGTCATCCGACAATGCTTCCGCAAGGCCCATACTAATGCCGGCCCCGAGCGAGGCAGCCAGTCCCACGTAAAATGCCTTCAGCGGATCTCCCGTTAGGCCTGCGACAGCAAAGATCGGTGCCAGGGTCGACACCGATCCATCCATCAGACCCAAGAGCGCGGGTTGAACCTTTTGTGTGACAAAAATCGCCTGATCTTTTTCATTCAATTCAGCAATCATAGGTGTTTATTTTAGCTGGATATTCAGGGAAATCACATTCGCATTTAAATTGGTCGTTTGCATGTAATGGCTATATCGGATTTCAAGGGTTTTCATATGCGGGGTGAAAATTCCTGTGGGAGGTGCAACTCGCATACCCACGCCGAACGAATGGCTTTGAAAAGCAGCAAGCGCATAGTTACTACTGAAATACTGATCTGTTGGCAAATGTTGGGCGTAGCCGGCGAAATACCGGGCGGCGGTTTGCGTATAAAACCGGTAAAACGGCGAAACAGAAATAAACGGGGTGATCTTCACGGGCACTTCTATATTTAGGGTATGCGAGGTCAGTCCCCAACTGTCTATATAAAAGCGGTAATAGGATCGAAGGATGATTTTGTCGCCCAAAAAATAATTCAACCGAAACCCGAGGGGGAGTTTGAATCGCTGATCCGGCAGGTGTTCGATGGTGTCCTTGCCATTGTTAAAAAATACACGGTGGAACGGCAGTCCGAGGTAACCGGTCTGGTAGACGAAATCTGCTTCGAGGCTTGCCTGCATGCGCTGATTGATCACTTGCGAAAATGCGAAGGAGGCCGTATATGTATTGCGGGCTTTGGTCGGGACTT
>CAZZYD010000174.1:0-7968 GCA_964658175.1 uncultured Puia sp. | reverse complement strand
TAACGACTACCTCCATCTCCCTGCCCTGCTCTCCCTGCAGCAGCCGATCAGCTTTGCGCAAGGTAGTCCCGCGCATGACGAAAGACTGTTCATCGTCATCCACCAGACTTACGAGCTTTGGTTCGGGCAATTGCTTTTTGAGGTGCAGTCCGTGATGGATACGCTGTCCCAGCCTTCGATCGACGACGATTCGCCGGAACTACAGGTTCTGGTACACCGACTGCAGCGCTGCAATGTGATCCTGAAACTGCTGGTGCAGCAGATCGATACCATGGAAACCATGTCGCCGATGGATTTCCTGGATTTCCGGGACATGCTGCGGCCCGCTTCCGGATTTCAGAGTTGGCAGTTCAAGTTGCTGGAAGCAAAACTCGGATTGCCTTTTGCGGGCCGTCATGGACAAGAGCATTATCTCTCCCAACTCAAACCCGAACAGGTAGCGCGGATCAAAGCGGCCGAATCGGAAAAGACGCTGTTGCAGGGCGTCAACGACTGGCTGCAACGGATGCCATTTTTCAAAAGCAATCCCGGATTGCATTCGTTCTGGATCACCTATCGCGGATTGCTGATGGAAAGTCTGGCGCCGGAAGAAAAAGGGAATATCAGCGCTTTCGATGAGCTTTTTGCTGATGATACTGCCGCGAAAACACCCGGCAGCGGCAGCCTTTCCCCTGCGGCACGACGCGCCGGATTGTTTATCATGCTCTACCAGGGCCAGCCGGTGCTGCAGTTGCCGTTTCAGCTGCTCAATGCCCTGCTGGAAATAGATGAACAGCTGAGCACCTGGCGTTTCCGGCACATGCACATGGTGCACCGCACGATCGGCACGCGCATCGGCACCGGAGGCAGCAGCGGCAAAGGGTATCTGGAAGGCACGGTGGAAAAGCACGCTATTTTTAAGGAGATCGCTCAGCTGACTTCGTTTTTAATTGAAAGGAAAACATTGCCGGCGTTTTCATTGAAGGGATAATTAGCTGGATGGTTGCAGCTGCATCATCAAAAATCCTCGCACCAATGAGCATCCATATCCCATTTAATCCCACGCATCCCAGCATCCCAGTCAACAATATCCCAGTCCCGATAAAATAACCCAATCATTATTCCGTTCTTCGCTTTGTTATTACCGATTTTTTCCGTGAATTTTGCATGCATCGTACAGATGCACTAAAAATCTGACCTTTTAAAATGGGATTATTCAATTTCCTGACGCAAGAGATTGCCATGGACCTGGGTACGGCTAATACCCTTATCATACATAACGATGAAATAGTTGTCAACGAGCCCTCTATCGTCGCTTTGGACCGTAATAATCCGAAAACGGTACTGGCGGTGGGCAAAAGGGCCCTCATGATGCATGAGAAGACCCACGAAAGCATCCGCACGGTCCGCCCCCTCAAAGACGGTGTGATCGCCGATTTCAACGCGGCAGAACTCATGATCCGGGAGATGATCAAGATGATCTACCCCAAAAAGCCGCTTTTTCCGCCCAGCTGGCGCATGATGATCTGCATTCCTTCCAGCATCACCGAAGTAGAAAAAAGAGCCGTCCGCGACAGTGCCGAACAGGCGGGCGCCAAAGAAGTATATCTCATCCATGAACCCATGGCCGCCGCCCTCGGGATCGGCATCGACGTGGAAGAACCCGTCGGAAACATGATCATCGACATCGGTGGAGGTACCACCGGAATCACTGTAATCGCCTTAGCGGGAATCGTTTGTGACCAATCGATCCGCATCGCGGGCGATGAATTCACCGCCGACATCATGGAAGCGCTCCGTCGCTACCATAGCCTCCTGATCGGGGAAAGGACCGCCGAACAGATCAAGATCCAGATCGGCGCTGCCCTTAAGGACCTTGATAACCCGCCGGACGATATCCCGGTCAACGGCCGCGACCTCGTCACCGGTATCCCCAAACAGATCCTGGTCAGCTACCAGGAAATTGCCGAAGCACTGGACAAAAGCATATTCAAAATAGAAGAAGCCATCCTCAAAGCGCTGGAAACCACCCCGCCCGAACTGGCAGGTGATATCTACCGCCGCGGATTGTACCTGACCGGTGGTGGCGCCCTGTTGCGCGGACTGGATAAACGCCTGAGTCAGAAAATCAAGCTTCCGGTGCATATCGCCGACGACCCGCTGAAAAGTGTGGTGCGCGGAACCGGTATTTCACTGAAGAATTATGACAGGTATCCTTTTGTGATGCGCTAAAATATAGATCCAGGTTACGCTCAATAAATCATACCAGCGGTGCGCAATGTTTTTCTCTTCATCAGAAAATACGCCAACTTCTTGTTTTTTTTGGTGCTGCAAATCACTGCCCTTTCCTTTCTTTTCCGTTACAACAAATACCATGAAGCGGCTTTTATGAGCGTCGCGGGCGACTGGACCGGCTCGTTCAGTAAGAGGTACAACTCCGTTGAATATTATTTCAAACTGAAAAAAGTCAACGAACAGCTCGCCGCCGAAAACACCCGCCTCAACCAAGAGCTGAAAAGCAATTTCACCGAACCCGATGTGGCCGGCAGATCCTTTAACGATACGCTTCGCACCGATTCCCTGCGGCTCGTGAGAAGATATACCTACCTCAGCGCGCGCGTTGTCGGTGGCACCGTGAGCACGCAGAATAATTTCATGACTATCAACCGCGGATTAAAACAGGATGTGAAACCCGATATGGGGGTGATGAGTCCACAGGGCATCGTCGGTACCGTGGTAAACGTCAGCGATAATTACTCCAGCGTGATGATCATGCTGCACCGGCAATTCAAAGTGGTGGTGAAACTGAAAAAAGGCGGTGACCGTGGGACGATCGAATGGGACGGCACGAGTCCGGCCTATGTAACCCTCAAGGGCATTCCGAAATCTGCCAAAGTGGTGAAAGGTGATTCCGTGCTGACGAGCCCGACCTCCTCGCTCTTTCCCGGCGACCTGATGGTGGGCACCATCGATGAAATCGTGGAAGACAAAAGCAGCAATATCTATACACTCAAAGTGCGGCCGGCGACGAATTTTTTCAATATCGAATACGTATATGTGATTGCGAACAGCCAGTTGCTCGAACAGCGGAAGCTGGAAGATTCCACCAGAAAAAAATTCCAATGAGTGAACTGCTGAAAAATATCATCCGTTTCGCGCTGTTCATTTTTGTGCAGGTGTTCATCCTGTACCAGATCCCGCCGCTGCACCGCTTCATCACGCCCTATCTCTATTACCTTTATATTCTCTGGCTGCCCTTCAATACATCGCGGTCGGGACTGATGCTGATCGCCTTCGTGTTCGGGATGGTACTCGATTATTTCATGCTTACGCCCGGTCTCCACGCTGCGGCCTGCGTGCTGATCGCCTATCTCCGTCCTTTCGTAATCAACCTGCTGATTTCGCAAGAGGGCGCCGACAAAAACTACTCATCCCCCAGCATCACCAGCATGGGCTGGGCGCCATATGGCACCTATGTGCTGGTGCTCACACTTTTCCACCACGGATATTTAGTTTTCCTGGAATGGATGAGTTTCGGAACTTTTTTGTACTTTATAGGAAAGGTGCTGGCCACAACGGCCGTGAGCCTTTTACTGATACTGCTTACAGAGCTGCTGTTTTTCCGGAAAGAAAAATTCAGGACGAACACGGCTTAATCAATAATCCAATATCCGGAGATGTCTGTCTTTAATCAATCGCGCGCTACTATTGTCCGCCTCATCTTCGGTGGGATGTTCCTCGTGATCTTTGCGCAGCTCCTGCACCTTCAGGTTTTTTCCGACAAGTATAAAAAGATGGCGGCGGAAAATGCGCTGTTCCCCAAACGCATCTATCCGACCCGCGGCATCATCTATGACCGCCACCAGAAAGCGATCCTCAACAATACGATTCTCTACGACCTGATGGTAACGCCGTCGCAGGTAAAAAATATCGATACCAATTATTTCTGCCGCCTGCTCGACATCGATACGGCGGAATTCCGGCAGCGCGTGATCGATGCCCGTTTTAAAAACGGACCCTTCCGTCCTACGATCTTTGAAGATCTGCTGCCACCCGATCTATATGCGAAGCTGGAGGAAAATATCTGGCGCTTCCCCGGCTTCAACCTGCAGGAACGTCCCGTGCGCGTGTATCCTTTCGATGCCGCGGCGCATATCATGGGCTATGTGGGCGAAGTGGATTCTGCGGTGCTGAAACAGTCAAAGAATTTTTATCAGTTGGGAGATTACGTGGGGCGCAGCGGTCTCGAAAAATACTATGAGAAGCAACTCATGGGGCAACGCGGCATCGAGTTCTGGATCAAAGACAACAAGAACCGGCTGGTGGGCCATTATGCCAACAGCGCCATGGACACACCGGCGCTGGCCGGCCGCAACCTGCATACGTATCTCGACATCGACCTGCAGCAATTGGCTGAAAAATTACTGGCCAATAAAACCGGTGCCGTGGTGGCCATCGATCCAAAGACCGGCGGGATCATCACGATGGTGTCGAGTCCGGATTACAATCCGAATTCCCTGACCGGTCCCGACAAACAAAAAAATTACGGACGACTCGCCCTCGATGTGTCGGCGCCCTTGCTGAACCGCGCGATCAAGGGACAGTATCCCGCGGGCTCTACGTATAAGCCACTGGGCGCCCTGGTGGGACTCGATGAAGGGGTGATCACCAAGAACAGCGGATATCCCTGTCTCGGCGCTTACCTCGCCTGCGGCAAGCCGGTGAAATGTGATGAGAAATGGGCCGGACATGCGGCGAACCTGCGGCTTGCCATTGCGCATTCCTGCAATTCATTTTTCTGCAATGCCTTCCGGTTAACGGTCGACAACCCGCGGATACACAGCATCCGTAATGGCCTGGAGACCTGGAAAAATTATATGACGAATTTCGGTCTGGGTCATCGCATCGGGGTGGACCTGCCGAGCGAAGACACGGGCAATATTCCGGATACCACGGCGTACGACAAAGAATACCACGGTTCCTGGAATTCCTGCACCATGAAAACCATCGGTATCGGCCAGGATAAATTGCTCGTCACGCCGCTGCAGATGGCCAATGCGATGTGCATCGTGGCGAACAAGGGATTTTTCTATATCCCGCATTTCGTGGAAAGTGTAGACGGTGAAACACCCGAGGATACGCTGCTGAATGTATACAGAAAAAAACATGAGGTGCTCACCCATATTTCCGATGATGACTATGAAACGGTGATCAGCGGCATGCAGGATGTGACGGAGATCGGTACGGCGCGGGTGGCGCGGATCCCCGGCATCAACATGTGCGCAAAAACGGGTACTGCGGAAAACTACCGCGTATTTGAGGGCAGAAGGCGCAAGCTCAACAACAACGCGATGTTCGTTTGTTTTGCACCGAGAGAAAATCCGGTGATCTGTCTGGCCGTCGTGGTGGAAAATGCCGGCTTTGGCGCCAAATGGGCGGCCCCGATCGGCAGCCTGCTCGTCGAAAAATATTTACGCGATACGTTGAGCGCCGATAGGATCAAGCAGGCGAATATGATCGCGAATTCAAACCTGATGCCGGGATACCTGGTGCGGATGCAGTTCGTCGCTGATTCGAGCCGTGCAGCCTTCTGGGCCAAGCAGACAGGCGACAGTTCGCGCTGGAAAAAATACCAGACACCGTCTATCCGGGCGGCGCTGCTGGATAGTACGCATAGATTGACCGTTCCGATCATCATCCCGGCACCGGCGCCTGCGCTGAAACCGCGGGATACGGTGGATGTGGAAACAGATACAACCCAATAGACAATGAGTCCACGCAATGCATCGATGGTAAAAGGGGCGGACAGATCGCTGATCTGGCTGTGGTTCATCCTTTGTGCCATTGGCGTGATGAGTATTTTCTCCGCCACCTATCATGACGGCGACAATGTACTGCAGGGATTCATCTCCTTTAAAACGGATTACAGCCGGCAGGCGCTGTTCTTTATCATCGGCGGTATAGCCGGTGTTTTCATCCTGCTCACGGACAGCAAATTCTTTACCGCCACCGCCAATCTCTGGTATGCCTTCGGGATGTTTCTAATGTTGCTGGTATTTCCATTTCATTCCAATATCAAGGGAACCGAATCGATCATCAAACTCGGCAACGCGATCCAGATCCAGCCCGCTGATATGTGCAAGATCTTTGTGAATCTGGCGCTGGCGAAATATCTGTCACGGGTGGAAACGAATTTTACCCGGCCGCGCTCGCAGATCATCGCAGTGGTGATCGCCCTGGTGCCCGCCGCGCTGTCCATCCTCCAAAAAGAAACCGGCCTCGCACTCGTCTATTTTTCTTTTTTCCTGGTGATGTACCGCGAAGGACTTTCACCTTCCGTGCTGATCTTCGGATTTTCCTTTGCCGTGCTGGTGGTGGCCACGCTGTTGCTCGAACCCAATTTGCTGGCCCTGATCCTGACGGGGATCGCGGGGCTCACGATTTTTATTCTGCGTCGTCAGGTAAAGCGAAACCGAAGCCTGTTGTTTATGATCATCGGTATCTGGTTCATCTGTGTGGGCATCCAGCGTTTCGTGGTGCCGTTTGCTTTTGATCATGTATTCCAGCCTTACCAGGTGAAGCGTATTTATGATGCGATCGGAAAAGACTATGTGCCGAAGAATGCCGCCGCAGAACTCGAAATCGAGCAGAAGAGCAGCGGCAAGAAAAAAGATGGTAATTACAATGTAAAGCAAAGCAAGATCGCGATCAGCAATGGCGGACTGATCGGCCAGGGATTGCTCAACGGCACGCAGACGCGCTATGATTTTGTGCCCGAACAGCGCACCGATTTTATTTTCTGTACGATCGGGGAGGGATTTGGATTTGTGGGCAGCTTCGTGTTCCTGGGCGTCTATGTGATCTTGCTGATGCGGATCGTGACGATCGCGGAGCGGCAGCGAAGCGTATTCAGTCGCGCCTATGCCTATGGCGTGGCGTCGGTGTTCTTCTTTCATATCGCGATCAATATCTGCATGACCATCGGGCTGGCGCCGGTGATCGGCATCCCGCTGCCCTTTGTGAGTTATGGGGGTACGTCGCTCCTCACGTTTACGGTGATGCTGTTCATTCTTGCGCGGCTGGATGCCGACCGCCAGATGGTTCTGCGCTGATGAATTATATTTGCAGATGCAAATCATTCCCCTGTCGGAAGGCGCGTTTACGATCGACAAATCCAAACTCTTTGTTCCCTTTGATATAGACCAGGACGATCTGCAGCAGCGCGCCACCGGCAGTCTGCTCGTGGAGATCCAGCCTTTTCTCGTCATCACCTCCCGCGATGTGCTGTTGTTTGATGCCGGACTTGGTTTTGAGGTCAACGGCCGTTTGCAGATCCATGAGTCGCTCGGCAAGGCGGGTTATGCGCCCGGGCAGGTAACCAAAGTGCTGATGAGCCATCTGCATAAGGACCATGCGGGCGGACTTGGTTTCATCAACCTGCAAACCGGTACGCAGGAGCCGGCCTTTCCCAATGCGACCTATTACATCCAGCAGCGGGAGTGGGCCTATGCGTTTGAGAAGGGACCGGCTTCGTATATGACGGATGAGTTTTCTTTTCTGGAGAAAAGTCCCCAGCTGCAATACCTCGAAGGCAACGGAGTCATCGATGAATACATCCGGTATGAGCTGACGGGCGGTCATTGTCCGTTCCACCAGGTATTTCATGTGGAAGAGTCTGGCGAGCATATTTTTTTTGGGGGAGATGTGGCGCCGCAGTTATCGCAGATGAAAAATAAGTTTGTCGCCAAATACGACTATGATGGCCGCAAGTGCATGGAGCTGCGCCAGAAATGGTGGCTGCAGGCAGCGGCGGAAGGATGGACGTTTTTGTTTTATCATGATGTGAAGTCGCCGACTGGGATTCATGGGATAGTTTGAGATTAGTGGGATATGGATCTTTATCGGTGCGATGTTCCGACATTTCAAAACGGAATGCCCACGGTCCCGCACCGATAAAGATCCATATCCCGTTAATCCCAGCCCATCCCA
>CAZZYD010000173.1:0-8010 GCA_964658175.1 uncultured Puia sp. | reverse complement strand
TTCATATCTTTTTCATTGATCTGTCAAAATTCCGCAATCGGCAGTTCCCGGGGCTTATCAAATGGTAAAATCGTTTCCGCTCCGAATGGGATCAGACTTGCTGTTTTCGGATCCGGCTGAGAGACTGCGGCGTGATGCCGAGGTATGAGGCAATATATTTTTGCGGAACGCGGTTGGCGATCATCGGGTGCTGCTCAAGAAAAAGCCTGTATCGGCTTGGCGCGTCTTCTCCGAGATAGGCATTTCTCGTATTCAGTTTTTCGATCAGATGCTGCTGGTTTTGCCGGTCGATGATTGATTTGAGATAGGGGATTTGATGATATAAGTCCAGCAGGCTGCTTTTTGTTATCGTAAGTGTCTGAAGGTCCGTGCAGGCTTGTATAAAAGCGGGCGAGGGGACGTCTTCATTAAAACTCTGGATGATGGAAATCAGTTGATTTTCGGCGTAAAAATAATGGGTCACTTCTGTTCCCTTCTCGTTTACGGAAGCAATCCGAGACACGCCCTGCATCACAAAGAACATTTCCCTGGCGATTTTATCAGGCCCGGTCAGCAGCTCAGACTCACCGAATCTTTTTGGCAAAAAACGGCTAAGGATATAGTCTTCGTCCCCCACGGGTATATCGCCAAACAGACGCAGGTATTGAAGGAGGGGCGTTTGCATCCTCAAATATCCTTCATTTCGCGATAGGGTGGGAGAAAGCCTCCATTCGTCTAGTTATCCGGTCGTTCAGCGATCAGATTTCCCGGTGGATCCCGACGGGTTTATTTTGGAATCAAATAAACCTTTATGAAACGTCTTGCCGTCTGCCTGCTCGCTGCCGCCGTTTTACTCGCGGGTTGCAAAAAAGAAAGCAAATCGGGAAACCTGCCCACCGATCCCAATACGCCGATCATTCCACTTACACCGATAACCACCTATTCCTTTGCCAATACCGAATGCACAGGCGTAGCCGGCACCTATGGCTGGATATTTCCGCAACCGCTGTATTTAAAGTTCAATAGCGATACGGCAGTAACGGTATACGCACTTTTTCACTGGTACGAAGGACAGACCCTGGTTGAAAATGACAGCCTGAATGGAACCATCACCAGTGTGGATACGGTGACCTATGGATGGACCACCATCACGGTGAATTTTCCGAAGACCAACGACCAGCAGATTTACCGGATCATGAATAAAAATACATTGTCCGGCGGATCGCTCAACAGCGCAGCGGCGATCAATAAACAATATACGCTGAACCTCAATCTCTGCACAGGTGTGGCGCCGGATGTGAAAGGAACAAATTGGGATACGGATGTGGTTCCCGGAAGCACCGGCGTTTACCAGCCCCATTGGTATCCCGATCTGGAAACCTTCAGCTTTAAAACCAATGGAACCACCTCCTATACGCGCAACGGCGTAGGCGTAACGATTGTAGGGGTGACACAGTTTCAGGAACTTACTTTTCCCTACACGCAAAAAGGATGGCGCCTTTTTTTCGCGGGGTATAACGAGGAGAAACAGGTGCTGCTTACCTATTACGGTGTGCTGACGCCGGACGGATTGACGATCGTGGCCGACACCCGCGAAACAGGTGTCGCGAGGCTGCCGAGTTATACCCAGATCAATCCGGTCTATGGGGAAGCGGGTGCCACGCCAGTGGTGCACAAAGTCCAGTAAGGACCGGCTTAAAAACGTATGATCAGATCCATAGCGGCCTTCCATTGGTCTTTCCTCGTACCGTTGTCATACGGCGTAACCCCGTTTGCATAGGCGCGTTCATACCGGATCTCGGGCCGCAGGCGGATATACGTATTCAGGTATTGAACAAAGCCGATGGTGTGCGAAGTATAGAGCGTCTTAAATCCGGTTCTGCCCGCTTGCGGATCGTCGAGCAGGTCGTTGCGGATCGAAATATAATTTTTGTTGCCTGTCTTCGCCTGGAAATAATTGACAAACCCGATCACGTTTTCCCGGCCGGGGATCAGGGTGCCGGGTCCTACGCCGGTGAGAAAATCCTGTGGCGGGCCATTGATGACCGTACCGCCGGTGAGGGCATGAAACTGCCACATATAATAGGCTTCCGTCATCATGTGAAAGGTCTCATTGAATTTATGCCCCCAGGTGGCTACGACCATTTGCAGGTCGTCGTGCTGGTCGGTGTAATGTCCGTTCCCGAGCGCATTGATGCCGGCATAAATCGAGTTGTTGTTATTGTGCGACACCCAGCGCGCCATCAGCAGGCCGTTGAGTTGAGCCGATTTACTCCAGGGCGCCATATCGTTGCCGGCATGGGCGCCTACTTCCAGTTGCCAGTACGAGCCGAGTTTAAAGGTGGCCTGCACACCGGTAAAGGTAAACGGGTCCACCGTGAACATCAGCGAATGCGAATAGAGGTAGTTGTCGGTGGCCCACTGGGCCTCGATATCTGCCGGCGAAATAAACCGGCCGAACTTCAGGATCATCCCATCGGCAATTTTCGGAAAATAAACCAGTCCGTACATTTCTGCCGGATCCGCACCGTATTTGTTATTGTGCTCAAGTAATTGATGGCTGAAATAGCCTTTCGCAATCGTATAGCGATAGTCCGTTCCGAAAATGGTGGTAAAAAGAAACCCGGCAGAAATATGATCCTTCTGCACCGTGTTCGGTTGCCAATCGAATTTCAATCCCACCTGATCCAGTAAAATGGTATTGGGAACGATATCATAAGAGGCGGGTACATTCGACTGTTTCGAAGAACTGAGATTGCCACCAGCGTCCAGCCAGCCATAGACACGCAATTTGGTTTTTGTAAAACCCAATGCTTTTTGCATCGGATACAGCGGCGCCGTCGCATCTGCTCCCACCAGGGGCCCGCCATCCCAGTCGCCCGTTGGAAAGGGTGGCGAAGCGAGCGGACTTGGCAACGAACGAAGCACGCCCCCCGGGACGATAGTATCTGTTGTTTGCGCATAGACGGAACAGGATGCAAACACGAATGCGGTCAGTAGCAGAATTTTCATGCTGTCAACAATTTCCCGGCAACCAGTCCAGATTGGTGCCAATCCCTGACGCAGTTTTAATTCCCTGCCTGCGAGCGCGTTATACGGCTGCTGCTGAGAGATTCATGATTTTACCCTGTCAAAATGATTCAGTCATTTTCATATAGGATGACTTGGAAATCGGTTCGTCTTACTTGCTGACTGTTACCAGCAGGAAAGTGGCGGGTATGGATGTCTTTTCCTGCGAGCCTGCCTGGTTCTGGCTTTCGAACAGCGCCGTCAGCTCTTCTTCGAGTTTCGCGGCCTGGCCTGTTTTTTCTGCTGCTTCGAATGCATTCATGGTCGGTCCGTAAAATGCTTTGAATCGCTGAAATAGTTCGCGGGGTGGATAGTTGCCGGAAAATGTAAATGTGTCGCGCGAGAAACGAATCTTTTCCTCACCAATCCCTGCGGCGGCGAAGCGCTCCACTACCTGCGCTTCCACGCCCCACAACATCGGGCTGATAAATCCTTCCGGTGGCGGTGGCGTATAGGACGCGCTGATCTTCAGAATTTGTGCGACCAGGGTCGGATCACCCGGAATCCAGTTTCCCATGATGATTTTTCCGCCGGTGCGGGTCACGCGCACCATTTCTTTGGCCACTTCAAGCGGTTTGGGTGCGAACATGGCGCCAAAGATGCTGACTACGCGGTCGAAGCTTTCGTCAGCGCAGGCGGTCAGGTTGCTGGCATCTCCTTCCATAAAGACGCAGTTGGTCAGTCCCGCCGTTTTGGCGCGCAGGTTTCCCGCTGCCACCAGGTTCGCGGCGATGTCAATGCCGGTCACCTTAGCCCCGAGGCCTGCCTCAGGAATCGCCGTCGTGCCGTCGCCGCAGCCAAGATCCAGCACGTCCATTCCCTGACCGATTTCCAGTTTCGACACGAGGGTGGACCCGCTCGCGCGCATGCTTTCTGCAATTTTTGTAAAATCTCCTTTCTCCCATAATGCTTTGTTCGGATTCATGTTGTTTGCTTTGATTTATTCATTCAAAAATCCTGCATTCTCCTCAGACTCTCTTGCCTGTACGGGCCGGAATCATGCTCCTGGCGTCCACAAAAAGGGAAAAACAGTTTGTCAATCCGGTGAATCTTCTTAGCTTGAAATCCAGAGAAAACAATGGTCAATTTTTATGATAAAGTAAGGCAGTATCCGGACTATTGCCGGCAGTTCACCTGTGGTCAGTCGCTGATTACCGTATTCAATTGCCCGATTGATGCCCGCCTGATGACCACCCGCTTCAGCGACCTGTACAGCCAGCACAATTATATCTTTTATGTGATCGAGGGGCGGAAGACATGGCATGCGTCGAACGGTTCTTTCGATTTTCAGCAGGGCAGTTGTGTATTTGTGCGCAAAGGCGCCTGTATCATCGAGCAATTTATGGATGTGGGATTTTGCCTGGTGCTGTTCTTTATTCCCGATGATTTTGTGATCGACACGCTCCGGATTACCCATTCGGCGCAGCAGGGTTTGCCCAGCAGTCACGACCCGGTGATGGTACTGGAAACAAACGAATCGCTCGAGGCATTTTTCCTGTCGATGTCAACTTATTTCCGGGATACACGGGAGCCAAACGAGGCCCTCCTGGAGCTGAAGTTCAGGGAACTGATCCTGACGCTGGCCGATCATCCCGGGAATGCCTGTCTGCCCGCATATTTCAACTCACTATATCATGAGCCACAGGCCGCTTCGCTGGTGCGCGTGATGGAAGATAATTTCTGTTTCAATCTTACGCTGCATCAATATGCGGAACTTTGTAACCGCAGTTTGTCGGCCTTCAAAAGAGATTTTCAAAAGCAGTATCAGCGCACACCCGGAAAATGGCTGCTCCGCAAGCGGCTGGATCATGCAAGAAACCTGCTGACGGCATTTGACAAAACGGTGAGTACGGCCGCTTTCGAAAGCGGTTTCGAAAGTGCGGCCCATTTCAGCCGGTCGTTCAAGCAGCAATTCGGGGTACCGCCACAGGCAATCCGGAAAACGCCGGTTTAGCGTATGCAGCTTTCAGCGAACCATCTCCTGTTTTTTTTGATAGAGCGCTGACTGGTTCAGGAACACACAGTAGTCCGTGATCCAATCGCCGGCCGCGTCCACATACAGAATATTTGGTTTATTGTCGGGTGTGATGATCTGCTGATCGATCCATTCATTGCATTTGGATGGAAGATATTTATTTCCTGCCAGCGACAGATCCAGAATGCTTTTATGCCTGGCGATGATATTGGTGAGCAACATGCCCGCATCCAGGAGCGGATTCGTCTTCTCATTTTGAAAATCGTTGCAGACCATAGCCGCCTCATCGGGACTCTGGGACAGTTGCCAGTCGAGCCTTACCAGGTCGTTGCCAGCGATCTTTCCCTTCAGTGAACGGAAAAATAATTCTTCGGCGGCCAGCAGTTTATCGACGTCATGGGTGGCGGCATAGGCTCTTCGGAAATTGATGAACGCATCCGATTTTTCTGCGATCGTACAGGAGTCGATCGTTTTGTCCGCACGCGCATATCCTTCGAAAGTCACGATTACTTTGCCTGCGAGGTCGCTGAGCCGGCTATGCTGAATGTCGCCGGACTTCGCTGAATACAGCCGCTCAGCTCCCAGGTGTTTTACAATGTGGTTGGCTACTTCCTGCATGGAGGCTTCGCGTTCGCAAAAATGGCTGAAGGTGAGCAATATGATTTCCTGCCGGTGTACCGCGAGAAAATGCGCGATGGCATCCAGGATGGTATCAAGCTTTTCGCCATAGCCACCACCGATGGCATCCGACATGCAGTCAGACGGGCAGTGTTTGGTGTACAGGAAATGATTGTAGCTCCCTACGCGCAGGTCGAACATCCGCAAGCCGGCCAGCAATTGCAGCTCAATGGTTTTGGCCTGCGTCAGGGTATTGCATTCATTGATCGTTCCGCTTTGAGATCCGCCCGTGGCTGTCAGCACCGACATGCCGGCATCATGAGATCCGGGAATTACGATATCCTTCAGCGTATAATTTCCTTTATCTTTCAAAAGAATGTCTTCCATCCAGGAAGCGGCATTGTAATTGGCAAAACGACTCAGGTAGATGTGTCCGTTTTCCCGTACAAAGGCAACGAGAAAATTGTTTCCATCGACATTACAGATGGACACGGGATGGCTTGTATTGAAATATTCGGGAAGCAGGGTTTCCCGGCTGGTACTGTCACCCACGCTGTGTACGGAGTACCGCATCCTTTTGTCCTTTGCAGCTCCTTTCCAGATATAGAAAAGATTATTCGTGTTCCACAAATGATAGACCGCCGGAGCGGCGCCTGAGAATGAATGCGCAATCGGCGTGGATGCGATCCACTGGTTCGTTGTAATGTTATAATTGCCTCTGGCAATGGGTAGGCTGCCTTCGCTTTCCCATGCGAACTGGGCAATGTCTTCTTTTAGCGCCACGACAAATGGGTAGTCGCCCGAGGTTTTGCCCGGCAGTGTTTTTAATTCAGTCTGCGGTAATTCGCCGTTAGGTCCGGGTTTCACCACCGCATACATCATTTGATGACGGTCGCTGCCATGCGTGGCGATGACGAGCTGATCGCCCAATGCGGCGGCGGTAATGCCAAGGTTTGCGCGTGCCGGATGGCTCAAGGCCAGCGTGTAGATTTTTTCTTTGACGAAGTCCGTATCGGATCGGTTCAGAATATATTTTATGGTACCTGAAGGATCGATCCAAAACAGGTAGAGTCTGTCTTTCCATACACGATACACGGGGGCGAATGCAGACTGTTCATCTGCCAGTGATTCCTGCGGGTGATGGGAAACCGTATCATAAATTCTTCCCAGATAGGTGAGCCGTATCCGGCCGGTCTTTCCCGGATCTTTCCAGGTAAGAAAATATCCTCCCTTGAATTGGGTGATGTCGACGGCTTTATCAGTGGATGCGTCCGATACCAAGAGATGTGGCAGGCTAAAATGAAGATTCTGACCGATGCCATATTGTATGTTGCTGCAACAGAGGAAAAGTGTCAGTAAAATCAGACAGGAGAATTTGTACCGGTTGTGCATATAGTATGGATAGCTTACAAATTGTGCAGATAGGAGAGCAGCAGGCCGGCAGCATAAGTATGCGCAGTCGTTTGATGAGTGTCGCCGATGAGCAGGTTGTCCTCATGTGGATCATCGAAATTAACCGGCTGATCATATTTGCTGGTAGTTCCATAGGTCAGCAGCAACCCCGCCCTTAAATTAAATTTCCGGCGTTTGATGTTTACGCCAATCTGCGCATGATACTGGTTCCAGTTGGATGTGTTGGAAGTATTTCCGTCTTCGATATTGGCATCGCTGAAATATGTAAAATCGGTGCGCAGACCGAGATAGCCGGTGACTACCGGCGTAAACAAATAACTCATGCCAACAGCCACATTACAGATCGGTTTGCGGGCGTCTACAAATTTTAGGATGGACGATGTCGCATAATTGTTTGCCGTGTCGGGCCGGATGAAATATGAATTGCGGGGGTTTATAATATTGTATTGTTTCACATGGAGGAAATATTCGGTGGAGAAATAAATCTGACCATGGTCAAAATCCAGCGTGTATCCAAGCGCGAAAGATAAAGGCATTTTGTATCTCGGTTTCAGGCCGGTCTGACGGGTGGATGCAAGCAGGTAAAGATTGTAAGCGGTGTCGATCTGCAGGTTGTTCAACTGGTTGTTATCAACGAGCGTTGCAGAACCACCGAGGCGCAGCAGCGGCGAGGACACTGTCAGTCCGATATGGTTTTTGTCATCGAGGTCATAAGCGAGGCCGCCCTTGAAACGCAAACCGAAATGGACATAGTTTACGATATATGAGCCCTCGGAACTGGAAATCGGCCGGTAGAGGGTATCCTGGCTTGTATTGATAAATGCCTGGGCGCTGTAACTGCTATTATAGACCTGTTTCCGAATACTTCCCTCCATGGAGATGCCCACGGCGAGGCGTCGCGATAATTTCGTGCCCACACTGAACAAGCCGGTGGTGGTATTGATCACATTTGATTC
>CAZZYD010000172.1:0-8121 GCA_964658175.1 uncultured Puia sp. | reverse complement strand
AATCAACGAATCGGTAATCGCCAGGCAATGGCCAGCAATATCTATAATGTCGGTAGAACGTATCGCCGGCAGGCGAAAATTCCCGAGGCCCTGGACTATTATCTGAGGTCGATGGCGCTTTCACGGGAAATGAAATTAAACGGCCAGATTGCCATCATCGGTACGGGGTTGAGCGCCATTTATGCCCAACAGGGCGACTGGGCGAGGGCCTGGGATTTTGCCGATACGGCGGTAAAGTATGGCGAGATCTCGCATACAAAAGTAAATATCGCCAAAGGTTTGATGGATAAGGGTGTCGCCAAAGCAGCCATGATCGATACACCGGCCGCGCGGATGTACCTGAATCAGGCCCTTGCCATCTTTGAAGAAATGGGTGATCAGGCGAACACCATTACCACCATGAGCAATATTGCGGTGCTTTCGTATCCCGATTATCCCAAAGCCATCAGCATATTTACCAAGATGATGCGCATACTCGATAAGAACTCGCCGAAAAGTGTTACGGCGGTTACAACCGTGGGCACGCTGGGAGAGGCTTATCTCAAATATGCCCGGACAACGAATCCGGTGAATAAAAAATGGCTGGATTCTGCGTTCCTCTGTACGCATAAAAGCATAGACCTTGCAAAAGAAACGAACTCACCGGCCGATCTGGCAACCCTGTACCTGAACCTCGGGGAGATAGATGAACTGCGCGGAGATTATAAATCGGCGACCAGCGATTACCAAATGGAAATCAAGCTGAATGATTCCCTGTATTCCCAGGATAAAAAAAACCAGCTCGCCGGTCTGGAAGCAAAATACAAGATCGATCTTAAAGACAAGGAGATCTCGATTGCAAAACTTGAGCTGGACAGCCAGCGCAGAACGCAGCTGGTACTGACCATCGGATTGATACTTTTGGGTGTGATTGGGGGTTTACTGCTGAGACAAAGCCGGCTTCGTAAAAAATCCAATACGACATTGATGGTCCTTAACAACCAACTGGACGAAGCCAATAATATCAAGTCAAAATTTTTCGGCATACTCAGTCACGACCTGAGAAGTCCGATCGCCAACCTGATCAGTTTCCTGAACCTCGTAAAAAACGATCCATTGGTGCTGACAGCAGAGGAACAATCCATCAGCCGGCAGCAGATCAGTGGGGCCGCTGAACAGTTACTCGAAACCATGGAGACCATGCTGCTCTGGAGTAAGGAGCAAATGAAACATTTCAAACCCGATATCCGGATCGTGGACGTGTCGGTTCTTTTCACCTACCTCGAGAAATTTTTCTCGCAGTCGAATTCGGTTCGGTTCGTGTTTCTGAATCCGGAAAATCTGCAGGTTTCCAGCGACGAAAACTATCTCAAGGTCATCATGCAAAACCTTACGTCCAATGCCATCAAGGCACTCAAGAATTCACCGGACGGCGTGATTGAATGGAAGGCGAGGAAGGTCGGTGATAATACGATCTTATCCATTAAAGACAATGGGCCGGGACTGAATTCCGAACAAACCCGCTCATTATATCAGGAAGGCAGCAGCGTGAACGCCAAAACGGGTTTTGGGTTCCACCTGATCCGCGACCTGGCCAGGGCCATTCAATACCGCATTTCGATTGAATCGATGCCTGGTAAAGGAACCACCTTTATCCTTTCTGCGTGATTCGCCGGTAAATTCAGGAAACTGCACTAACTTATAATGGAAGAAAATCCATTGGAAGGGACATGCTTTTTCATTTCAGAAAACAATTTCCCCGCTTAAACCACTATTGGGATAAATATCTTGAATTCCAGCAACGCATGGAGGTTCCGGCCAGGACGGTTTTACTGGAAGAAGGGGTCGCATCAGGTCAGTATATATTTATCGAGAAAGGCAGTGTGCGTCTTTTCTTCACGAGCGACGGCATCGAGAAGAACGTTCAGTTTCTTTTCGAAAACGAGGGACTAACTTCATTTGAGAGTTTTGTAAACAACACACCCAGTCTGTTCAGCATAGAGACGATGGAACCGTCGACACTCTACCTGCTTCCCAAAATAAAAGTCACCCAATTGTTGGATGAACTGGCAAATGAGCCTGATTTTCTGCGCATGATTCTTCAGGCAGTCTCCTGGCGACAAACCCATTACATCAATGAATTTGTATCCATGATCCGCGATTCACCTGAACTGCGCTATCAGAAATTGATACAGGAAAGACCTCATATCATTCAGCGGGTACCGCAACATTTTATCGCGTCCTACCTCGGAATAACTCCGGTTCACCTCAGCCGGATCAAAAATAAACTGGCCAGGGGCAAACTCCATTTTTGACTTTTACCGCTGACGGTTTTCACTTGATAACATATGTTATCGTTCCCGCTTTTTTACCGGCTTAGCTTTGAGGATCAAAAGCAAAAAAAATGAAAGCAGCCGTGTTATATCCAAATGGAAAGATGTCCAGGTATGTTGATATTCAGGAGCCGATCGCTGAAAATGATGATGAAATCATTGTGCGCGTAAAAGCCGTTGCCATCAAACACCTCGATAAGAGCCGCGCCTCCGGCCAGCACTATTCCAGTGAAGCGCCAACCGGCCAAGGAAGGATCGTGGGCGGAGATGGCATTTGCCTGCTCGACGACGGTACGCGCGTTTATGCCATGGGTGTAAGTGGTATGGCAGCGGAAAAAGCAACGATTGATCGGGCTCGTGTAGTGAAAGTGCCGGCTGGACTGGATGATATCACTGCGGCGGCGCTGCCAAATGCCGTGATCGGATCCGCCATGGCACTGCGATTCAAGGCCGAAGTCCAAACTGGCGACGTGGTGCTGATCAACGGCGCGACCAGTTTTACGGGCAGGGTGGCTATTCAAATCGCGAAACATTATGGTGCAAAAAAAGTGATCGTCACAGGCAGAAACCAAACCTCCCTGAATGATTTGAAAAAACTCGGCGCCGATGAAACGGTATCCGTTTTGTTGGAAGACGACCGGTTTGTAGCGGAGATCAAGCGCATCCACCAGGAAACTCCTATAGACGTGATCATAGACTATCTCTGGGGTCACACGGCGGAAATGCTTCTGGGTTGTTTCAGAGGCGATGGCTCATTTACCAATAGGCTAAGGTATGTTTCCATTGGCAGCATCACCGACGACCTGATCCGGTTGTCTGCCGCAACCCTCAGAAGTGTTGACATCCAATTGTCCGGCTCGGGTATGGGTTCCTGGTCAAAGGAGCAGGTCGGACTTTTCTTTTCAGAGATCCTTCCGGAAATCTATGATCTGGCTGCCAATAAGAAAATCAGCATTGAAATGATTAGCGTTGAACTGTCAGACATCGACAGGATATGGGATTTGGAAATTCCAGCTGGGCAGCGGTTGGTTATTTCCATCCCGCATTAAGCTCCCGTATATTCCAGCAAATCTCCCGGCTGACAATCCAGGGCCCGGCAAATGGCCTCCAGCGTGGTAAAACGAATGGCTTTTGCTTTGCCTGTTTTTAATATCGACAGATTCGCAAGGGTGAGATCCACTTTCTCCGACAACTCGTTCAGCGACATTTTTCGTTTGGCCATCATCACATCCAGGTTTACAACGATCGGCATGGCTTATACGGTTAAGTCGTTTTCAGATTGAATTTCTACGCCCCGGCGGAACACCTGTGAAATCACAAAAAGAAGCCCGACCAGCAAGAGCAATTCTGCGGCGTTTCCCTTTTTGTCCTCGCTTACCTCGATTTTCATGACACCACTCCTGAAGGTATTGCTCAAAAACAACGTCACCCAGGTCCAAAACATGAATAGGGTGATGCGTTGCAGGCGCCGGGTGACTTCCATCGTAAAGGGATGCTCGAGGTTGAACGCCGACAGGATTTTTATCACCTGCAGGGCGATCATTGATTTCAATACCGGCGCGACGACCAGGAATAAAACAGCCATCATATAAAAAATGGGATTGAACTGGCTCAGGTTGTACAACTCCATTCCATTATACAACTTCTTTGTCGCTTCAGGATTTATACAGCTTATGATATAGGAGGTGAGTATGGTACCGGCTTCTATCATAAAACCGATGAATGCGATCCATGCCAGTACGAGCATAATTTTTAGCAGGGTCTTGGTTCGGGTTTGGGTGCTAGTGTTCATCTTCGATTGTTTTAGTTGATCATTGTAAAATCAAATATCAACATAATTTTATTGATAAACAATAAAATATTATACAATATCAATAAATTAAACCGAAACGACATCACGCGGAGGATAGCCGAAGTGGCGGGAGAAACTCGTTGAAAAGCTCGCGGGCGTGCTAAAACCCACTTTATAAGCGACTTCCGCAACGGTAGAAACCCGGCGCTGGAGCAGATCATGGGCATATTGAAGACGGACAATCCGGATGAGTTCACCCGGCGCCTGACCGATCAGCGCCTTCAGCTTACGGTGGAGTTGGGTACGGCTCAGTCCGATATCGCCGGCGAGTTGTTCTGCGCCATAACCTTCCTCATCGAGGTGACTTTCCACCGCTTTTCGTACGCGCGCGATAAAATCCTGTTCTATGGAAGGCATTGACATCGTGTCGTTGAGCCAGAGGTCGCGGCGGCTATAATATTCGCGCAGGTTGTTTCGTACCTGAATCAGGTTTTCGATCACGGCAAATAATTCGCGTTTATCAAAAGGCTTACCCAGGTAGGCGTCTGCGCCCGTTTCGATCCCCTGCACGCGGCTGTCCATATCTGCTTTCGCGGTCAATATAATAATAGGGATGTGACTGGTCTTCTCATCATTTTTCAACGTGGCACTTACCTGGTATCCATTCTTACCCGGCATCATCAAATCGGTGATGATCACATTCGGAATATATTTTCCTGCGAGTGCTATTCCGGCATCGCCGTCTGACGCACTCAACACCCGGAATTTATCCGTGAGAATCTGTTGCAAAAAATCCCTGAGCTCCTCATGATCTTCGATCAGAAGTATGAGCGGTTTGTCATCTTCCGCTATCGCTGGCAAACCGTTTGCGTACGGAAGGTTTATAGGTGCTTCCTGCGGATCTGTTTCCATCAGCGGCTGGCCGGCGATGACTTCCGCGGCCTGGTAGGGCATGAGGATTCTCATTTCGGTGAAAAGTCCTTCCGTGCTTTCCGCATGGATCTGGCCATGCATTAATTCCACCAGTTCTTTGGCAACGGCAAGTCCGACGCCCGTTCCTTCAGCTGAACGGGTGTCTGAGGGATCAACCTGATAGAACCGGCTGAAGATATAGGGAAGTTTTGCCGCCGGAATGCCTCTGCCGGTATCCCTCACCGTGAGAGAAAACGATTTATTTTCAGCGTCATTTTGAAGGACCAGTTCAACCTGTCCGTGGTCAGTGAATTTGATGGCATTGGAAAGGAGGTTTAGAATAATTTTATCGAGTTTATCCCGGTCTCCCATTATCCAGCAGGCAGCTAAATCCGTGATGAAATGCAGTTCAATCCCTTTTTGCATCACCATCGATTCGTACGAACGAACATGCAGCCGGATGAGTGAAACCAGGTCCAGCGGCGAAACGGTAACCGCCATCAGTCCACTCTCCAGCTTGCTCAGGTCGAGCAATTGATTGATGAGCCGGAGAACCCGCGCGGCATTGCTGATGATGAGTTGCAGGTATTTAGGCGTATTTTTTCCTGCGGGATTGGCCATCAGCTCCTTGGCCGGGTTGATGATCAGGGTGAGCGGTGTTTTGAATTCGTGGGTGATATTGGTAAAGAAGCGGGATTTTACACTGTCCATTTCGCGCAACTCTTGCGTTTGTTTCCGGAGCTCTGCCGTGCGTTGCTCCACGATCTCTTCGAGCCGTTTGGCTTCTGCGGCGATCAGCGCACTTTTTTCCGCCTCCTGAGCGAGTGCCTGTTCAGACAGCTTTTCCACTTCGGCCAGTCTGGCGGACAGATTCTGGTTAGTACGCGCGAAGTCAAGTGCCAGGTACAATGAAAGGCAGAAAGGCAGGATCAGTCCGCCGGCGCTCATGGCAAATATTCGCGCCGCATTTTGTTTATACGACCAAAGCCCGAACGTGTCGCCCCAGGCGAGGAAAAAGACCAGGATGATGGCCAGAATGCCAGTCGCCACAAGCCAGGCATCTTTCTGTTTTTTTCTGATGAGATGGATCACTGACAGCAGCCCGTCGATCAGAAAAACAGACAGGATTGGCAGGAAATAATCGTGCTGTATCAGATCATTGAAAAAATAGAAGTTCAAAAAATAAGCGGTCAGGAAAAACAGGCTTACGCAGGAAATGACCAGGAAACGCCATCTCGGAATGCGGCCGTAATCAAGCCGGTACAGGAGGAGAACGGACGATAGCATCATCAATACCTTGCATTCAGCGGTTAGCAGATCGGCAAAAAGCTGCACGGCGGGAAAGCTGGTCTGGTAGTAATTATACACCGCGAATCCGTTGATGCCGACCAGCAAAACAAACAGAGCATAATATAAATTCAGTTTTTGCCGGGGATAGAAGAGGAAAAGGCAACCGAGTAAAAGACCCAGAATGATTTCTGCAGCGGCGGTGAGCGGTACGAAGCTGAACAGCCATTTGCTGCGCCTGATTTGTGCCGAACGAGCTTCGTAGTCACCGATCATGAGCTGGAGACCCACAAAATTGGCATATACAGGGGTAAAGTTGGAATAACGGATGGCGACAAGGTGTGCCCGGGTGTCATTAAACCAGAGCGGAATGATTTCGCCGGGCGCGCGGATCGCCTTCATTTCCGATGCGGTACGGCCGACTTTTCCATAGCCACCCAGTTCCCTTCCGTCGACGAATATTTCGGAAGCGCCGTCGTGATTGATGCGGAGGGACATTTTTTTCCTCGCCAGACCGGTGTCCAGCCTGACCCATATCCGGAACCAGCCGATCCCCTGCCATCCGGGCGGCGCATCGGCGGTTCCGAAATCGCTTTTGCGCAACACATGCCACTCGTTTGTATTGGCCCGGGACTGCTCTGCGTCGGACAAATCTCCGGCATGAAAGTGCCAGAGGGAATCGCCCATTGATATTTCATGCAATACGTTGAACCGGCTGTTTTGAATCAACACCGTATCCTGGGCACAAACGGCTGTGACGGAACATATTGATATGAGCCATGGGAGAACGGATGGAAGAAGCCTGCCTGAAAGAAAATTTCTTTTACACATTCGATGATCACGGAAAAACCCTGCGATCAAAAATAAGAATTTAATGCCGGGAATCAAATGCGCACCCGCGGGGCAACCTTTCATATAAAACCGGGTCCACATACTTCAGTGCAGATACCCTTACTGAAGCAGTCTTTATGAGCGATCAAAATTCGAAAAGCTCCGGAAATCATCGACGGGTGGATGCGGCTATTGTCGATTTTGAATAGAATCACCCCTTTTTCGTATCTTTTGTATCCCTCAAATCAAACACATGAAAAAAGCTATCATCGCCGCCGTCGTCGGCGGAATCATTATTTTCATCTATCAGACACTCTCCTGGACCGTGCTCAATATGCACCACGCCAGCCAGGAATATACCGCTAAGCAGGACAGTATTCTGGCTTTTATGAACACCCAGTTTTCCGAGGACGGCTCCTACCTGCTGCCCAGTTATCCCAAGGGTACCAGATATGAGGACATGCAGAAAACCATGCCCAGCCGGGTGGGTAAACCCTGGATGCAAATCCAATATCACAAAGCGATGAATGTAAATATGGGCGCCAATATCGCCCTGGGTCTGCTCAACGACATCCTCATCGTAGGACTCCTGTGCTGGATATTAATGAAGATGACGAACGCGGGCTTCGGAAAAATTTTTATGGCGAGTCTCATCACCGGGATCATTGTCTTTCTGAACTCTCCGTTAACGATCCATATCTGGTATCCCAAGGCAGATCTGTCCGCGCATTTCACCGATGCGGTTATCAGCTTTGGCCTCTGCGGCCTTTGGCTCGGCTGGTATCTGAAACCTAAAGCAATCGCATAACCGGCTTTAATATTTTAATGCGCGGTAGCTGTCGTATTTGAGCGTCATCTGCATCAGCACTTTGTTGGTGGTATAGTTGACCTCCGCTGCATACAGGCCTGCACCGCCACCGATGAAATAATAATCCCCTTCTTTTTTCACCGATCCGGCAAACTGGATAAAAGGCGTGGGCAAGTGAT
>CAZZYD010000171.1:3800-8147 GCA_964658175.1 uncultured Puia sp. | reverse complement strand
TCCTGTGTAAGAACCCGGGTTGGCGCCGGACCATTCGATACGGTTTTTGTCAAGCAGCAATTTTAGCTGCTGCAGGCGGTCGCCATGGGGATCTGCTTTCAGCAGATAGGCCTTGAACTCACCGATCGGCTGGGCTTTCGCACTGGTGAAATAGCGATGGAACTCTTTGATCAGCGGGCTGGCATTTTGCGAAACGATCTCGAGGGTGGACATCGCGGTGGTATAGTGGTGCATGATCCGGTCGCTGAGGGTGAGGGTGTCACCGTCTTCATTTTTTACGGCGAGACCGGCGCCGATGCCGCCCTGTTCATAGGTCATGCCGATGCCTCCATTGTAGATCAGGTAGGTATCGCCATAACTCGGATAAAAAAGATCGAAGATCTCTTTGGTGAAATAGAGCCAGCCGTTCTGGTCAAAATATTTTGCATTGTTCCTGCCCACCGTTACCTGAAAACTCCGCTGCCAGGGGGTTATCACATCGTGGTAAGGAGCGGCAGCCGGCGGGAAAAAATAGGGTTGGTTGTACCCCTGCTCGTGGTAGTCCACGTGCACTTCGGGCAGCCAGTCATTTAACTTGCTCATCCGGGCCCGGGTTTCGGGCTGGGTCTGCCAGGCAAGGTCGCGGTTCATGTCGAAATTATAATGGTTGGTGCGCCCCTGCGGCCAGGGTTCCTGGTGTTCCTGCGCATCAGGGTCAGGGTTGGGTATTTTCCCCGCAACAGCATTATACCAGTTCACATACCGGTCGCGGCCGTCGGGATTTACACAGGGATCGATGATCAGCAGGGTGTTTTTGAGCCAGTCTTTGCAACGGGTGTTGGCCGGATTGACGAGTTCGTACAGCATCTTCATGGCCGATTCACTGCTGGCGGGTTCGTTGCCATGCACATTGTAGCTGAGCCAGCAGACGACGGGTGTATTTTCCTCTGCCGGTGATTTGCCGGGTCCCTGACCGGCGAGTGCCAGGTTATTCAGCCTGATTTCTTCGAGGCGGCGGAGATTGTCGGGCGTGGAAATATAGGCCAGCAACAGGGGCCTGCCTTCGCTGGTGCTCCCGTACTGTTCGATCTTTACCATGTCAGGCGCCAGGCGGGCGATCTCCCGGAAATAGGCGGCGATTTTAAAATGAGGCGTAAAATGACTGCCCAGCGGATAACCCAGAAAATCGGCAGGTGCCGGCAAGGGCTGGGCAAAAGAAACGGCAACGATCAACAGACAGGCGAAGCTTTGCAAAAAATATTTCATCCGGCGATATTTTACCACTTCTTTCGGGGAGGAAGGGTTGTTTGTCGCTAAGATATTCCCCTTTTATAAAAAATGAAGAACTAATTGGTGAACGGCGTTGCCGGAACAAATATTTGCGGCCTTGCGCATATTTCGTTTTTTTTGCCGGGCCTAGAGAACGTAAACAGATTGCCCACATGGTAGATATCGGTGCGAGTTTCCTGACGCTGGATCATTTTTCCGCGATTCTTTTCAATGATGAAAAACTTTCGCTGGATAAATCAGCCATGGACAAGGTGAAAGCCAGTTTTGAATTTCTGAAGGATTTCTCTTCCGGCAAGCTTATTTACGGCATCAACACCGGTTTCGGACCCATGGCCCAATATAAGGTCAGTGACGAAAACAGGGTCAAACTTCAGTATAACCTCATCCGCAGCCACAGCGCCGGCACAGGCACCGTGATGACGCCGCAGCTGGGCAAGGCCGTGATGGTCGCCCGGCTCAACAGCCTCATGCAGGCGCATTCCGGCATCCATCCTTCTCTGGTAACCCTGCTGGCGGCCATGATCAACCTGGACATCATCCCCTGCATTTTCGAGCATGGCGGTGTCGGCGCGAGCGGCGACCTGGTGCAGCTGGCGCACCTCGCCCTGGTGCTGATCGGTGAAGGCAAAGTGTGGTACGAAGGCGTGCTGCAGCCAACGGCGGCTGTATTGAAAAAAAATAAACTGGAACCCCTGCAGGTGCATATCCGGGAAGGCATTTCCGTCATCAACGGCACGTCTGCCATGACGGGTATCGGCCTGCTCAACCTGGTGCTGGCAAAAAAGCTGCTGCAGTGGTCGGTGATGCTCTCTGCGATGACCAACGAAATCGTGGAGGCTTATGACGATCATTTTTCCAAGGAACTGAACATGGTGAAACTGCACCAGGGTCAGAACCGCATCGCCGCCATGATGCGTCATGTGCTCCGCGAAAGCAAGATGATCCACAGCCGCTCGGAACACCTCTACAATCCGGAAAATATCAACCACGATGTATTTGAAGATAAAGTACAGGAATACTATTCGCTGCGCTGCGTAACGCAGGTGCTGGGTCCGGTATACGACACGATCGAGCACGCGGAAAAAATACTGGTGGATGAGCTGAATTCGGTGAACGACAATCCGGTGATCGATCATGAGAACCAGAATATATTTCATGGTGGAAATTTTCACGGCGACTATGTGTCGCTTGAAATGGACAAACTGAAAATTGCGATCACCCGCGTGGCGATGCTGTCTGAGCGCCAGCTGAATTACCTGCTCAACGAAAAACTGAACCAGATCCTCCCCCCTTTCGTAAACCTCGGCGTACTGGGCTTTAATTTCGGGATGCAGGGACTTCAGTTCACCGCGGTGTCTACCACGGCGGAGAATCAAACCCTCTCCTTTCCGATGTATGTGCATAGCATTCCGAACAACAACGACAACCAGGATATCGTGAGCATGGGTTGCAATGCGGCGCTGATGACAAAAAAAGTGATCGACAATTCCTTTGAAGTGCTGGCGGTGCAGATGATGACGGTCGTGCAGGCGATCGACTACCTGAACTGCCAGGAAAAACTCGCGCCCGCTACACTGGCCGTATACAGGAGCATCCGGAAGATCTTTCCAAAATTTGTCGAGGACCAGCCGAAATATGAAGAACTCGAGCTGGTGAAACAATACATCAAATCGAACCTGCCCACCACCCCGTGATCAGCGGTCATCAAATTTTTCACCCATGAATTGTGCGTTTGTAACAGGAGGTTCCCGCGGCATCGGCAAAGCGATTTGCATTCGCCTGGCGGCGATGGGTTTTCATGTGATCGTTCATTTCAAATCAAACCAGGCGCAGGCAGAAGATACGCTTGCGACTATCGTGCAGCAGGGTGGCACAGGCGAACTCATTGCCTTTGACGTATCCGATAAGAAGCAGGTTGCCGATGTGCTCGGCGCCTGGATCAGCGCGCATCCCGACCATGTGGTGCAGGTGCTGGTCAACAACGCCGGTATCAAAGATGATGTGCTGCTGATGATGATGAAGGATGAACAGTGGGAAAATGTGCTGCGCACGAACCTGGACAGCTTTTTTTATGTCACACGACTCCTCATCACCGGCATGGTGTATAAAAGATACGGACGGGTGATCAATGTGGTCTCTTTGTCGGGCATCAAAGGTCTGCCGGGACAAACCAATTACTCGGCGGCCAAAGGCGGTGTGATCGCCGCCACCAAAGCCCTCGCCCAGGAAGTGGGGCGCCGGAACATTACCGTAAATGCCGTGGCGCCGGGATTTATTACCACGGAGATGACGCAGCATATTCCTGAAAAAGAGATGAAGGCACTCATCCCCGCGAACCGTTTCGGCACGCCGGAAGAAGTAGCTTTTGCGGTCGGATTCCTGGCTTCGCCCGAAGCCGGATATATCAACGGAGAAGTATTGTCGATCAATGGCGGACTCTATACCTGAACACACAGTTTTCCTCTGCGACACCCAGGGCAGCGCATCTGCATTTTTTCATTATTTTACAGTATGAACAGACGCGTGGTGCTTACAGGGATGGGCATTTATTCCTGTATTGGAAAAAATCTTGAAGAAGTCCGGGACAGTCTGTACCAGGGCCGTTCAGGCATTGTGCTGGATGCTCGGCGCAAGGAAATCGGGTACCGGTCCGGACTTACCGGATACCTGGAAAAACCGAATCTGAAAGCGTTGCTCGACCGCCGGGCCAGGATCATGTTACCCGAACAGGGGGAATATGCCTATCTGGCCACGCTGCAGGCAATGGAACAGGCGGGCATCGATATGGACTATATCGCGGGCAAGGAAATCGGTATCCTTTATGGGAACGACAGCTCCGCCAAAGCCACGATCGAGTCGATGGATGTGGTGCGGCAGAAAAAAGACACCATGCTCCTGGGATCTGGTGCGGTCTTTCAAACCATGAACTCGACGGTGACCATGAACCTGGCCACCATCTTCAAGCTCCGGGGCGTCAATTTCACCATCAGCGCCGCCTGCGCCAGCGGATCGCATGCCATCGGGCTGGGCTACCATTTCATCAAAACCGGCCTCCAGGATTGCATCGTCACCGGCGGC
>CAZZYD010000171.1:0-3790 GCA_964658175.1 uncultured Puia sp. | reverse complement strand
TCCTTTGTCCATGAGTAATTTTGACGCACTTTCTGCGTTTTCCGTATATGAATCGGACCCGGCCCGGGCATCGAGGCCTTTTGACCGGGACCGGGACGGACTGATCCCCAGCGGCGGAGCAGCCACGGTGATCCTGGAGAGCCTGGAAAATGCACAGCAGCGGGGCGCCCGGATCCTGGGAGAAGTGATCGGCTATGGTTTCTCCTCCAATGGCGAACATATTTCCAATCCGACGGTCAACGGACCGGTTCGCTCGCTCCATATGGCGCTGCGCGATGCGGGACTGGCGGCGGACGAGATCGATTATATCAATGCACACGCCACATCTACCCAGGCAGGGGATATGAGTGAGGCCAAGGCGCTGGTGGAAGTGTTCGGGGAGAAAAAGATTCCGGTGAGTTCGACCAAATCGATGACCGGACATGAATGCTGGATGGCAGGTGCCAGCGAGATCGTGTATTCGATGCTGATGCTGCAAAACGGGTTTATCGCACCGAATATAAATTTTGAAAATCCTGACGAAGATTCCGCTAAATTGGACATCGTAAAAACTTCGCTGGAAAAAAATATAAATGTATTTTTGTCAAACTCATTCGGTTTCGGCGGAACAAATTCTTCGCTGATCGTGAAGAAATGGGTTCCGTAAACCGACAAACCTCTAACTATGAAACAATATCAGGAAATTGTGGACCAGACCAATCATTTCCTCGCCGAGGAATTTGAGGTGGATATTGACCGCATCACCCCGGATGGCAACCTCCGCCAAACACTCGAACTCGACAGCCTGGACTATATCGACCTCGTGGTGGTGATTGAAAACAATTTTGCTTTTAAAGTGAAACCCGAAGATTTTACCGGCATCATCAGCTTCCGCGATTTTTACGGCTATATCCAGTCAAAGATCCAGGCTAAAGAACCCACCGATGCCATCCTGGCAAGGTAAATCCAGGGGCAATCAAACCGGCTATCGCATTTTCATCGGCATCCTGAAAAGATTCGGGGTCATGCCCGCCTACCTCCTGCTGCGCTTTGTATCGGCTTATTTTTTCCTTTTTTCATGGCGCTCCTCGCGGGTGATCTACCGCTATTTTCACGACAGAAGGGGTCTTGGCGCTGCCAGGTCCCTGATAAATATTTACCGGAATAATTATGCGTTCGGACAAACCATCATCGACCGCATCGTGCTGATGTCGGGTATTACAAACCCCTTTCATTTTGATTTTTCCGAAGAAAATCATCTGCGCGAGCTGACGGACATCCAAAAGGGCGGACTGCTGCTGAGCGCACATGTCGGCAACTGGGAAATCGCTGGACAACTGCTGCAGCGGCTGGGCACCCCGATCAATATCGTGATGTTTGATGGAGAGGAAAAGCAACTGAAAGAATACCTGGATGGCGTTACCGGCGCCCGTCTGGCTAAACTCATTTTGATCAAAGAAGACCTCTCCCATATCTATGCCATCAGCGACGCCTTTAAAAACAACGAACTCGTGTGCATGCATGCCGATCGTTTTTTGCCGGGCAACAAAACCATGCAGACGGATTTTCTCGGAAAACCCGCCGCTTTTCCACTGGGGCCATTCCAGCTGGCCTGCACTTTCAAAGTGCCGGTATCCTTTGTATTCGCCATGAAAGAAAGCCGCTATGGTTATTTTTTCCGGGCGACGGCCCCTGCGATATTTACCGACAGGCAGGAGATGCTGCGCGTGTTTGCCGCCGAGATGGAAAAAAACCTGGATAATTATCCGCTTCAATGGTATAATTATTATGACTTTTGGCAATAACCTATCTTTACGACATGCTGGCGACGAGGCAAAATATCACTGAATTGATTCCACAGCGTGAACCATTCGTCATGATCGATCGCCTGATCTATGTGGACGAAAAAAAATCGGTCGGCGAACTTCAAATCAGGGAAGGAAATATCTTTGTGGAAGACGGCCAGCTTACCGAACCCGGGCTCGTGGAAGCCATGGCGCAGGCAGCTGCGGCAGGTACCGGATTTCATTACCGGGCAGCCAGTAAAAAAGTTCCCGTCGGTTATATCGGCGCCATCCAGCAACTGGAAATATTTGCACTGCCGCTGGTCGGCGACGAGATCCGCATGGAGATTCATTTAAAAACAACCGTGCTCAATGTAACCCTGATCTCCGGACAGGTATCATGCAACGACAAAATACTGGCCACCTGTGATATGAAAATCTTTATCAGTAACCCATAATTACCTTACAATGAAAAAGCAGTTTTTTACAAAACTTTTGTCCTGCCTCCTTTTTGTCTGCGCCTCTTTTTCCCCGCATGCCCAGACCATCAAAGATTTTTTTGCCAAACCAGAAACCCCGATCCTTTACCTCGGGATCGATTTTACAAAAACAAAACTGATCGACAATCCGAATCCGAATGTGTCGGATATCATCGACCGGCAATATGCAGGGATCAACGACCTCATTGTGACCGAAGTAAAAAAATATGATATCCGGGGCGCATTCCGGCGGAATACGCTGGACCATGATCTGGGCCTTGTCAACGACCGCAATCCGAAAGCAGATAAAGACGCGCTGGTATCGACCAATACAGCAGATTTTCACCGGCTGAAAGCGGATGACATGACCGCGCTGGTGAAATCCTATGATTTCAAGGACAAGTCGGGCCTTGGCCTGCTCTTCGTGATGGAAGCGATGAGTAAATCAGGCAAAGCCATTGCGATCTGGGCGGTGATCATCGATATGAAATCAAAAAAAGTGCTGATGGCTGAACGCGAAGAAGGCAAAATCGGCATGGGTATCGGATTCAGAAACTACTGGGCCACGGCCATCAAGAGCGCGATCGGACATATGGACGACGACTACAAGAATTGGAAAACCAAATATGGCTCTTGAGCATCTATGCAACATGAAATGAGTGAGCGGACTGAGATCCTCGTGCGGTTTAATGAAGCAGATCCCTTGGGCATCGTATGGCATGGCCATTATATCCGGTATTTTGAAGACGGACGCGAGGCCTTCGGAAATAAATATGGCATCGGCTACCTGGATTGTTACCGGGAGGGGTTTGTGGTGCCCGTGGTGCATGTGGACTGTCATTTCAAACGGTCGCTCCGCTACGGTGATAAACTGGTGATTGAAACCACCTATCATCCCTGCGTGGCTGCCAAGATGAAATTTTCCTACCGGCTTTTCAATAAGGAAACCAATGTGCTGGTGGCGAACGGATCTTCCCTTCAGGTATTTTTGGAAAAAGAAAATTCCGTATTACAGCTCACCAACCCGCCTTTTTTCGAAGCGTGGAAGAAAAAGCATGTTGTCGCCCAGTGACCAGCAGGAACACGTATATCATCGCAGAGAATATCACGGCGCCCCTCGGTGTCAGCACCCGCGAAAACCTGGATGAACTTACAAAAGGAGCATCCGGTATCCGCCTGCACCGGAGACCCATCGCGGCCGCGCCTTTTTATGCAGCGCTGTTTGACGAATCCCTTCACTGGAATCATCATCCTTCTCTGAGCCGTTTTGAAAACCTCGCGCTGTATTCATTGCAGGACGCCCTGTCGAAGACCTCCATCGACCTGAAAAATAAAAAAACACTTTTCATCCTCAGTTCTACCAAAGGAAATATCGGTTTATTGGAAAGCGCCGGGGGAAGGAAGTCCGGCGACGCCGAATTTTCGCTCGCAGCCAGCGCTGCCCGGATAGGCAGGGCCGCGGGATTTGTGACCGAACCGGTGGTCGTATCGCACGCCTGCATCTCCGGCTTGCTGGGTATCATTACCGGCCTGCGCCTGATCCGGTCC
>CAZZYD010000170.1:0-8225 GCA_964658175.1 uncultured Puia sp. | reverse complement strand
AAATTCATCGGCTTGTGGGAATAAAACTGGGGCTGGATTTCTTGTAAAATGAATACCATCGGTACTGGTCGCCAGTCCCACCCGGGAAGTGCCGGCGCTGTCCTGCGCGCGGTACAGCATGAAGACCGTGTCGTTGCGGACAACAATCGCGGGATTGAATACATTCCGTGCTTCCCAGGCCACCTGCCGGCGGGTCACCGGATCTGAAAATACGCCTTTGCCCGGCCTGAGGATTGGATTCGCCGAATCCAGTTTGGAGAACCCCGTCAGGGACCAGGCCGGAAGGCTGTCGGTCGCCGGGAGTCTGGCGCTGTCGGTCTTTGCCGCACCGGGGGTCGCCTGATGACAGGACGATAACCAGGACAACAGGACGACGGATAAAAAAAATCTTTTAACACAGACAACTGGATACTGGGAAAACGCTGAGGTTTTACTGATCGTTTGCATAATAGTGGAGATTGACAAGCTGGCGGTGAAATTAGAGAATCCCCGGTCATTCCACGCTACTGACCGGTTTCCCCCCGGATGACCGGTTTATTTTTTCATTCTCGGAAACAATTTTATCTTCCTTGCTCATGACTGCGGAAAAAACTTCTTCCCTTCGGATTCATCCCGCCACGGTACAATTGCTGCGTTTTCCGTTTTCCTTTTTTCTGATGCCCGTGTACTGGTTTGCGCTCAGCCAGGTGGTGGATCCAAACAAAGGACGGGCAATCCTGATCTTCCTGATTCTCCATGTGCTCGTCTATCCTTCCAGCAACGGATACAACAGTTATATGGACCGGGATGAAACGCCCATCGGCGGCATCGCCAAACCCCTCGCGCCGACGCGTCAGCTTTTCTATATCAGCATTGGAATGGACCTCTGTGCACTTTTGCTGAGCACCCGGATCAGCGGGCTTTTTGCGGCCGGAATCCTTGTGTACATCCTGGCCTCCAGGGCATACAGCTACCGGGGCATCCGCCTGAAGCAATATCCCGTGATTGGGTACCTGACCGTAGTGCTCTGCCAGGGCACGCTCGTTTTTTTTCTGGTCTTCCATGGCAGCCATCCACGGCTCACCACAGATGTGCCGTTAGCGGGTCTCGTGTCGGCGGCTTTGCTGATCGGCGGCTTCTACCCGCTCACGCAGATCTACCAGCATGAAGCTGACCGGAAGGATGGCGTGCGGACCATCAGCGCTTTGCTGGGGTACCGCGGCACCTTCGTCTTTACGGGCATTGTATACACCTGCGCCATGCTTTCCATCGCCTGGTTTTTCCTCAGTTCGCTGGAACAAAAAGAATTCCGCATTTTGGCAACCTGTATGCTTCCAATTCTCGTTTATTACCTGAGTTGGGCCATCCGGGTATGGAAGGATCCTTCAGCCGCCAATTTTTCCAGTACGATGAAGATGAATATCGTGGCGTCTGTCTGTGCTAACCTTGGCTTTATACTTGTATTATCCATGCAGTAAGTCCCGCCATCGGGGTTGTTAAAATTTTTTCATTGAGCAAAATTATCCAGATCGGAACCGCTGTTCCCGCCTACCGCCACGCGCAGGAAAATATTCTCTCCTTCATGAGCAGGATCTATGCGTTCACGGAAACCGATAAACGTAAATTAAAATTCCTGTACGCGCAAAGTGGCATCGATGCCCGCTATTCCGTCGTGAATGACTACAGCCGGCCGCCGGCCGAATGGAAATTCTATCCTCATTCGGAAAACCTGGAACCGTTTCCGAGTCTTGAACAACGGATGTCGCTGTTTAACAAATACGCCGCCTCTCTTTCCGTGGATGCGGTGCGCAATTGCCTGGCCGGAAAAATTTCTCCCCGGGAAATCACCCACTTGATCACCGTAAGCTGTACGGGCATGAGCGCGCCGGGACTCGACCTCCAGGTGATGGAATTGCTGGATCTGCCGAAGGACATTTTCCGGACTTCCGTCAATTTCATGGGCTGCTATGCAGCCATCCACGGATTGAAACTCGCCGATGCGCTGGCCAAAGCCCAGCCTTCCGCCAAAGTAATGGTGGTGTGTACAGAGTTATGCACGCTCCATTTTCAACGGGAAGCCACGATGGACAATATCGCCTCGAGCCTGTTGTTTGGCGACGGATCTGCGGCCGTCCTGGTCACCGGGGATGACTATACAGGAAAGGGATTGCATATCCGGGACTTTTATTCGGAAGTGGTGCCCCGCGGAAAAAAAGACATGGCATGGGAACTATCCTCCACAGGCTTTACGATGACGCTGAGCAATTACATTCCCGATCTGATAGAAGAAGATTTTGAACAACTGATCTCAAGTGCGCTGTCACGAAATAAACTGACGCAGGATGACATCGATCACTGGTGCATCCATCCGGGCGGTAAGCGCATCCTGCAGGCCATCCACAAGAGTCTGCACTTCACCAACGGGCATCTCGATAACAGTTACGCCGTGCTGAAAGAATTCGGAAATATGAGTTCGCCGACGATTCTTTTTGTACTGGACAGGATCATGAAATCCCTCCACGACGAAAAACCACAACATATCCTCGGCGCCGCTTTTGGTCCAGGCCTCACCATGGAAACATTTATTGCGTCTACCCAAGCCGCTGATTAAATTGCAGGATGGACTTTGCGAAACGCTCACAACAGCCCGAACTGCTGGATGGCCCATCCATCCCATTCGAAGACATCCGGCTGAATATGCTTGAGCTGAATCGCATCAACCAGTGGCTGGGCGGCCACCGCATTACGCTCCAGGGCTTCAAAACCTTGCTGAAAAACAGAAAAAATATAAGCGTGGCGGAAATCGGATGCGGTGGCGGCGACAATCTTTTCTACCTCGACAAATGGTGCGCGCGGCATGGAATCGCAGCGGAACTGACGGGCATTGATTTGAATCCCGATTGCCTGGCCACCGCAGCCCTTCATCCCTGGCATTCCAAACCCCGGCTCCTGGCAGCTGACTATAAGGAGGGTTTGCCCGAAGAGAAATCTGAAGACATGCTGTTTTCCTCCTTATTCTGCCATCATTTCTCAGAGCCTTCGCTGATCGAGATGCTGCGATGGATGCAATCCCGCGCGCGGATCGGATTTTTCATCAACGACCTGCACCGGCATCCCGTGGCTTATTATTCCATCCGGTGGCTGACGCGCCTTTTTTCACACTCTTATCTTGTTAAACATGATGCACCCCTTTCGGTGCGGAGGGCGCTTCGAAAAAAAGAATGGATCTCCCTGCTGAATCAGGCGGGGATTGAACATTACCGCATTCAATGGAAATGGGCTTTTCGCTGGCTGATCACCGTTCCGGCCCATGGATGATCAGGCCACACCATATGACATCATTATCGCCGGAGGCGGCCTCGCCGGACTCGCACTTTCCATTCAACTCGCGCGTAAAGGCTACCGGGTTGCCTTATTCGAAAAAGAGCATTATCCTTTTCACAAAGTGTGTGGCGAATATATCAGCATGGAAAGCTGGGATTTTCTGAAAGACCTGGGCGTTCCGCTGGACGACTGGCAATTGCCGCATATTCACCGGCTGCGGGTCACGGCCCCTGGCGGCAGCTTCATCGATCAGCCGTTGCCGCTGGGTGGATTTGGCGTGAGCCGGTATACGCTGGATGCGACCCTGGCCGCCATCGCGCGCAGCCACGGTGTCCGGCTGTATGAAGAAACCAAAGTGGAAGAAATCATTTTTGAGGAATCCGGATTTTTGGTGCGCACCAGCGCGGGATCTTTCCGGTCAGTGATTGTTGCCGCCGCTTCAGGTAAAAGAAGTAACCTGGATATTAAGTGGGACAGACCATTTCTTTCCGAAAAAAAAACCCGGCTGAGCAATTTCATCGGCGTCAAATACCATGTGCAGACCGAGCTGCCGGCGGACCAGATTTTTCTCCATAATTTTTCAGATGGGTATTGCGGACTTTCGAGTATCGAAGAAGGGAAAGCCTGTCTTTGTTATATGACCACGGCAAAAAATCTCCGGAAATATAAAAATTCCATCCCGCTGATGGAAACCGAACTGCTTTCACAGAATCCGCATCTGAAAAAAATATTTTCGACGGCGAAGATGCTGTACCGCCAGCCCGTCGTGATTTCGCAGATCAGCTTCGCTGAAAAGTCGCAGGTGCAGGATCATGTGCTTTGTGTGGGCGATTCGGCAGGTATGATCACACCGCTTTGCGGAAACGGCATGAGTATGGCGCTGCATGGAAGTAAACTGGTGTTTGAATGTATGGATGATTTTTTATCCGGTAAAACGGACCGGCCGCAAATGGAAATTATTTACGGCAGGCGCTGGCGTTCCCTGTTCGGCCGCCGCCTGTTCATAGGAAGATGTATCCAGCGTTTTTTTGGCAATCGTCACCTGAGCAATCTGCTGATAACCCTGCTGCGTCCTTTTCCGGCGTTGACGCAACGCATTATCCGATCTACGCACGGCAGTCCTTTCTGAGCAGATTGGAAAACCAGCCGGATTATTTTACATTAGTGATATGGAAAAAATGGCTGACTGCTTTTTGTACATGCCTGACCCTTTCGGATGTAAAAGTTATCTTCGTGGTTGACGAAGAGGGTAAGGTCGGTGATATTTCCATTGCTAAATCCAGGGAATATTCATTAGACAATGAATCAATCAAAATGATTCAAACCTCAGGGAAATGGGTACCCGGCACAAAAAATGGCATTGCAGTTAAAACATATAAAATGCAGCCAATCAATTTTAGGTTGGAATAGTTTATCCTGCAGGCAATCAACAAAAACTCCTGGTCGTTGTTACACATATGATGTCTTCCTCCAAAAAAACCCTCATCCTTGGCGCATCCGATAATCCGGAGCGCTACAGCTACCTGGCATTGAAGCGGCTGCAGGCCGCGGGTCATCCTGTCGTCGCGATCGGTAAAAAGCGCTTGACGGTGGATGGCATTGACATCAGCGATGCGCCCCAGCCTGCTTCCGGCGTGGATACGGTGACCCTTTATCTCAACGCAGCACATCAAAAATCCTATTACGAATATATCCTCAGCCTTCATCCCAAACGCATCATTTTCAACCCCGGAGCAGAAAATGAAGAACTGGCGCAGCTTGCCCGGGCCAATGGCATCCAGCCTCTCCAAGCCTGTACGCTGGTGATGCTCAGTACGGGTCAGTTTTAAGCAATTTCTCCCTGTTTTTGTCGTTTTATCCCTGTCCCTCCCCTTTCGGTGGCGGGTCGCCCAAATCCGATGCATACCCTGAAAACCATCTTCTGCCTTTGCGCACCTCTTCTCCTATTTGCCTTTCGCAGTCAGAGTCAGACACCTGTGCAGTTTCAAACCAATTATGTGGCGGTACACCGCATTGAATGCAATGAAAGGTCATTGGAACAATTGTTTTCGGCCGGCGATCAATGTGAGCTCAATATGACCGGCTCCAAAACAGTTCCCGGAAAGATCATCAGTCACAGCACACCCAATCCTTTTACTGTATCCCTGAATATCCGTTTACTCAACGCTGACAGCTGCCTGCTTCACCTGTCCAGAACCACCACACCGCAGGGCATCAGCAGCTATTCCGGCGCCTGTATTTCTCCCCGCAGTAAAACAGCTTACCGCCTGATCACGGAGAACGGGAAATATTATTTTCAACCGGTTGAAAAAAAATCATTGATCGCCGATTAGATGAAAATCATTCGCACCATATCGTTGATCCTTTTTTGCTGCATCTTCTTTCTGCAGGCAAAAACACAGACTGATTTTCTGAACAGCGATGCGATGGCCAGGGCGGTTGCATACCTGGATTTCAACGGTGCGGTCGTGCGCGGCAGCATCTGGAATACGGACGGCAGTGAAATCGACGCCAGGCCGGCGGAGCTCGATCCTGCGGCGGTCAAAATCATTCATGCAACGGTATCCAGCTATTTCAAACTGTTTAATCTGAATGTCAGTACTGATCCGGCAGTCTATGCGCGCGCCCCGGTGAACCAACGCATACACATCATCATTACGCCGGATGGAAACTGGTATGGTCATGCTGCCGGCGTGTCCGTCACGGGTTCATTTACCTGGGGCGATGATACGCCCGGATGGGTATTCAGCAATGAGCTTGGCGGCAATACCCGATACATTGCCGCGGAGATCGCGCATCAAATCGGTCACAGCCTGGGACTGCAGCATCAGTCGCTGTACAATGCAGATCAACAGCTCATCACGGAAACGAACGGTGGTGAAAATCATCCCCTCGATGACAAAGCCCCATTGATGGGTGTGCCCTATTACAAAGCGGCCGGATGGATCAGCGGTCCCACGCCGCTGGGCGCCGACAAAATACAAAACGATACCCTGCAGATTGCCGGCGCACCCAATAACCTGGGATACCGCACATCAGCGTCCGATGGGCCCTCGCCGGAAATGGTCAAAGCCGTACAGGTCGCGGGTAAAAACGCCGAAGGACTGCTGGTGCATAGCAGCGGAACTTATCAGTACCGGTTGTTCGACATCAGCGGCAAACTGCTTCGCCAGGGCGCATTGCAGCAGGGTGAAAATTCAATTGCGAGTGATAATACCGCGGGCATTCTCCTGCTCCAGTGGTTTAACACCAGCACTGGCGGCACAGAAAAGATCATTCGCTGATAACCAATTGTTTTTTGCTGAAGCCTGATTTTTCGGTACATTCGAAAAACCTAATGTCATATGCTTTGGCGAAAATTTAATGGCGACCTCATCGAATTACCCATTGCCCGCGAAGTAGAAAATGCCATCCAGCGGGAAACAAAAAAGGGATTTCATCTTAAAGTATGCATCGGCACCGACTCCCAGGTAAAAGGACTGGAAACGGAATTTGCCACGGTGATTGTTTTTCTGCGGGAAGGACATGGCGGCTTTATGTTCATCCACAACGAAAAGACTAGAACCCGGTATAGCATCAAGGAAAGAATGCTGGTGGAAGTGGCGAAGAGCATCGAGATCGCGTACGAACTCTGCGGCCTGTTTACCAAATACAATGTGGACATGGAAGTGCACGCCGACATCAACACGAATCCTCATTTCAAAAGCAACGATGCATTGAAGGAAGCCATGGGATATATTCTCGGGATGGGCTTTGCGTTCAAGGCAAAACCGGAAGCTTTTGCCAGCAGCAGCTGTGCCAACAAAGTGGTAAACTAATTTACCGGTTTCTGTTCGGCGAATTCCTTGTTCGACGCTTCAATGAAGTCGAGCATGTCCTCCCTACCCAATTTTTTAATCGCGCTAGTCACAAAATGGCGGGGCAGGAACTGCCAGGTCTCCCGCATCTTGTTTAAAAAATCCTTCACATTGGCCGATACGGTGCGCTGGCTCTCTTTGTCAGACTTGGTGAACACCAGGCAGAACGGAATCTCCCATTTCCCCAGTCTTTCTGCGAAAGCGAGATCCAGCTTCTGGGGTGAATGCCGGCTGTCGATCAGCAGGAATACATAGGCCAGGTTCTCTCTTTTCCGCAGGTAATTTTCGATCATCTGCTCCCAGGTTTTTCTTTGGGAGGAGGATACTTTGGCGAAGCCATATCCAGGCAGATCCACGAGATACCATTTCACCACTTTGCCGGTCTTTGAGATACTCTCGATATCAAAATGATTGATGAGCTGCGTTTTCCCCGGAGAACCGGATGTTTTTGCGAGCTTGTCGTTGTTGGTGATCATATTGATCACGGAAGATTTACCCACATTGCTCCTGCCGATAAATGCATATTCGGGACGGTCAGGGAGTGGACAGGCTGCATAGTCCGGATTGCTGATCATGTAAGTAGAAGTCCTGATTTGCATGGGTGTAAGGTACGTAATCCGTAATTTCGCTGCTCATTTCCGCCCATGCATCCCGATACACTCGCCATCCACGCCGGCCATTTTGAGGACAATATTGGATCCGTGATGGACCCGATCAATCTGTCAACCACTTTCCGCCGCGATGACGCCGGAACCATGGGTGGCCGCGGTTTTATTTACACGCGGATGGACAACCCCAACCGCAAAACACTGGAAACCAGGCTGGCGCTCCTCGAAGGCGGTGCCGAAGCGCTTGCTTTCCCATCCGGCATGGCGGCCTGTCTGGCCATCATCCACGCGGTGATGGAACCTGACACACACCTCATACTTCCCGACGATTGTTACCATGGCGTAGCCTATCTCATCAAAAAAATATATCCCCGCTGGAAGATCGATTACTCCGAAGTGGATATGTCGGAGGCGGAAAATGTGCGGAAAGCGATCCGGTCCAACACGCGGCTCATTA
>CAZZYD010000169.1:5472-8226 GCA_964658175.1 uncultured Puia sp. | reverse complement strand
CAAAAAGGCGGCTGATCTGTTGGGTGGTTGTTTCCATCGATACGGGATGCATTCAGGTTGTTTTCATTCTTTTTTGATGCTCACTGATAAGTTCAGCCACCAGGGCCGTCCAGCCCGTCTGGTGACAGGCACCGAGTCCCTGACCGTTATCGCCCCGGAAATATTCATAGAACAGGTTGAGGTGTTCATTGCCCGGGCGCTGGTAGAACCAGTTATACTGTCCGTACTGCGGTGTCTTTCCTTCGGGATCCCGCTCAAAAAGACTCACCACACGCTCGGTAAGGAAATCAGCCACTTCTTCCAGGTTCAGCTGATTGCCCGAACCGACGGGACATTCCACTTTCAGGGAGTCTCCATAGAAACGTCCATATTTTCGGATAGATTGTATCAAAATATAATTGATCGGCATCCACACCGGTCCCCGCCAGTTGGAATTTCCGCCGAACAGGTTGCTGGTGGAATCTCCGGGATCATATTGAATGGTATAGTTGATATTGTCGATCGTGACCGAGTAAGGATTTTTTTCGTGATACTTCGACAAAGCCCGGATGCCGCCGGGAGATAAAAACTCCTCTTCATTCAACAGTCTCTCCAGCAGGTTTACCAGCCGTTCCCTGGGTACCAGGGAAAGGAGGATCGTTTCTCCATCGGTCTTCTCTTCGTTGGGCCAGAATTTCTTGTTTTTGATGCGGTAATTTTCGAACCAGCTGATCCTTTTTTTGAAATCAGCCAGTTTGTCGAGCTTCTTTTTTTCGATGATGGAAACGGCAAAAAGGCTGGTGATACCCACGATCGAATGAATCCGGAGTTGAAGGGGTGGAGATCCGCCGACCGCCAGGGTATCGTAAAAGAATTTGTCTTCGTCGTTCCACATCCCATGTTCGTTCAGCGCTTCGGCGATGAGTACGAACTGCTCAAAGAATTTGGTGGCGGTATCTTCAAAGGCGAGGTCCTTCATGGCGATTTCAAGCGCCATATCCATCATATTCAGTGCGTACATCCCCATCCAGCTCGTACCGTCTGCCTGTTCCAGCTGCATTTGTCCGGGCAGTTCGATGCTCCGGTTGAAGACACCGATATTATCGAGGCCGAGGAAGCCGCCTTCGAACATGTTATTCCCGTTGGGATCTTTCCGGTTGATCCACCAGGTAAAGTTGATCAGCAGTTTTTGAAAAACGCGCTTCAGGAAATCGATGTCCGCCTTTCCCGTGCGCTCCGCTTCAATGCGATAAACCTGCAGGGCGGCCCAGGCCTGTACCGGAGGATTTACATCACTGAAATTCCATTCGTAGGCGGGCAGCTGACCGTCTGGTTTCATATACCACTCGCGCATGATCAGCAGCAACTGGTTTTTTGCGAATCCGGCGTCGATCATGGCCATCGGTATGCACTGAAAACCCATATCCCAGGCAGCATACCAGGGATATTCCCACTTGTCGGGCATCATGATGATATCCTGGTTCTTCAGGTGTTTCCATTCATGATTTCTCCCATAAAGTTTTCCGTTGTTGACCGGGGTAATCCCATCGGATGTGGTGAGCCAGCGCTCGACATCGAAATAATAATACTGTTTGTTCCAGAGCAGTCCGGCGAGTGCCTGCCGGGACAATACCCTCAATGCGGGCGACAGATCTCCGGGAAACAGTTCTTCATAAAATGAATCCGCTTCTTCTTTGCGGTTCCTGAAAATATATTCGAACCCGTTGCCGAAGGGATTTTCAAAAACTTTGTTGCTCAGCCGCAGATAGATCACCTGGGATTTCCCCCCTTCGATCCGGTAACGGTACACGGGAGAAAATTTGGTTCCCGACCGCTTTTGTTTCAGGTCCTTCAGGTTTTCGCCCTTCGTGACGGCACGGTGAAAAGCATCTTTCACAAACACGCTTTCGTTGGGGCGTCCGGAAACGATCTCCTGGTTGGTTTCATTTTCTGTAAACCATCTTTCATCGGGAGGCTGAAAATACAGATAGTAGGAACCAAGCCTTTTGTGGGTGGCTTTCACCGAACCGCGGTCCCGCATCGTGATGGAAGGCTTTTTATCTTCGTCCAGTTCCCATTTGTTGTAGAACCAGAGCGTCGGCAGCACCGTTATATCTGCCGCCCTGGAATAACGGTTTTCGATATTGATGCGGATGAATATATCCTTTGCGTTTTGTTTGGCATAGGTGACCGTGACATCGAAGTATTCGTTTTTATCAAATACCCCCGTGTCCAGGATTTCATATTCGGGATCTTCTTTGGTGCGATACCTGTTTTCGCGGATCAGCGCTTCGTATGGAAAGGCCTGCTGTGGATATTTATACAGGTATTCCATGTAGTAATGAGTGGGTACATTGTCGAGGTGGTAATAGAGCTCTTTAACATCCTCCCCATGGTTTCCCTGGTTATTTCCAAGTCCAAAGAGCCTTTCTTTTAAAATCGGATCTTTCCCGTTCCAGAGTGCGATGGAGAAGCAGAGATTTTGAAAAAAATCGGAAATTCCGGCGAGACCGTCTTCGCCCCAACGGTAAGCCCGGCAATGCGCGTGATCATAGGGAAAATAATTCCAGGCGTCCCCGTTGGTGCTATAATCTTCCCGGACGGTTCCCCATTGCCGTTCACTCAGATAGGGACCCCATTGTTCAAGTGGTACTTTCTTGGCATTATTGACAGTTAAACGTTGTTGTTCTGCGGTCATGGGCTCGTTTGTTTGCTTTCATGGCGGGCATCGTTTTTGAAAGGGAAGGATAGGATTCTTATCCTTCAAATCTATCA
>CAZZYD010000169.1:0-5462 GCA_964658175.1 uncultured Puia sp. | reverse complement strand
AATATTAAATTACAATATGATGGCAAAGTTAACTGGTAAAAAAGTAGCAATCCTCACGGAAAACGGCTTTGAAGAAGTAGAGCTTACCAGTCCGAAAAAAGCACTGGAAGCAGCCGGCGCCGAAGTAACGATCATTTCTCCGCAAAAGAATGTGGTGAAGGCATGGGATAAAGATCATTGGTCTATAGAGTTACCCGTAGATGTTCCGCTGGAAAGCGCCGATGCGGAAGATTACGATGCGCTGCTCATTCCCGGCGGTGTGATGAATCCGGATCTCATGCGTGTAAATCAGGATTGTGTGGATTTTGCGCAACAATTCATGGAAGAGGGAAAGCCGGTCGCCGCCATCTGCCACGGGCCGCAACTGCTCATTGAAACCGGCTTGTTAAAAGGAAGAACCATGACATCCTTTCCTTCCCTTCGCACCGATCTGGAAAATGCAGGCGTCACATGGCAGGATCTCGAAGTGGTTACGGACAATGGGCTTGTCACCAGCCGAAGTCCGAAAGATCTCGAGGCTTTCAATAAAAAGATTGTGGAAGAATTTGCAGAAGGCATACACAGTCAATCGACATTCTGAGTATCCGTACTTCCAATATATACGATCTCTTATCGTAAGAAAGAACCACTGATCAGTGGTTTTTTTTATTGGTAGCGGCGTGAAAGTTCGTAAATGATTTTATCGTCCGCTGAATCCAGGGGCGCATAAACAGAATCCTGCAACCAGTGCCGTTTGAACGCCGAGATCACCGCAACACTGTCTTTTATATTAAAACCGATCACGCGGAGCGCCTGCAGGTGATCGAAACCCGCGGGCAGTTTTGTTTGAGAGGTGTCGCCGTACCAGGCGCCAAAGCCGTGGTCTGCCAGCAGTTTCCAGGAAAAATGCCAGCTGGGATCTACTTTTCTTCCGGGTGCGATATCTCCGTGCCCGATAATATTCTGCGGCGGGATATTGTATTTATTTTTCAGTGTGTCCAGCAAAATCAGCAGGCTGTTCATCTGCGAATCGGGAAAATCTTCAAACCCGTTATTATCCAGCTCAATGCCGATACTCGATGAATTGATGTCTGTATTATTCCCCCATTTGGCAACGCCGGCCTGCCAGGCGCGCAGGTAATCGTTGAGCATATGATGGACGGAGCCGTCCTTGCAAATCACATAATGCGCGCTCACTTTCGACGACACGATGGTAAAAGTATGCAATGTCACGGGGCAGCCGGTTTGCGCCGTATGATGGATGATGACAAAATTCGGCTTGCGCAAATCGAAATTAACCGTCCCGATCCAGGGTTGCTCCTGTGAAGGCAGGTAATCCGGCGCCGGCGCGGAGAGCGGCTTCGTCAGTTCTTTGACCTGCGTTTTATAGGCTTTGTTTGAAGCGCGGTACGGATGCGGACTGCAGCCGGCGCATAAAAGAAGTCCCATCACGACCCATCTTTTCATCATAACGCAAAGGTATCGATCAGCGCCGAATTGACCACCCGTGTTTATGATGGCGCAGGATTTGAATATCATGGAAAAAGAGGATCCATGCCTGAAGGGCCATCGATTGTAATCGTTAAAAATGCGTTGTCCGGATTTATCGGAAAGAAGGTATTGGACGCAGCCGGCAACGCGAAAATAGACCTGTCCCTTTTCGACGGACAGCGCCTGGAAGATATTCGGACCTGGGGAAAACATCTTTTACTCCGGTTCCCGTCATTCACGCTACGCATTCATTTCTTAATGTTCGGGACTTACCTGATCAATGAGCGAAAAAAAACACCTTTGCGTTTATCGCTTCATTTTGCAAAAGAGGAAATCAATTTTTACACCTGCGCCGTGAAAGTGATTGAAGGAGACCTTGACGCTGCTTACGACTGGTCGGCAGATATTATGAGTGATCAGTGGAGCGCCCGAAAAGCCTCTGCAAAACTTTCGCTTCTTCCCCGCACGATGGTGTGCGATGCGCTGATGGACCAGGATATTTTTTCAGGTGTGGGAAATATCATCAAAAACGAAGTGCTGTTCCGGATTGCCGTGCATCCGGCGACGCTGATCAAAAACCTGCCAACCGCCAAGCGGCGTGCGATGATGACCGAAGCGCGCCGCTACAGTTTTGAATTCCTGGAATGGAAACAAAAAGATACGTTGAAAGCCCATTGGAAAATCTATCACAAAAAAATATGCCCGCGCGACGGGACGAAGGTCTCCAAGGCCGAACTCGGCGTAAAAAAAAGGGCAAGTTTTTTTTGTCGGACCTGCCAGATCAGATATTGACCGGGATGTCTGGGACATAATCCCAGTCACATATTCCTCCGATACTGCCCGCCCACCTCATACAAAGCATGCGTGATCTGACCGAGACTGCAGTGCTTCACCGTTTCCATCAGCACCGCAAAGATATTTTCATTTGCCACGGCAGCTGCTTTCAACGAAGCCAGTCCGGCGGCAGCAATATCCTGATGCCGTTCCCGGAACGCGCGGAGACTTTCGATCTGCTGGTCTTTTTCTTCGTCTGTACTGCGGATGACGCTGGCAGGCTGCACCGTGGCCGACCCGTTTTTATTCAGAAAAGTATTGACACCGACAATGGGCAACTGGCCGGAATGTTTTAACCCCTCGTAATGCATGCTCTCTTCCTGTATCCTGTTGCGCTGATACATTCTTTCCATGGCCCCGAGTACGCCGCCCCGTTCCGTGAGGCGGTCGAATTCGAGCATCACGGCTTCTTCCACGAGATCGGTGAGCGACTCGATGAGAAAAGATCCCTGAATGAAATTTTCCGATTTCGCCGTGCCGAGTTCGCGGTTGATGATCAGCTGGATCGCCATGGCCCGCCGAACGCTTTCTTCGGTGGGCGTGGTAATGGCTTCGTCATAGGCATTCGTGTGCAGTGAATTGCAATTGTCGTAAATCGCGAACAGCGCCTGCAAGGCCGTGCGTGTATCGTTGAAATCTATTTCCTGGGCGTGCAGGCTGCGGCCGCTGGTCTGAATATGATATTTCAGCATCTGGCTTCGCTTGTTCGCCTTGTATTTATATTTCATCGCTTTCGCCCAGATGCGCCTCGCCACGCGGCCGATGACACTGTATTCGGCATCCATCCCATTGCTGAAAAAGAAGGAAAGACTGGGCGCGAAGGCGTCGACTGACATGCCGCGACTCAAAAAATATTCCACATAGGTGAATCCATTGGACAGGGTGAATGCCAGCTGCGTGATCGGATTGGCGCCGGCTTCCGCAATATGGTAACCACTCACGGATACACTGTAAAAATTTTTTACCTGCTCGCGGATGAAATACTCCTGCACATCTCCCATGAGTTTGAGCGCGAATTCGGTGGAAAAAATGCAGGTATTCTGCGCCTGGTCTTCTTTAAGGATATCCGCCTGCACCGTGCCGCGGACCTGCGAAAGGGTGTGCGCTTTAATTTTCGCATACACATCGGCTGGCAAGACTTCGCTGCCCGAGACACCCAGCAGGCGCAGGCCCAGCCCGTTGTTGCCCGCCGGCAAAGTATCCGATCCATTGTGCAGATATCTCGGTCTGCGTTTGCCGTATTTTTTTTCGATAAGCAGTTCAACGGCACTCCAGCCGCCATGGGCATCGAGATATCGTTCGCATTGCTGGTCGATGGCCGCATTCAGGAAAAAAGCCAGTACCACCGGGGCCGGACCGTTGATGGTCATACTCACGGAAGTATTCGGATGGCAAAGATCGAATCCGCTGTATAGCTTTTTTGCGTCGTCCACGGTGGCCACGCTCACGCCGCTGTTACCTACTTTCCCATAAATATCCGGGCGCCGGTCGGGATCTTCCCCATACAATGTGACCGAATCAAACGCCGTGCTCAGCCGCGTGAAAGGCTGGCCGGCTGCCACATAGTGAAAGCGTTTGTTTGTTCTTTCGGGTCCGCCTTCCCCGGCGAACATGCGGGTTGGATCTTCGTTTGCCCTTTTTAAAGGAAAGGATCCGGCCGTAAACGGAAAATGACCAGGTGCATTTTCCTGCGCCTGCCAGTGGAGGAGATCTCCCCAATCTTTGTAGGCCGGCAGCATCACTTTTGGAATGCGGGTGCCGGAAAGCGTTCGGGTATACATCGGCTGGCGGATCAGCTCACCGCGTACCGAATATTCAAAATCATCCGCCGCGTAGGCTACCAGTTTTTGCGGCCAGTGCTCGATAAGTTTGCGGCTGACCGGGGTCAGCTTTTCCCGTTCCTGCCGGATGCGTTCGGTGAGGGATTGAATCAGTGCTTCATCGCCGGCCGCCATCGCTTCCCTCGTTCCTTCCAGCTTGTATAAAAGGGAAGCAATCGTGGCCTGTTCGTCTACCAGCGCATCGTATGCTGCCAGCGTTTCATGGATTTCACTCAGGTAACGGACACGTGCAGCCGGAATAATGGATTTTTCCGCCCTGGCGGATAGGGATGTTCCGTTGTCGTTTTTTATTTTCAGGAAATCCGTACCGGTTTTTTCATCAAGCAAACCAAGTATTTTTTCAAAAAGTATATTCGTGCCTGCGTCGTTGAAGAGTGACGCGATGGTGGCGATCACCGGCAGCGCATGATCTGCCGCCTGCCACAGGCCATGGTTTCTTTTGTATTGTTTGCGCACTTCGATCAGTGCGTCTGCGGCCCCGGGTTTGTCGGATTTATTGATCGCGATCAGATCCGCGTAGTCGAGCATATTGATTTTTTCCAGCTGACTGGCCGCGCCGTATTCCGGCGTCATCACATACAGGCTCAGGTCGCAGAAATCCAGGATGGATGCATCACTCTGCCCGGTACCCGCCGATTCCAGCAGGATCAGGCTGAACCCATTGCCACGGCATACATCGATCGCCTGCTGCACAAAAGGACTCAGCGCCACATCAGTTTCACGGGTCGCCAGCGAACGCATATACGCCCGGGTGGAATGGATGCTGTTCATCCGGATGCGGTCACCAAGCAAGGCGCCGCCGGTTTTTTTCTTTGAAGGATCCACAGACAGGACGGCGATGGTCTTATCGGGAAAGCGCGATAAAAAACGACGTACGATTTCATCGGTTACGCTGCTTTTGCCCGCCCCGCCGGTACCGGTTATCCCCAGGACCGGAATATTTTTTTTGCCGTCGGAAGCACGGGCTTCCTTTTCTGCCTCACCATTTTCAGCGCAGGTGATGCGCCGGGCGATGCGACGGATATCCTGTTGTTCATCGAGGGGTATTTTACCGTTCCAGCGTTCTGCCGATGTCCAGAAATTATTGGGGTCGTTGGTGGCCGCTGGAAATTCCAGCGAGGCACGCGTGGTTTGTAACAGATCCTCGATCATGCCTTCGAGGCCCATCGAGCGGCCATCGTCGGGGGAATAGATCCGGTTGATGCCATAGGCGTGCAGTATCTTTATTTCTTCCGGAAGGATGGTGCCGCCGCCACCGCCGAAAATGCGGATATGACCGCAGCCGCTGGCCACCAGCAGGTCCTTCAGGTATTTAAA
>CAZZYD010000168.1:0-8243 GCA_964658175.1 uncultured Puia sp. | reverse complement strand
GGGATCACCTGCTGTCATCACTAAAGGAAATCGAGGCCATCGAACGGGTCCGTGGCAAAGGACTGATGATTGGTTTCGACGTACCTCCCGCTTTAAAGGCGCTGAAAAAAAATCTTCTTTTCAACCAGCATGTGTTTACCGGAGAGGCCAAGCCGTCCGTAATCCGTTTACTGCCATCGCTGGCGACCCGCCGGAAAGAGGCCGACGAATTTCTCGAATCGCTGCAGGAAGAGCTGTCCGCCATGGTTTCACCCGTAAATTTGGTTGACCAGGCATGAAAAATTTTATCTCCATCAACGATGTAACCGATCTGGAAGCACTGATCTCGCAGGCGCTGCGGTATAAGCAGGATCCGCTCGCAGACCAGGCGCTTGCTGCCGGCAAACGCATCGGATTGCTGTTCCTGAATCCCAGTCTGCGTACACGACTGAGCACACAGGTGGCCGCGCGCCAGCTGGGCTTTGACCCCATCGTTTTCAATGTCGACAAAGAAGGGTGGGCGCTGGAATTCGAAGAAGAAGCGATCATGAGCGGGAATACGGTCGAGCATGTAAAAGATGCGGCACCCGTGCTCGGAAAATATTTTGACATCCTTTGTATACGCACATTCCCGTCACTCAAAAACCGGGATGACGATTACAGCGAGTTATATATCCACCAGTTTATCAAATATGCGGGCATTCCGATCGTGAGTCTCGAGAGCGCTACCCTGCATCCGTTGCAGAGTCTTACGGACATCATCACCATCCACGAAAACCTCCACGGCATCATCAGACCGAAGATCGTGCTCACCTGGGCGCCGCATGTAAAACCGCTGCCGCAATGCGTCGCCAATAGTTTTGCCCAGTGGGTGAATGCCTGGGGCAAGGCGGATTTTGTGATCACCCATCCCGAAGACTACGAACTGGATGAACAATTCACCCGTGGTGCCACCATAACCCATCAGCAGGATGAGGCGTTACAAGGCGCAGATTTCGTGTACGTGAAAAACTGGAGCACCTACCATGATTATGGCAAGATCTATAATAACGATCCGAAGTGGATGCTGACAGCAGAAAAACTGAAAGCGACGAACGAGGCGAAAGTGATGCATTGCCTGCCCGTACGCAGAAATGTGGAACTGAGCGACGAAGTGCTGGACGGCCCGAACAGCATCGTCACCCTGCAGGCGGGGAACCGGGTATGGGCTGCGCAGGCCGTATTACGGGAGATCCTCAAATCCAAAACCTGATCCCGTGAAAGAATTATTTGTTATAAAGATCGGCGGGAACATTGTTGACGATGAGCGCAAGCTTGCTTCCTTTTTGAAACAGTTCGCCAATATCGGTGCATCAAAAATACTGGTGCACGGCGGCGGCAAACTCGCCACGCGGCTTGCGGAGCAAATGAATATTCCGCAACAGCTGGTGGAAGGTCGCCGGATCACCGATGCGGATACCCTGCGGATCGTGACGATGGTGTACGCCGGATACATCAATAAAAATATTGTGGCGCTGCTGCAGGCAAACCGTTGCAATGCCTTCGGACTCAGCGGCGCTGACGGAAACAGCCTGCTGGCACATAAACGCGTGGTGCATGGAACAGATTACGGTTTTGCCGGGGACATCGACCAGGTAAATATTTCCCTGCTGGATCAGCTGCTCCGGCAAAACCTGTCGCTGGTTTTTTCGGCCATCACACACGATGCGCAGGGGCAGTTGCTGAATACGAATGCAGACACGATCGCACAGGAAATCGCCCGCTCGATGTCTGCCGACTATAAGGTAAGTCTTGTGTACAGCTTTGAGAAGAATGGCGTGCTCCTCGATGTGGATGACGAAAATTCCGTGATCGGCAACATCAATCAGCTTACCTACCGCGACCTGAAAGAAAGCGGAAAAATATTTGCAGGGATGATCCCCAAACTGGACAATGCTTTTGCAGCCATCGCGCAAGGCGTGCACCAGGTGGTGATCGGCAATGGCGAATCACTTGAAAAATTAGTCACCGGCCAGGCTGGCACAACCATACAGCATGCATAGACCTACGATAGAACAACTCCAGACGGAAGCCCGGGATTTATTGAAATCTCTGATCGCGACGCCGTCGTTTTCAAAAGAAGAGAATGACACCGCCGAACTGATGGGTGGTTTTTTCGAACGGCACGGCGTGCCTTTTTCCCGGGTGGGAAATAATATCTATGCCCGGAATAAGAACTATCATGCTTCCCGGAAGAGTATTCTCCTTAATTCGCACCATGATACGGTGAAGCCAAATAAAAATTATACGATGGACCCCTTTACGCCCACGGTGAAGGAGGGGAAATTATACGGGTTGGGCAGCAATGACGCCGGTGGATGCCTGGTAAGTCTTGCGGCCGTGTTTCTTTACTATTACCACAGCGAAAATCCTGCGCACAACATCGTATTTGCGGCCAGTGCGGAAGAAGAGATCAGTGGCGTGAACGGCATCGAACTCGTGCTCCCCTATCTCGGACAAATTGATTTCGGGATTGTCGGGGAACCGACCAAATTAGAAATGGCGGTGGCAGAACGCGGACTGATGGTGATCGACTGTACGGCGAACGGCCGTGCCGGTCATGCGGCACGCAACGAAGGAGAAAATGCGCTGTACAAGGCGATTGCCGACATAGAATGGATCCGCAACTACCGGTTTGAAAAAGTAAGTGAATTGCTCGGCGAAACGCGGATGAGCGTTACCGTGATCGAGACGGAAAACAAACAGCACAATGTGGTTCCGTCGCAATGCAAATATGTGATCGACGTACGCGTAAACGAATTATACAGTTTTGACGAAATCCTGGAGGCGTTGCGAAAAAATCTCCAAAGTCAGTACAAGCCCCGTACCACCCGGATGAAATCCACCTCCATTCCGCTGGACCATCCGCTGGTGAAAACCGGCATCAGCCTCGGAAAATCCTTCTACGGCTCCCCGACCACGTCGGATAAGGCGCTGATGCCATTCCCCGCACTCAAATGCGGACCGGGAGATTCGGCTAGAAGCCATACCGCCGATGAGTATATTTGCATCGACGAAATAAACGACGGCATACAGTTTTATATCAACCTGCTCAACCCATTTGTATAACGCATAAGCGATGACGAAACTCTGGCAAAAAGACGCGGCAAAAGTAAATGAGCTGATCGAACGTTTCACGGTGGGCCGCGACCAGGATTTTGATCTGATGCTCGCTCCGTACGACGTTGAAGGTTCCATGGCACATGCGAAAATGCTGGCAGAAATCGGGATGATCAGTGCCGAAGAAGCCGCAGGCCTCCAGCTTGAACTCGGCGTTATCATGAATTCCATCAAAGAAGGAAAATTCAGCATGGAACCAGGTGTGGAAGACGTTCATAGCCAGGTTGAATTCATCCTCACGGAAAAACTCGGCGATGCAGGGAAGAAGATTCATAGTGGCCGCAGCCGCAACGACCAGGTGGCGGTGGATATCAAATTATACCTCAGGGCAGAGATCCGCCTTATCACCAAAGAAGTAAAAGCGCTGTTTGACCTGCTGATCTCGCTCAGCGAAAAACACCGCGACCAGTTGTTGCCGGGGTATACGCACCTGCAAATCGCCATGCCCTCTTCCTTTGGATTGTGGTTCGGCGCCTTTGCCGAAAGCCTTACCGACGACCTCGAAATGCTGGGAGCCGCTTTTCGCATCACCAATAAAAATCCGCTGGGCAGTGGCGCAGGCTACGGCTCTTCCTTTCCGCTGAACCGGGAAACGACCACCCGCCTGCTGCAATTTGCCGGCATGAATTATAATTCCGTGTATGCGCAGATGACCAGGGGTAAAACGGAAAAAGCAACGGCCATGGGGATGTCGATGATTGCGGCGACGCTGTCAAAATTATCGATGGACTGCTGCCTGTATATGAACCAGAATTTCGGCTTTATCTCTTTTCCCGACGAACTGACGACCGGCAGCAGCATCATGCCGCATAAAAAAAATCCGGATGTTTTTGAACTGATCCGGGCAAAATGCAACCGCATCCAGTCTTTGCCAAACGAACTCACCCTGCTGATTAATAACCTGCCTTCCGGTTATCACCGGGACATGCAGCTCACCAAAGAGATTTTATTCCCCGCGATCGAAACCCTCAAATCCTGCCTGGAAATGATGATGCTGATGCTCACGCATGTTGCCGTAAAAGAGAATATTCTGGCGGATGAAAAATATAAATACCTCTTTAGCGTCGAGGCAGTAAACGAACGCGTGAACCAGGGCCTGTCATTTCGCGAAGCATACCGTGAAATCGGCAAACAGATCCAGGATGGAAATTTCAGTTTTGACAGCAGTAAAAAATTGCAGCATACCCACCAGGGAAGCATCGGCAACCTGTCCACGGCGGACATCGTTGCGGAAATGACGGCCGTGCTCCAGCAGTTTTCCTGAGCCTTTTCCTACCTTTGAAAAAAGCCAGCCATATGAATCGGATCAGTTTCCCCTTCCGGAGTATTTTTTGCGTTATTATGCTGCTGCTGAACACGGCAGCAACACATGCACAGGACAGTACAAAACAGCAGAAGCAGGCCGCCCGGCAGGTTCAGCTAAAAGCAAAAATGGATAGCAAGCAATTTACCTTCATCGCACAGAACGCCACAGCACAAAGCGGACGACTGAGACAGCTCACGTCTCTCTACACACTGAAAGTAATGAATGACAGCGTCGTCGCCGACCTGCCTTATTTTGGTCAAACATACATGGGCGGTGGCTATGGTTCCGGCAGTGGCGGTATACAGTTTGCTACGAGCGATGCAACCTATCAATCTACGCCGTCAAAAAACGGCTGGAACATCACGATTTCGCCAAAGGGTAATGCGAAGGTCCAGAAAATGTTCCTCAGCGTCAGCAGCAACGGGTACGGAACACTTCGCGTGTCCAGCGCCACCCGCTCGATGATTTCATTTAACGGAGTCGTTCAATAATAATTCAGACAGGCATTTTATTTTACGCGGGTAGGCGTATCCTTCCCGGCTACAATGGATTGCGCACTGATGGCAACGGAGCGGATAATTTCAGCCATATTTTGCAGATCGAGGGTGCTTACCTCATCGCCCACGGTGTGATAATGCGCTTCATTGTCCATTTTTGAGGTGGAGATGGTATGCGCAGGTACGCCCTGTTTGGCAAGACTCGCATTGTCAGACCGCAGGAACAAGCCCTGCTCCGGATACGGATCCGGATAAAAATGAAACGGGCTGCCTGCCAGGTTTTTCTGCATGATGGCGCCCATATCTGTTTTGTCAAATCCGGTGATATAGGCTGAGTTCTTTCCCCATTTGCTTTCAGTTCCGATCATTTCAATGTTGAACATCGCTGACACGGTAGTGGGGTCGAACTGTGCAGAGAAATAAGTAGATCCAAGCGCACCCAGCTCTTCGCCGGCAAAAGCAACAAAAATGAGCGAACGCTCATTGGTCTGCACTGAATGATAATATTTTGCCAACTCGATCACGGCCGTTACACCCGACGCGTCGTCGTTGGCGCCATTGTAAATGGAATCCGCGCCGGTAGCAGGATTTTGCACGCCGAGGTGATCGTAGTGTGCCGAGAAAATCACAAACTGTTTAGCGGCCGACCGGCCGGGTAATATCCCGACTACATTGGTGATGTTTTTTTGTTTGATTTCCTGGTTCACCTGTATCGTCCATTGCTTCGGATCGGTCGCAGTCAGCAGAAAGATGGTCGCTGTGCCGGATTTATAACGACCGGACGTGCGATCGTAATATCTTTTGAAAGTGGCGGCGAAGCTGGTGTCCACGATTACCAGCAGGTTGCTGTCCGTTTGCTGGAAATGATTGAACCGGTCGCGGAAAACATCGCCTTTGCGGATATAGACTTTTGTAAAATGATTTTCAGGAGAGGCGATTACCTGGGGGAAATTGGTATAGCCGATGATCGTTTTCGGATTCGCCGGCTGACCGTCAACGGTTCCGCTGGCGCTGATAAGCTTGGTGGTGATCTGTCCGAAAGTTTGCTTATAGCCGTCCAGGTTTGGCAGTGGCTGAAGTCCGGCAGATTTAAATTGAGCGATGATATAATCTGCGGCGCGATCGATATCAGGACTGTAGGTCGCACGCCCGCGCATGGCATCGGACGCCAAAACATTTTCGATGCTGCGCACGCTGTCTGGCGAGATTACGACGCTGCTGTCCTGCGCGGAGCAACTCAATTGACCCACAGCGAGTATGGAGAGAAGGAGGGTGATTTTCATTGGTTGTATCATTTAGAGACTCATCATTTCCTTAAATTTAACGGTTTGCCGCCTGCTGACTTCAATTTTTTCTCCTCCTTTCAATTCAATGAGCAGACCGCCGTTAAAATAGGGTTCGATTTTTTCAATCAGCCGCAGGTTGACAATATGTTTTCTGTTTGCGCGGAAAAACGTTTTTTCGTCCAGTCTTTCCTCAAGTGCATTGAGCGATTTCAGTATCAGGGGTTTGAAAGCACCGAAATATATTTTTGCGTAGTTGCCGACACTTTCAAACAGGCGGATCTCACCGAGTTTCACGAACCAGCAACGCTCACCGTCTTTTACAAATACCTGATCCGACTCATGCAGCATGCTTTTGTTTACGGCGATCTCTTCATCGGAAACCATCTCGCGGTCGCGGCTTTCTTCCAGGTGGAGTTTCTGCAATGCGTCGGCCAGGCGCCTTGGTTCCACCGGTTTGAGTAAATAATCCAGCGCATTCACTTCGAAGGCGCGCAGGGCGAAATCGTCGTAGGCAGTCGTGAAGATCACATCCGGCGCCTTGTCCAGCTCCGCGAGCATATCGAAACCGGTTTTACCCGGCATCTGGATATCCAGAAATATAAGATCGGGGTTGAGGCTGTCAATTTTTTCAATGCCTTCATTGGCATTGGCGGCTTCGGCCACCACTTCTATTTCCGGGAATTCCAGCAATAATTTCTTCAGTTCGTTGCGGGCGAGACGTTCGTCGTCGATGATAACTGCTTTGATCATATTCATTTATTTATGGCATCAAATGGAATTTGTAAAGTCGCTTCCACGGTATCACCGTTTATTTCCTGGATATTGAAATTCGCACTTTTCCCGAACAACAGGTATAATCGGTCGCGGGTGCTCGCCAGTCCGAACCCGTCGCCATTGCTGCTGACCGCGAGTTTCCCGGTATTGCGGATCACCAGTTCGTGATAATTTTCCTTCAGATCGGAGATGATCGTTACGGTACCGCCGCTGACCTGTTTGCTGATGCCATGCTTGATCGCATTTTCCACGAGGGTCTGCAGCATCATCGGAGGGATCTGCTGGTCGAGGGTTTCATCATCGATAAAATATTTTACCTGCAGCCTGTCTTCAAAGCGGATATGTTCCAGGGCGAGATAGTCCTTTACGATGTTCAATTCCTTTTCAAAGGAAACGGTTTCGAGTTTTTCCGCCTGCATGCTGCTGCGCAGGATATTGCTGAGTTCGGTGATCGCTTTGCGGGCTCGGGCGGGATTTTCGTCGATCAGCGCCCGGATGCTGTTGAGGGCATTGAAGATAAAATGCGGATTGATATGGGATTTGATCGTTTTAAGTTCCAGTTCTTTTACAAGCGCTTCGAGTTTCAGCGTATCAAGTTGCTGGTTTCTGCTTTTGCCTATATAGTGATAGAAATAATAGATCAGGGTCCATGGTATAAAAAAGACCCCGTTTTCCAACGCGAAAAAAAGGAAACGGGTGAGGAATTCGAATTTCCTGTTGCGGCTCGAGAGGTCCAGCCATTGTATGATCGAGATGCGGATCAGCGCAGCCACCAGACAGAGGATGACGACCGCGATCAGGAATTTTGGGGCGGCTTTTTCCACCGGAAGCTGCAGCCAGTTCGAACGGTGAATAAAAGCGCGAAATAAATGGGTGGTTACAATCCCCGAAAAAATCAGGACTGCCAGCTGCTCGATCAGTCGCGCATCGACGCGCTGATCCGAAAATTCATACACCAGTACGAACATCAGCGCAAGCAATCCCCATCCGCTAAGCTGGAGCAGCCAGTAATATCGGTTTCTTTTCTGCATCATACCGGATTCATCAAAACTACAGGTTTGGGGGCCGATACCCGCCTATTTGGGATTAATGGCATTTGAGGGGTACCGGCGGTCAATTGACCAATATAACCCTGAATCCCGGCAAAATGATTAATTTTAGGGGGTAAATAACGCTGATGGACCTGAACCCCGGACCCCTTTTACAAACCATTGATTCGCCTGCGGACCTGAAAAAACTCAG
>CAZZYD010000167.1:0-8247 GCA_964658175.1 uncultured Puia sp. | reverse complement strand
CGGTAAACCTGTCCGGACCAAAGATCCGGATGAGCAGTTCGTCATTCTTGCCAAACATATGACTGCGCACCTGGGCAGTGGTCATGCCCGCGCCGAGTTCATTGTTCAATACATCTTCCCAGGCGATGAGGTGAAATCCCATGTCGTCGATCATCGTGCCGTTCATATCAAAAATAAAACCCTTCGGAATGAATGCCATGGTAGTAACTTTTTAAAAAGGCAATGCCACTGTCAGAGGTTTCTCAGTCCTCCGTACAGTGGCATGCAAATGGGGCGTGATTATCTGAAAATTATTGCTTGATAAGTTTAACGGTCTTGTCATAAGTATTCCCGCGGATATGCAACACGTACACACCACTGGCTGCGCTGTTGGGAACCATGTTGATCAGATTATCCCCCTTCGCGGCGTTGAAGCTTTGACGGAAATAAACCTTACCTCCCATATCCGTGATCGTCAGGAGCAGTTCGTCTGACTGGCTGACGTTCACTTTCACCCGCACCTGATCGGTGAAAGGATTACTGTATACCACGAGCGCCTGCGCAACGGCATCGGAGGAAACAGAAACGACATTGCTGTATTTGTATTTACCATCAAGGTCAATCATCTTGAGCCGGTAGTAACCGATTCCGCTGACAGGAGCCTTATCTGTGAAATTATAAGTGACAGAGACAGAGGAGAAACCTTTGGCTTTTACCGATCCGAGGGTGGTCCAGGTCACCTGATCAGATGTTCTTTCCACTTCAAATGAACCGGAGTTTACTTCCTGTGAAGTGGCCCAGGTAAGACCTACACTGCCGTCATCATTTTTGAGCGCAAGGAATTGCACGAGTTGAACGGGCAGTACGGGCGTTGTCATGAAGAACCCGTAGAAATTATTTGTCGGGAATTCCTGCGTTTTGGTAGGACCATATACAAATCCGGGACTGCAGGTATTGGGCGATGCCCCACCACAGTTGAGGTTGTACTGCGGTCCCTGTATCGTTCCATCATCGTTGCCATATCCGAAACCGTTCAGCGTGACGTAGTACCCATCCGGTTGCGCCGCCGCTTCCCCGGAAAAAGTATAAATGCCTGCAATCACTGAACCTGAGGCATAGTCCGACAGACTTCCATTTACCGTATTTCCTGAAATATTATTTGTATTGATAAAAGTGTTCTCATTGGCCAGCTGCAGATAAGCTCCGTTGCTGAGGTAAACCTGGTCGTTACATATAAAGGAAGCAGATCCGGTCGGATCATTTCCGATATCAACCGCCGTGTTGTCGAGGAAAATATAGTTGTCCAGCTCAACGGAATTGCTTCCTTCAATGATGAGCGTAGAATTTTGTAAGGTCAGCACACCGGAAGTTGTTGTGTACACCACGTTCGCCTTGACGCGAATCGTACAGCCGATGCAGGGATTCGGCGGCATCACACCACCCACCCAGGTGGCCGGATCAGAAATCAGATGCTGCGTTGCAGAAGGATCCGTAATCGTGTTATACTGCGCCTGCACTGCTGCAGCCGACAACACACCCATCACCACAAGAATAATCGAGTAAAATTTTTTCATACACAAAAAGTTAAGAGACACAATGAATAGGTCAAACGTGCATGGATCGCACCGGTCAATAACACAGGTATGGAAAAATAAAGGGGAGATTAAGCGGCTTTTAACGCAGGATGGATTTCAAAAGCAATGATAGGAATTAAGACCTATTCAAAAATTCCGGAAGGGGCCGATCTGAATAAGCTGTGTAAAACTTTCTCTTCCAATCATTCACATATCAAAATTAAGGGAACCATATCACATAATGGTATTCACTTAGATGAAAAATCAGCCTTTTTTACGGAGGTGCCAGGCCTTCGGCTGTACGAAAGTGCGGATACCCTGGTAAGACAGGGTGCTGCCGATGCCGGAGTTTTTCCGGCCGGACCAGGGAAGACCCGCACTCACCCGGTCGCAACAGTTCCAGTACACCGTACCGGTATTCAGCTGCCGCATCACTTTTTCGGCACGTTCCTCACTCGAGGAATACACTGACGCAGTTAATCCATAAGCCGTATCCTTCATCAGCGACGCCGCTTCGGCATCGTCTTTCACTTTTTGTATGCCCACCAGCGGACCAAAGGATTCGTCCTGCATGATCTTCATCCCATGGTGCACGTTCAGCAATACTGCCGGTTTAAAAAAGTAGCCTTTCCCATCCGCCCCATCGCCTCCAATCAAGCGGGCGCCCTTGGCCACGGCATCCCCGATCTGATCCTGCAGAAATGCCCGCTGTTCTTTTCTCGCCAGCGGACCAATATCCGTTCCCGGTTTGTCGGGAGCTCCGATTACCAGTTGCCCCATTTTGAGAATATACGCTTCGATAAACCGGTCGTAAATCTTTTCGTGCACGTAAACGCGTTCCACCGCGCAACAGCTCTGGCCGTTGTTGTACACCACGCCTTCCAGCACATCGCCGGCGACGGCGTCGATATCAGTCACATCATCCATCACATAGAGCGGATCTTTACCGCCAAGTTCCAGCTGCACCGGCACCAGCCGCGTGGCCAGTCGTGCGGCGATATAGGTACCGGTTTTATTGCTACCGGTGAAGAAATAGCCATCGAGTGGTAACTCCAGTATTTGTTCGCCCACCACGGCGCCGCCCACAGCCACCTGAAAGGCACCCGCGGGCACGCCGGCTTCCATCAACAGGTCGGCGATCCGCAAACCGGTCATGGTGCTGTACTCGGATGGCTTGTACAGCACTGCATTGCCGCCCAGCAAAGCCGGGATGAAAACATTGACGCCGACGAGATAGGGATAGTTCCAGGCGGAAATATTCGCGATCACGCCAAGGGGTTCGTATACGATCTTTTCGCGGGTGGCGCCTTCGGGCACGATCCATTCATCGGCGAGCCATTTAGCCGATTGCTCAAGAAAGAACCCAATGCGCTGTCTGGCACCGTTGATTTCATTCAGCGACTGCTGATAGGGTTTACCCATTTCATTGGTAAGCACGAGGGCCAGCGTTTCTTTGCGGCTGTCGAGCAGTTCACTAAAACGGCGGATGCAGTGCAGCCGCTCTTCCAGTGGCGTGGCCGCCCACGCGGGTTGACTTTCTTTCAGCAACTGAAATTTCTCCGTCACTGAAGCTGCGTCGTCTTCCGCGATCTCTGTAATCAGTTCCTCTGTTGCCGGGTTCAGGATTTTCATATGTTCTTTTTAGCGCAGGCTGTTAAAAAATGTTCGCGGAGCTTGGCGGAAAAAGGATTTTCAGGATCCGTCATCCGCTCCGGATGCCACTGCACCAGCAAGAACCAGGACTTCCCTTCCGCTTCTTTCCATTCCATCGCCTCAACCACGTTCTGATCTGCGAGTGCCACCACGCGCAGCGCATCCGCGGGATCTGCGACCGACTGATGGTGGGCAGAATTGACATTCCCCTTCGCTTTGCCGGCGATTTCCCCGAGCAGACTGCCGGATATTACTTCCACCGCATGCCGCTGGTCAATCCCCTGTATCTTGGAATGATCCTTTGCCCCGAAAACGGCAGGGATGTCCGGGATCAGCGTACCACCCAGTGCCACGTTCATCACCTGCAATCCCCTGCAAATGCCAAGCAGCGGTTTATTCATGGCCAGCCAGGAGCGGATCAATCCGTATTCGAAGGCATCCCTCGCGGGATTTATGTCGGTGAGTTTGTATTCAGATACGTATTCAGGTTTATGATATAATCCGGGCTGTACATCTTCGCCGCCGGACAAAAGCAGTCCGTCAAGCTCTTCCAGCGAAACTCCCCCGATGGTTTGCGGATTCAACAGCACGGCCCGGTTACCGGTTTCGGTTATCCATCGCCGGTAGTTTTCGTATTTGGCGCAGTCTGAGATGCCGATGCGCAGGGAATGATTATCACTCATAACGCTTCGAGGTAAAGCTGTTTAAAGTTTTCGCGGCTGACCGGTTTCGGATTGTTCGGGTGACAAAAATCGGCGAGGGCAAGGTCCGCCAGCGTTTCAATATGTTCATCCTTCACCCCGATGTCCCGCAATTTCGAGGGCAGCCCGGTCTGCTCGTTAAGTGAGAACAGGTAAGAGGCGACCGCATCGCCGTCGTGACCGGTGAGTCCGAGCGCCTGCGCCATGCGGGCAAAAGCGTCTTCCTGTCCACCGATATTAAACCGCATGCCATACGGCAGGTTCACCGCATTGGCAAGGCCATGGTGTGTATCCAGCAGTGACGACAACGGATGCGCGAGGGAATGCACCACACCCAGCCCCTTCTGAAATGCGACCGCGCCCATGAGGGAAGCCATCATCATCCGGCTGCGCGAAGCGAGGTCGGGTTTGCTAACCGCCTTTACAAGCGATTGCGAGATCAGCGTCATGCCTTCCAGGGCGATACCCGCACTCAGCGGATGAAAGTTTTTGGCGATATAGGCTTCCATATTGTGCGTGAGCGCATCCATGCCCGTAGCTGCGGTGATAAAACCGGGCAATCCCATGGTAAGGGTCGGATCGGCAAAGACGATCCGCGCCATCAGCTTGGGCGAAAAGAGAATTTTTTTCTGGTGCGTAATATCATCTGATATGATGGCGCTGCGACCGACCTCACTCCCGGTGCCGCTGGTCGTCGGAATGGTCACAAAGGGAGGTACTTCCCCGGTTACATGCTGGTCGCCGCCGATCAGGTCATCGTAGTCGAACAGATCGCGCCGGTGGTTTATGCGCAGGGCGATCGCACGCGCCACATCCATGGCGGCGCCGCCGCCGAGTCCGATGATCGAATCGCGTTTTGTATCGGAGAAAACATCGCCGCCCTTCAATACATCGGATTTGACCGGGTTTTTGTGAATGCCGGAAAATACTTCCACCGAAATACCTTTCGATTCCAGGTCTTCGCGGATGGCGCGGAAAAAATCGAGTTGCTCCACCTGCGGGTCGGTGACGAGCAGGGGTTTTGACAATCCCTCTGCCTTGAGCCAGCCGGGAAGTTCCCTGATGGCACCGGCACCAAAACGGATGAGGGTCGGATAGCTGAATGTGCGGATCACTGAAAAATCTGTACTCATATAATCTCCATATACCTTTTCATTTCCCAATCGGTGACTGATTTCGAAAACTGCCGCCACTCCCATTCCCGCGTGCCGGTGAAATGCTGTACAAAACCGGCACCGAATAATTCGGCGGCAACCGCGGAATTTTTCATGGCCGCGGCCGACTCGGAAAGATTCCGGTGCAGCACGCCCTGGCTTTTATCTGCGTAGCCGTTGCCAATGGTGGCAGGGCTGTTCAGCGTCAGTTTATTTTTGATGCCATACAAACCCGAAGCCAGACAGGCGGCCATGGCCAGGTAAGGATTGGAATCCGAACCGACGACGCGCGTTTCAAGGCGGGTGGCTGTGGAGCCTGCCGGCAATACACGCAACGCCGTGGTGCGGTTGTCGATTCCCCAGGTGAGGGTGGTTGGCGCCCAGGCACCTTCCACCAGCCTTTTATAACTGTTTACCGTCGGTGCATACATCGGCAGTACATGCGGCAGGCAAAATAACTGACCGGCAATATAATTTTCCATGAGCGGACTGATCGCATGCGTTCCGCCCTTTTCATAAAACAGGTTTTTCTTTCCGTCGGCCGACCAGAGACTCTGGTGTACATGCCCGCTGCATCCGGGGAGCTGCTCGCTGACCTTGGCCATGAACGTGGGCAGGATACCGTGACGGTAAGCGATTTCCTTGACGCCGGCTTTGAACAACACGGCGCGGTCGGCGGCTTCCAGTATATCGGCGTATTGCATGGCCGCCTCATACACGCCGGGACCCGTTTCGGTATGCAATCCTTCGAGCGGCACGCCCCACTTGCGCATCTGGTCGAACAGGTCCTGGAAATACGGACTTTGCTGGGACGCCCGCAGGATCGAATAGCCGAACATGCCGCTGCTCAGCGGCTGAAGATTACGGTGATCGCCTTCTGTCAGCGCGGCGGCATCCTGTATAAAATTGAACCATTCAAATTCCTGCGAAAAAAAAGCGTTAAACCCCGCGTCTGATGCCCGGGCGATGATTTTTTTGAGCAGGCTGCGCGGACAAACCTCCAGCGCATTGTCAACACCCGCTTCCTGGAAATCGGCGAGAAAAAAAGGCAGGTCGTTTTCCCAGGGCACCCGGCGGAAAGTATGGATATCCACTGATGCCTGCGCGTCAGGATATCCTGTATGCCAACCGGTAAACGCGGCGTTATCGTAAGCCAGGTCGGCGCTGTCCCAGCCAAATACCACATCGCAAAAACCAAATCCTTTTTCGGCGACCGACTGGAATTTCTCAAAGCTGATGAGTTTGCCCCGGAGTACGCCATCGATGTCGGTGACGGCTATTTTCACTTTGGTGCACTGCGCCTGCGTGAGTTCCGCGAGCAGGTCCTGAACGGATAATTTACCTTTCATCAACAGTGTTTTTTACAAAAATGCGGAACCAGCAAAATGCCAGTAATAAAATTACAAAATAAATCAGCGCCAGGACGCCATTGAGGGTAATCATTGCCAGCAATGAAAGGACGGCAATCACCAGTGCCACGGCAGGCAATAGCGGATAAAACAGTGCGCGGTACGGACGTTGCAGATTGGGCTCGCGCCTGCGCAACCTGAAAAAACTTAACAGCGAAATAATGTAGAGACTGATGGCGCCAAAAACGCTGATGGTGATCAGACTGTCCGTATTGGCAAAACAAAGTGCGATGATCCCGACCGCCATATTAAACAGCAGGGCGGTGACCGGTGTTTTGAATTTTGACGAGATGCGCCCCAGCGCAGCGCTGATATACCCCGCGCGGCCCATTTCAAAACTGGCGCGGCCCGCCGCGAGAATGATACCATGAAAAGAGGCGACCAGTCCCATGAGGCCGATGCTCACCAGCAGGTGATACCAGGCGCCCTGGTTACCGGTGATCCTTCCCAGAGCAAGCGGCAGCGGCGAATCGGAGGGGCTGGCTCCCGGTGACGGATACACGATGGCCTCCCAACCCGCCACACCGATCGAAGAAACAAAAACCAGTATACAGAGCACCACCAGGGTGAACAGCGCGGCGCCAAACCCGCGCGAAATATTCTTCTGAGGATTTCTCGTTTCCTCCGCTACGTTGGCCAGTCCTTCAAGCCCGAGGAAAAACCAGATGGCAAATGGAATGGCGGCCCAGATGCCCTGCCAGCCAAAAGGGAGTGCGTTGCTGGCGAGATGGCTCCACTGAAAATGCGGAAGCGTGATCCCCGTAAAGATCAGCAGCTCAAACACGGCGAAGAAAGTGATGATGAGTTCGAAGGTGGCAGCCGCTTTGATACCGGATATATTGAGGCCGGTGAAAACCATGTACACAAAGATCGCGATGCCTGTCACCGGCAGTGCCGGAAAAAAAATATGGAAATAGGCGCCGATCGCTGCGGCGATGGCCGGCGGCGCAAAAACGAATTCGATGATCTGCGCCATGCCGGCAATAAACGCGGTATTCCTTCCAAAAGCCCGCAGGGCATAATCAAAGGCGCCGCCTGCGCGCGGAACGGCGCAGGCCAGTTCCGCGTAGCAAAAAGTAAAACCGACATACAGCACGATGATGAGCGCGGTGGCGATCGCCATGCCGGCGGTTCCACCTTCTTTCAATCCTAAATTCCAGCCGAAATACATCCCGGAAATCACATATCCCACGCCGAGACCCCAGAGCGTGAGCGGTCCCAGGCTGCGTTGCAACTGGGTTGATTTAACTGCGGGATTGTTTTGCTCCATGGGATCGCTTATGCGATGAAGGTAGCAAAAGATCAGAAGTGGAGAATGAAGGCAGTGCCTTCTGACTCCACCGACTGCACCTGGATCGTGCCTTTGTGCAGGAGCATGATCTGCTGGCAAAGACTGAGTCCGATGCCGCTGCCGTTTTTGCGTGTACTGAAAAACGGAATGAAAATGCGGTCCAGGATCGCCGCCGGGATGCCGCTGCCGTTGTCAGCCACCTTGATGTCCATGCGGCCGTTGCCCACTGGTATGGCGGAAAGCTGGATGCGCGGGGATGCTTTGTCTTTCACCGCTTCCTGCGCATTCATCAGCAGGTTGATCAGCACCTGTTCAATGAGCGTGGCATCCATGGAATACATGATCTCCGGATTCTGCAGGATCACTTCCAGTTCAATATTTTTCTGTTTGAACGTAGGCAGCATCAGGTGATGCAGGTTTTCGAAGAGATCGCGGATCAGTACTTTTTTTACCGTCGGGGAAATGATCTTGTTAAGGTTGCGATAG
>CAZZYD010000166.1:0-8261 GCA_964658175.1 uncultured Puia sp. | reverse complement strand
ATATGATTGAACTCTCTCGGTGTCTTTGCGATTCCTTTGCGTCTTTGCGTGAAACAAAGTTACTTGAATGACAAATTCACCCGTCCGCCGCCCGCATCCGCAACAACCGGTACACCGCCGCCGCCAACGGTACCGCGGATTGAATTTTCATCCTGTGTGCCGCTAAAGTCGGTAAGGCTTTCCACTTTTACGCGGTCGCCGTAAATTTTCAGGTTGAGTCCCTTGTTTTTTGGCATCAGCAGATTTATGCTGCCACCGGAATTGCCCAGCTTCACATATTTTCCAATTCCGTTCATTTCCACGTTTATATTTCCGCCGCTGGTGGAGGCTTCCAGGCTTGCGTCGATATCGCTCAGTGTGATGCCACCGCCGGATGAATGCGTTTCGAATTCACCGCTGATCTTATCGCCATGAACGCCGCCTCCACTGGTCTCAGCAAAAATATTTCCGTCCAGTTGTTGCAGGTCGAGTGATCCTCCGGAAGTACTCAGCCGGATTTTGCCGCTGCAGCGCAGGGCCTCGATGCCGCCACCGCTCGTGGTGAGGTTGATATCGTCTTTCAGGTCAGTCAGATGAATCCCTCCGCCGGATGTGCTGCCGTTGATATGACCCGTTAGCTTTTCCAGGTGGAGTCCGCCACCACTGGTCGTAAATTCTTCATGGCCGGTAAGATTCGACAAAGTGATGCCGCCGCCGCTGGTATTCAGGTCGGTGGCGGTGTTGACGGGCACAAAGATCACGAAACTGATATTCAGGTTATCGCGCCAGTTGTCGTGATTTTTTTTATTCCGCGCGATGGCAGTGAGTTTATGATCAGCAGACGTGATCGTTAGTTCATAATTTTCTTCAAGCTTGCTTTTAATCTCTTCCTTCGATAAATTTTTCCGGTTACCATTGCCGGAAACATATACTTCTATGCGTGCAGCGGAAGCGTCTCCGCCGGTTACGTTGATACCGCCGCCGGATGTTTTTACTTCTACCTGTGAGATATTATCAGCAGAAAGCGTTTTGGTCAGATAAAGGGTTGCGTCTGACGATTGTGCCTGCCCGGCGATGCAGGCGATCAGAAGTACCGGTAGGAAGAAAAATTTTTTCATGATGAACTGTTTTATAATTAGAAAGATTTTCCAAAATCACATCCACTCCTCACCAAACCATGCCAATTGCCTAAATACTTATAAATCAATCGCCTATTCGATTGCCAGCGATGCGCACTGTACGATTTTGATGCTTTGTCCGCACAAATCGTACAGTGGGTTCATCTTCGGATCGCATATCCCCCCGGAAAGGACAAGGCACCCGCCCGAATGTTGCACGGGCTCGCCGGAATGGCATTATTTTTTAATGTTTACATTTTTATAACATCAAAAAAAATATTTATGAAACAGCATGGTAAACAAAAAATCGCCGGATATGCCGTTAGACCGGATACATCACCCGATCCTCATCCGATTCCAACGCCAGACATCACACCAAAACCATTTGATCCATCCGGGGCCTAAATAAATACACACTGCGGATTGACCTATTCCGCAGTGTGTTCCCTTAATTCCCCTAATTGTGAAAGAATTTCCAGCAAACGTTTGGATGCTGCAAGGGCAAGCATATTGCCAGTGTTGGGTAAATTGAAAATTTCTAAAATTTACTCAAATGAAGACGAAGCTTTATCTTATCTCGACGGCCCTGTGTTTATTTTTTGCTTTCTCTGCCAGCGCGCAACTTCAAAAGGGAAATGTACTGGTGGGTGGTGACATCAGCAATGCAGACCTTAACCTGAATACCGGCAATCATTTTACGTTCAATATCGATCCGAAAGCTGCCTGGTTTATCAGAGATAATATCGCCCTGGGCGGTTATGTGAATTTCGGCATCAACACACAAAAGACGGAAGGAACAGATGTCAATTATGGTATCGGCGCGCTTGCACGCTATTATATCAACGACAAATCAATCAACGTATTGAAACATACCCGCTTCTTCCTGGAAGCAAATGCAGGTGTGGAAGGTGTCAACTATGCGCACAGCACAAGTACTAATGGACTCGGACTTGGTTTTGGTCCGGGTATCGCTTACTTCATTACACCCAATGTTGGGCTGGAAGGTCTTGTAAAATATCAGGGCATTGTAGGATTCGGATCAAACACGACATCGAGTGATCTTACCTTCAACCTCGGTTTCCAGATTTACCTGCCCAGAAAAAGTGTGGAAAAAGCGATGAAAAACCAGCAATAATTTATTTTTTTGAAAGGATCCCTGCCAGTTCAGTAATAAAAGACTGCTGCGCAGGGATTATTTTTTTCAGGCCCTCTTCGAACGAAAACCAGGATGCCCGGTCAATTTCCGGGAAGGATTGTTTGCGGCCTGAGCGCGGCGGCCATTCCATTTCAAAAAGATTGGACTTTATTTTTTCCGGGTCAACGTCCTGCTCCAGGCCCCAGGCATATACCTGCTTGCCGCCTTTATAAGAAACCGCCGTCAATGGTATGAAATCCCCTGTAACCGAGAATCCCGTCTCCTCGCTGAATTCCCGCAGGGCTGCGGTTAAGAGCGGCTCGCCCGCTATCACCTCACCTTTGGGTATGGACCAGGCGCCAAGGTCTTTCTTTTTCCAGAAGGGTCCGCCGGGATGCGCCAGCAACAGCTCGCAGGAGGGATATTTTCCCCTGAACAACAATAAGCCGGCGCTTTGAACCATGGGCTTGGTTTATAGATTATATTTATTCATAAAAGTAACCCATCATGAGAAACAGGGATTCCAGTATTATTTATTTTATTCTGGGCATCTATGCGATGCTAGTGAGCTGGTATTACAATCACAGCCTGGTCCTCCTGCTGGTGCACTGGATCATCTGGCCGGTGTACCTGATGTATGAACTGCTGACAGGGCATCTTTCCCATGACATGTGGAAAACGATACCGATGTCATATTTTAAATAATTTTTTTGGTTCACGCAAAGACGCCAAGGATCGCAAAGTTGATCAAGCACTCTTTGCGTCTTTGTGCTCCTTTGCGTCTTCGCGTGAAACAGCCTAAGTGTACAGCACCTGTTCATCCGTAAAATAAGTCTTACTGCCTGATTTTGTTTGAACCTGAATTGGCGAACCGGTCGGACTTGTCTCCTTACCCGGCTGATGGATTTTCATCAGATCCCTGACTTCTCCCCCGATCAGGTCGGGATGTTTTTTGTAGATCTGGTCAGCCGCCGACTTCAGCACGGCGGGGATGGCCCGAAAAAGCAGCTGCACATTTTTAGACGGAATTTTTTGTGCGGTGGAGGAAGGCGCTATCCGCGCTTTCCACAAAATCTCATCTGCGTAGGCATTCCCAATGCCTCGTACCAGGTGCTGATCGGTGATCACGGATTTGATCGTGGCCCTTGAATTTTTTAAAATTCCACCGAAATAATCAATCGTAAAATCGGGTGACAATGCATCCGGCACGGTTGATATAGGTGGATTCAGCATAATTTTAGCCATATTCCGCGGATCTGTGAGCGCGAGCGCGCGACCCCTGTCAAATTGCAGGGTGATGATGGAATATTTTGCGGGTTCCCCGCCTGCCAGCCACAGCAATTGTCCGCGCAGCATCAGGTGCATACCCAATACGGCTTTGTTGCCAAAGGCGAACCGCAATTCTTTTCCTTCACGGTATACCGATTTTATTTTTTGCGATAACAGATGTTCCTGCAGGGATTTTCTTTCGGCCGGCAGAATGCGCTTGTTTCCAAACTCCAGCGCGCGCAGCTGTCTGCCCGCGAGCTGCTGATCAAGGTTGCGGCTAAATACCTCGAGATCGGGTAATTCCGGCATGATAAATTTTCACTGAAAGTAAGCAGCTTCGCGTGAATACACAAAACACATACGGTGGCAGCCAGGCAACAAATCGTCTGTACAGATGATTCCTATTGTTTTTGCAGGGTTGTTATTACGCTGGCTGTTTCATGCTGCGAGATGATATCGGATCCGTCCGTATAGGCAGTGTCCTTGATCACGTTGGTGGTCATGATCAATAAATTCCCGTTGATGGCGATGCGCGCGCCAGTGGTGCCCGTAGTACCGGGGGCCGCAAATATATTGGCGCCTGTATACGTAATGGAATCCTGCCCAACGAGTACGTAGGAGGATGAACTGCTGGTGGGCGGATAGGTAAATCCAAAAGGAGATGACAGTGAATCGGTAAACTCTCCGTCGATATAACTCAGGGCGTAGGCCGTGTCGGCGATGGTATACCCGATGCCATTGGCATTAAAGTCACTGGAAGTGATGGATACCGAACCGGCATTCTGGGTGCTCGTATAGGCAGAAGTGGTCACCGTTTTAAAAATCGTCCCGTCTGCATTGTCGATGGCTGTGGCGCTCGTTGTGGCCGCAACCGACAGGAACGTATAATTTCCCGCGATCGCTGAAGTATTGCCCGCGGAACTGGAATCTTTTTTGCAGGCAAGCAGCAGCAAGAGAGCGGCCGAGATAAAGCAAGGGATGGTTTTTTTCATGTTGGTTGTTTGAAGGGGTATATTCAAACGTCCGGGAAGCCAATTTATTGCCATTTTTGCGGGGTTGACAGCCTGGCAGACCAGTTAAAAATTACCGGAATGAAGAGATGTAAGATCGCGGGGCTTTTATTATTGATACTGATTCCCGCGCTGGCAAAGGCCCAGTATACGGACAGCACAAGGCACTACCTGAATTTTGGCGCTACAGGTTCCCTGAACAAAACCAACACCGGGAACTCCTACCTGGTAAATCAGCAAATCGGGTTTGGACTGAGGCATTCCATTTACCGGTTCAACGCAAACGCTTCCTATATTTATGGTCTTCAAAACCAAAACCTCACCAACAATGATTTTAATCTGTCGGTGGATGGCGACCGGTATCTCAGAAAAGATTCCGCCGTATTCTTATGGGTGTTATTGAATTATACCACCAGCTTCTCGTTAAAAATAAATAAACAACTCCAGGGCGGCGGCGGCGTGGCCTATGATGTGATACGCAAAAAAAATGCGCTGCTGAATATCAGTGATGGGCTCCTGTATGAAAACGGAGATCTTTTCATTGACACACTGCACGACCGCTATCATACCGTAAGAAATTCGCTTCGCCTCCGTTTCCGGATTACGTTGCAGAATCTCATCGTGGCCGATGGATATGGTTTTTTGCAAACCGCGCTCGGCAACTGGAATGACTATATTATTAATGCCAATGTGAATGTCGGGATCCGCCTGCGTAAATGGCTGATGCTGACCACCAGCTTCACCTACAATAAAATCACGCGCACCGACAGGTATAATCTGCTGGTGAACTATGGTCTTAAAATGGAGAAATATTTCTAAGATGCGCGTCGAGATCACCAAACAGATTTATATTCATACATGCAAAAATGGACTGGCATTTTATTACTGGTCATTTCTTTCTCCGCTGCGGCGCAGGATCTTTCCATAAAACCCGCATTCCTCCAGGGATACTGGCCCGCGGAATGGATCAGCTGCCCCGGCATCTCACAACGTGCTTACGGCGTTTTTCATTTCCGGAAGTCGCTGCAGCTGTCAGCCCCACCCGCCTCATTGATCGTTCATATTTCGGCGGACAACCGGTACCGCCTGTTCGTAAATGGAAAACCCGTGGCTGCCGGACCAGCCAAGGGCGACCTCGCGCATTGGTTTTTTGAAACCATCGACATCGGGCCCTTTTTACACACAGGAAAAAACACCGTCTCGGCGGCCGTCTGGAATATGGGCGAATTCGCCGCAGTGAGTCAGATCAGCAATCAGACCGCTTTTATCCTCCAGGCTGACGATACCGCCTATGCGCAATTAAATAGTGGCAAAGAATGGAAAGTATTGCACGATACCGCCTATCGTCCCTGCGCCCTGCCCGGCGAACTGCACCTCAACGCCTATTTTGTGATCGGTCCGGGTGATGATGTGCAAGCGGCTGCCTATCCCTGGAACTGGGAGAAAACCGATTACGACGACAGTAATTGGCCGTCAGCAACCTCCATTGCGAAGGGCGTACCCACCGGCTATGGAAGCGACAATATCTGGACACTGGTGCCCCGGTCCATTCCCCCGATGGAAGAACGGCTTCAGCGGATTCAATCGGTACGACGGGTGAGCGGCCGGTCCCCCAGTCCGGACTTTATCAGCGGTAAACATCCATTGACCATCGCGGCGCATGACAGCCTGACCATCTTACTGGATCAGGGTTTTAACACCGTTGCCTATCCGGAGCTATGGGTGAATGGCGGCGCAGGATCTTCGGTCAGGATCACCTATGCTGAAGCCCTGTTTGATACGACCGGTCAGAAAGGAAACCGAAATACGATCAATGGTAAAAAAATCCTGGGTAATTACGATGTCTATCATCCCGATGGCGGTCAGCACCGGCTATTCCGTCCGCTTTGGTTCCGGACCTTCCGGTATATCCAGCTGGACATTCACAGCGGAAGCCAGCCACTGACCATCGAAGATTTTTACGGCGTTTACACCGGTTACCCTTTCAAAGAACAGGCTTCTTTCGCTTCCAACGATTCCTCCCTGCAGCCAATTTGGAAAACAGGCTGGCGCACGGCCCGCCTTTGCGGTGGTGAAAATTATTTCGACTGCCCTTATTACGAGCAACTGCAATACGAGGCCGACACACGAATCCAAAGCCTCATCTCACTCTATGTTTCCGGTGATGACCGGCTGATGCGCAAGGCCATCACCGACTTTTATAATTCACGCGTGTCGGAAGGCCTCACCCAGGGTCGTTATCCGAGCAACCGGCTGCAGGTGATTCCGCCATTTTCTCTTTTTTATATCAGCATGGTTTATGATTACTGGATGCACCGGAAAGATGATGATTTTATACGACCACATCTGGTGGCGATCCGCGGCATTCTGGACTGGTATGAAAAACGGATTGACAACGATAAAAAAATACTCGGTCCGATGAGATGGTGGAATTTTGTTGACTGGAACACCCATTTCGATGGCGGCGTGCCTGATGGCGCCGATGATGGAAACAGCTCGATTATCTCCCTGCAACTCGCCTACACCCTGCGGCAGGCCGCGGCCCTGATGGATTATTTCAACTACCCGGCAGATGCCGATCATTATACCAGTACGGCCGCCTCACTGGCCACCCACGTATACGCCAGTTGCTTCGATCCGGCCAAAGGACTCATGGCCAATACGCCTGAGAAAAAATCTTTTAGCCAGCATGCGAGCATATTCGCAGTACTCGCCAGCAGCATTCCAGCGGCCGATCAGGCTCCTGTGATGGAAAAAGTATTGAAGGATACAAGCATCAGTCAGGCGACTTTTTATTTCAGGTTCTATCTTAACCAGGCACTGAAAAAAGCCGGGCTCGGTGATCTCTACTATGCGCAATTGAAGCCATGGCGGGATATGTTATCCAACGGTCTCACCACCTTTGCCGAAAATCCCGATCCGACGCGTTCGGATTGTCATGCCTGGAGCGCCAGTCCCGTATATGATTTTCTGGCGACCCTCTGCGGCATCGTGCCCGATGCCCCGGGCTTCAGTCGCATCCGCATCGCCCCGAACCCCGGCTCGCTTACACATCTCCGCGGCAAAATGCCGCATCCGGCCGGATGGATCGTCGTAGACCTTCAACGAAAAGGCGCAACAGGCATGCACGCAGAAATAACCCTGCCGAAAAACAGCAGTGGTATATTTGTATGGCATCAAAAGGAAATACCGCTGCGCGAAGGCATGCAAACCATTGAGCTATGAGGCAATCGCCGGACAAAAAAATATTCTTCTTCAGCGCGCTGTTCATTTCGGTGGCGCTGAATGTACCCCGATTGCTGGCCCTTCGTAAAGACGGCGTCATTGCCCGCATCTGGCATTTTAATATCCGGGAACTCATATTCCAGTTTCTGTTTAATTTCCTTTTCTGTCTTTTTGTTTTTTTCTTCAACGACAAAATCTTTGGCGGATTTCCATCGAAAAATAAAACCGGTCTCCACTGGCGCGTGATCCTTTATAATTTTGCCATTTTTGCCGTGGCCACCGCATTATCCGTTTTATTTCAACAGCTTTTTTTTGAACCCGGCCTCATGGTGGACGGCGGCAATGGCTTCCGCTTTATCGTCAGTTATTTTCTGATCATCATCGAATTCAGACTGATCGATATGACAAGGGCGACGCGCCTGAAAGAAAATGAAAACCAGCTTTTGCGCAACGCATGGCTGCAATCCGAACTCGAGGTTTTGAAAGGCCAGCTGAATCCGCATTTCTTCTTCAATTCGCTGAGCA
>CAZZYD010000165.1:0-8311 GCA_964658175.1 uncultured Puia sp. | reverse complement strand
CGGGCATTTCTGGTGAAGCGGCGCGGCAGGTAGGGCTCATCCTGAAGGACCTTTCCAAAAAACGGCAGGTGATCTGCATCACCCATCAGCCGCAGATTGCGGGCAAGGGCGATGCGCATTATTTTGTGTTCAAGGAAATCCGGGGCGAAAAAGTGTTTACCAATATCCGCCTGCTCAAAGAAGATGAGCGGATCGTGGCAATTGCCAAAATGCTGAGCGGAGAGAAACCGACGGCGGCCGCGCTCGAAAACGCCCGTGAAATGGTGACGAACTGATCCTTCTATGAAACGCAGCGTACTGAGACTTCTCCGGATAACGGCGGTTTTCACCGGCTCGCTGCTCGTGTTGTTTTTTATATTGTCCCTGCTTTTTCCGCTGCGCGATCAGATCAGCTATTCTACGGTGATCCTCGATAACCGCGGCGAGATCATCCACGCGTTTCTAACGCCCGATCAGCAATGGAGATTGAAAACCACTCTCCCCGAAATCTCCCCGCTGCTCCGCAAAACCATCGTCGCCAAGGAAGACCGGTATTTCTATTTTCATCCGGGCGTGAATCTGCTGGCGCTTTTCCAGGCCCTGGCCCATGATATTTTTCATCCGCATCAGCTTACGGGCGCCTCTACCATCACCATGCAGGTGGCCAAAGCCCTCTATCCGGGTCGCAGGACGATCGGGCAAAAAGGCATCGAGATATTCCGCGCATTTCAGCTCGAAATAAAATACAGCAAGGATGAAATCCTGCAGCTTTATCTGAACCTCGTGCCCTATGGCGGAAATATACAGGGCGTTAAATCTGCTGCCTTTCTTTATTTTCAAAAAAATCCGGATCATCTTTCCCTGGCTGAGATCACGGCACTATCGATCATCCCCAACCGCCCCGCTTCGCGGGTGATTGGGAGGCACAATGCGCGGATTGAAGCAGTCCGCAACGGATGGCTCCGGCGGTTTGCGAAAGAAAAGGTTTTTACGGAAAAAGAAATTGAAGATGCGTTGCACGAGCCGCTCACCGCCTTCCGTCATCCGATGCCGGCGCTGATGCCGCAGTTTTCCATCCGTCTGAAAAAACAGGCTGCCGGCGGTTTGTTACACACGGGCATCGACCTGAACAAACAACGCCCGATTGAAAAACTGGTGATGGACTATGCGCGTTCGCTCCGGCTTATGAATATTCAGCAGGCAGCGGTGGTGGTCCTGGACAATACAACCCACCAGGTGGTGGCCTATGTTGGCTCGGCTGATTTTAAAGACACGACCGATGCGGGCCAGGTCAATGGTGCCGCCGCCATCCGCGAGCCGGGCAGTACGCTCAAACCGCTGTTATATGCGCTTTGCATAGACCAGGGCCTGCTCACCCCGAAAACCGTCCTGCATGATGTACCCGTCAATTATGCCGGCTATACGCCGGAAAATTATGACCGGAAATTCAACGGGTATGTCAGCATGGAATATGCCCTCGAACACTCACTGAATATTCCTGCCGTAAAAAGCCTTGAACTGCTGGGGAAAGACCGGCTCGTTCAGTCCCTGGCGCTGTGTAATTGCCGGCAGATAAAAAAAGACCAGCAAAAGCTGGGTTTGTCTCTTATCCTCGGCGGCTGCGGCACAAGTCTCGAAGAACTTACCGGTATGTATTCCGCCTTTGCAGCCGGTGGCATTTTTTTTCCGCCGCGCTTTGTTTCGTCATCCGATCCGCTGCATGGTAGCACGGTATTCAGCGCGTCCGCTGCCTTTATGATCAATGAAATCCTCAGCAAAGTCAATCGCCCCGATTTTCCTCTCAGCTGGCAAAGCACGGCCCATCTCCCGAAAATCGCCTGGAAAACAGGTACGTCTTACGGTAAGCGGGATGCCTGGAGCATCGGATACAATAAACATTTTACGGTGGGGGTTTGGTGCGGAAATTTTTCTGCACGGGGCGTTCCCGAACTCAGCGGGGCAAATATTGCCACGCCGCTGTTGTTCAAAATTTTCAATACCATTGACTACGACGCCGATGAATCCTGGTTTGACAAACCGGAGGATTGCCACACGCGCACAGTCTGCGCCCGCACGGGCCAGCTTCCGGGCGACGATTGCGACCAATTGATCAGTGACTATTTTATTCCGGGCATTTCGTCCGGCCTGCGTTGCAGCCACCGGCAGGAAGTACTGGTTTCTGCCGACGGGAGATTATCTTATTGCCGGTATTGTGCGCCCACCAGCGGGTATATAAAAAAAACATTTGACCTCGTGACGCCGGATATGAAACGGTATTTTGAAGAACACGGCATCGCCTATCAGCATATCCCGCCGCATAATCCCGCCTGCGAAAAAATATTCAAGGAAGGCGCGCCGGTTTTGCTTTCGCCCAGACCAGGAAACGAATATCTCATCAGCCGGAAAAAGCCGGAACCGTTGCAACTGCGATGCAATACGGGAAACGATGTCAGCCGGGTCTATTGGTATATCAATGATAAATTCTACAAGGCATCGGAGGCAAAAGCCCGGCAGTTTTTTATTCCGGAAGAAGGCCCCGTGAAGATTTCCTGCACGGATGACAAGGGCAGGAACTGCAATAGCTGGATCCGGGTGCGGTATGTTGACCTCTGATTATTTTTCTGCCGAGATGCTGCCGACGCCGCTGACCGACTGGCTGATGCTGCCGGGATTTCCCTTGTAATGAATATTTCCGACGCCATTGACAGTGGCTTCGAGTTTGACGCTGGCGAATACTTCGGCCGAACCGACACCCGATACTTCCACTTTTGCATTTTCGGCCTGCAGGTCGTAGCACTGCAGATGCCCGGCGCCGCTCAAGCCGATATCGACGGATTTGGCCTGTCCTTTCAACTTAACGGATCCGGCTCCTGAGATTTCCACTTTTACCACCGGCGCATCCACCTCCAGTGTGATATCCCCGGCACCGCTGGAACTGACGTCCAGGTTGTCTGCGTTGGTGATTTTTGTCGTTCCCGTCAGGTCACCCGCGCCTGATAGATCGATGGAATGGAAATCGGGGGATGTGACATACACATTGATATCTCCGCTGGCGTGCAGGTTCACATCCGGTTTTTCCCGGATTTCGAGTTTGTCGCCTTCCCGGCTGACTTCGATATAGGTAAGCAGGTTTTCATCGGCCTCGATCCGCACGGGTTTCAGTGGCCCCTGGGTCAGAATAATATTAAACGTGCCGTTGCTTTCTACGTCTTTAAATGAATTGACCGTGCGTTCATCGGTTTTCATATGTCCGTTTCCGTTTATCCGTCTCCCGTTAAAGCGGCCGCAGGAACCGGTCAACAGCGCGATCATGCCGAGGGCAAGCGTAATTTGTTTCATGACAGGGTTGTTTTTGACTGGAAAAGATAATATAATTTTATCTTTGCGGCTCCATGACAGAAAAGATTATTATCCTCGATTTCGGTTCCCAGTACACCCAGTTAATCGCCCGCAGCGTTCGGGAAGCAAATGTTTTCTGCGAAATCATACCTTACCACCAGCCTGTAGCGCCGGATCCCTCCATCAGGGGCATCATTTTATCCGGTTCGCCTTTTTCGGTGAATGACAAAAAAGCGCCGGTCGTGGACGTGCCCGCCCTTCACCGGAAATATCCCGTGCTCGGTATCTGTTATGGAGCGCAGCTGACAGCGAAAGAGTTTGGCGGTAAAGTGGCGAGTAGCAGCAAGCGGGAATATGGCCGTGCCCTGCTGCATACGCAAACGGACGATCTGTTATTAAAAGGCGTGAGCCCTGTTTCGCAGGTGTGGATGAGCCATGCGGATACGATCCTGGAACTTCCTTCCAATTTCGAAGTGCTCGCCACCACGGAGAACATCCCCTATGCGGCATTCCGTGACAAACAGGAAGGTCTGCCCTTGTACTGCCTGCAGTTTCATCCGGAAGTATATCACTCCGTGGAAGGGAAAAAAATATTGCAGAATTTTCTTTTAGATATCTGTCACTGTACGCAGGACTGGACGCCGGCCCATTTTATCAGCGATACGGTAAACCAGTTGAAAAAGACGATCGGCAGAAAAAAAGTGATCATGGCGCTCAGTGGCGGCGTGGATTCAACGGTGGCGGCAACCCTCATCCACCGGGCTATCGGAAAACAGTTGTTCGGCATTTTCGTGGACAATGGCGTACTCCGGAAAAATGAGTACCAGCAGGTACTGGATACCTATAAAAAAATTGGCCTCAATGTAAAAGGCGTGGATGCGAAAAAAGCCTTTTATAAAAAATTAAAAGGCAAGACGGACCCCGAAGATAAACGCAAGGCCATCGGTAAAATGTTCATCGATGTGTTCCTGGATGAAGCCAAAGGGCATAAAAATATAGGACTCCTGGGCCAGGGCACCATCTATCCGGATGTGATCGAAAGTATTTCCGTACATGGGCCTTCGATGACGATCAAATCACACCACAATGTGGGCGGTCTCCCGAAAAAAATGAAACTCGGCCTGGTCGAGCCCCTCCGGTTATTGTTTAAAGATGAAGTGAGGAGAGTGGGAAAAGAACTGGGCATTCCGGACGATTTGCTGCAAAGACATCCTTTCCCGGGCCCGGGACTGGCGATCCGGATTCTGGGCGAAGTGACGCCCGACAAAGTGCAACTCCTGCAAAGCGCCGACGATGTGTATACCCGGGCATTGAAAGATCATAACCTGTACAGTGCGGTCTGGCAGGCGGGCGCGATCCTGCTTCCGGTAAAGAGTGTGGGGGTGATGGGAGATGAAAGAACCTATGAGTACACGGTTGCCCTGCGCGCCGTAACTTCCGTGGACGGAATGACGGCCGACTGGGCGCATCTTCCCTACGAATTTCTGGCGACGGTATCGAATGATATCATCAACAATGTAAAGGGTATCAACCGGGTTGTGTATGATATCAGCAGTAAACCGCCGGCGACCATCGAATGGGAATAGTAATCCTGTTCCCTTAACGAAACAAACCATGAAACGTTTTTTCCCCGCCATCTGTCTACTCATCCTGCTCCTGCAGATTTCTATGGCAGGAAAAGCGCAGGTCGCGCCCATACAGAAATATAAAATTGCCGTCTTCCTGCCCCTCTACCTGGATTCTGCTTTTGACGACGCGGGCAATTACCGGTACGATAAAAATTTTCCCAAATTCATCAGTCCCGGACTTGAGTTTTACGAAGGCATGCAGCTGGCCATCGATTCCCTGAACAATCAGCAGGCAGCACTGGAATTTCTGGTGTTTGACACAAAAGCCGTCAATAAAAGCATCGAGGATCGCGAACACGATTCCGCATTTTCAGGAATATCACTGATTATCGGGCACGTCAATCAGGCGGAAGAGCGGCAACTTGCGGCGCTGGCGGCCCGGCAGCAGGTCCCTTTCATCAACGTAAACTATCCGAACGACGGCGGCATCAGCAACAATCCAAACCTGGTGGTTTTAAATTCCACCCTGAAAACGCATTGTGAGGCGATCTATAAATTTGTTCAGCGCAATTATCCGTTGTACAATATCCTGTACATCCGTAAAAAAGGCGCACTGGAAGACCGGTTGAGAAATTATTTCTCCGACATCGAAAAAACCACGACCAGTATTCCCATGCACATTAAATACCTGAATGTGGATGACGGCGTGGACATGAAACAGATCCTGCCTTCGCTGGACAGCAACCTGAAAACCATTTGCATCGTGGGTAGCCTCGATGAGAATTTTGGCCGTACCGTTTGTGCACGGTTTGCCGCGACAGGAAAAACATACCGGTCAAAAATTTTCGGGATGCCCACCTGGGATGCCATCAATGATTTTTCGGGGACTGCATATGCAGACCAGGAGATTTATTATACAACACCTTTTTATATCAATCCGGCGGATTCACTGGTACAGTCTGTCCAACAATTTTTCAGGGATAAATTTTATATGCGCCCCTCTGACCAGATCTTCCGGGGTTATGAAGTAACCCTGCACTTCGCGCAGTTGCTGGTCGCGAACGCCGGACATCTTTCGGGGAATATCGGGCAGAAGAGATTTAAAGTATTCAACGATTTCGACATCCAGCCCGTATTTCTTGACAAACAGGCGATGAACCTGGATTATTTTGAAAACAGGAAACTTTACTTTGTCAAAAAAGTGAATGGTACGGTTACTGCTGTATATTGATTGAGGCCCTGAATTAACCGGGGTTTTCGTTTTCCACTCCATGCCTTTGCTCAGCTTTACAGATAAGGGAATCTATTGCGCCGCCGGTGATTTTTATATCGATCCCTGGAAGCCCGTACCCCGTGCGGTGATCACCCATGCCCACAGTGATCATGCCCGTCCCGGCAATGAATACTATCTCTGTCATCATTTTACAAAACCGATCCTGCAATTGCGGTTAGGGGAAAATAATTACCAGTCGGTGGAGTGGGGTGAGCAAATCTATATGAATGGTGTGCAGGTATCCCTTCATCCGGCGGGTCATATCATTGGTTCTTCGCAGGTGAGGGTGGAACACAAAGGAGAGGTGTGGGTGTTCAGTGGCGATTACAAAACCGAACATGATGGCATCAGCGGGGAACTGGAAATCGTAAAATGCCATGTGTTCATCACGGAATCCACGTTCGGGCTGCCGATTTATGAATGGAAACCCCAGCAACAATTGTTTTACGATGTGCAGAACTGGATCGGTGCCAACCGGGAGAAAGGGAAAAATTCCGTGCTGATCGCTTATAGTCTCGGTAAAGCCCAGCGTTTGCTACCCTGTCTGGCCGAAATCTCGGGTGACATTTTCGTGCATGGGGCGATCTGGAATACACACCAGGCATTGCTGGCAGCAGGTTTTCAGTTGCCGGAGGTAAAACGGGTGACACCGGACATGCAGAAAGAAAATTTTAAAGAGACGGTGATTATCGCGCCACCCAGCGCCGACCAGACGCCATGGATGAAACGGTTTTCCAATTATGCCGTCGGCGTTTGCAGTGGCTGGATGCAGGTGCGCGGCAACCAGCGCCGCCGGAATGCGGATGCAGGTTTTCCGCTGAGCGACCATGCGGACTGGCGCGGACTGATGGAAGTGATCCGCGGAACCGGGGCATCGAAAGTATTCGTGACACACGGATTTCAATCGGCCTGCAGCCGATACCTCAATGAACTGGGAATCGAAGCTGCCGAAGTAAAAACATCGTATGGAGAAGAGGAAGAAGAAATAAAAGACATCGCGCCATGAAACTTTTTGCTGCGCTGATCAGTACGCTGGGGGTTTCCACCAAAACGAACGACAAGCTCGAGGCGCTCGTAAATTATTTTGCGCAGGCCGATGATAAAGATAAAGTTTGGGTGATCGCAATTTTCAGTGGTCGCAGGCCGCGTCGCACGGTGAGCACTTCTTTGTTGCAGGAATGGTGTCTGGCCGCTACAGGCATACCGGCCTGGCTCTTCGAAGAATCTTACCATACGGTGGGCGACCTGGCGGAAACCCTGGCTTTGCTGATGCCGGAAGGCAGGGACGAATCGATGTCGAGGCCTTTGTACTATTACCTCGACCAGCTGATCAGCCTGGAAAAAGCAGATGATGAAACCCGCAGCCGCTTTGTATTGTCGTCCTGGCAACAGATGACGCGCAGCGAAATGTTTGTATTCAATAAACTCATCACCGGCAATTTCCGGATCGGGGTTTCACAGAAAATGATCGTCAATGCGCTGGCCAAAACCGTCGGCATGGAACCATCGGTGATCGCCCACCGTATTATCGGTAACTGGGATCCCCGGGAGATTTCCTTTGATGCGCTCCTGAGTAAGGAAGCCAGCGACATCGACCATTCAAAACCATATCCGTTTTATCTCGCCTATGCGCTGGAAGATGAACCCGCTTCGCTGGGCGATCCGGGCGAATGGCTGGCAGAGTGGAAATGGGATGGCATACGCGGGGAGATTATCAAACGCGATGGAAAACTTTTCGTCTGGAGCCGTGGCGAAGAACTGATGACGGAGAAATTTCCTGAATACTCGCCGCTTGAGGCCGCCCTGCCCGACGGCACGGCGCTCGACGGGGAAATCATCTGCCTGGTAACCGATGAAAAACAGGCGATCGGGTTTCAGCCCCTGCCGTTTGCAGCGTTGCAAACGCGGATCGGGCGGAAGACCATCAGCAAAAAACAACTCACCGAAGCGCCGGTTGGTTTTATCGCCTATGATATCCTGGAATACGAAGGCGTGGATGTACGCGAACAAACGCAGGCGCAACGCCGCCTGCTGCGGGAGCGATGGGGCATCGAGCGGCTGCACGCCGCCTATGGCTGGTCGATGGGCGCGATCCAGGCCTACCACTGGGCCGCGTGTTTCCCGGACGCGGTGGACCGCGTGGTGGCGGTCT
>CAZZYD010000164.1:0-8435 GCA_964658175.1 uncultured Puia sp. | reverse complement strand
CATCCCTGGTCCATCCACCGATGCATTGTCGGCCATCGCGGCGGAAACCAATACCGTGATCATCGCCTCCCTCTTTGAAAAAAGAGCCCAGGGTCTCTACCATAATACCACCGCAGTGATCGATGCCGATGGCAAGTATCTTGGCAAATACCGCAAGATGCATATCCCCGACGATCCGGCCTTTTACGAGAAATTTTATTTTACACCGGGAGACCTCGGATATAAAGTATTCAAAACAAAATACGCCAGCTTCGGCGTGTTGATCTGCTGGGATCAGTGGTATCCGGAAGCGGCGAGGATTACCTCACTGATGGGCGCCGAGATTCTTTTTTACCCGACGGCAATTGGCTGGTCCACTGCCCAGGATCTTCCCACCAATACCGAACAGTACAATGCCTGGCAGACCATCCAGCGCAGCCATGCCGTAGCCAACGGGGTGCACGTGGTGAGTGTCAACCGGGTCGGATTTGAACAGGAGGGGGCCATGAAATTCTGGGGCGGCTCTTTTATCGCCAATCCATTCGGTACCATTCTTTACCAGGCGTCGCAGGACCAGGAAGAAGTGGTGGTGCAGGAAATTGACACGGACAAAACCGACAGCTATCGTACGCACTGGCCTTTTATGCGCGACCGGCGCATCGACTCGTATAGTCAGATCACCCGCAGATACATCGATCAGGATGAATAACCCTTCATTGACGCCGAAAGAACAGGGATATTATTTTCCGGCAGAATTTGCGCCCCACCGGGCTGTCTGGCTCAGCTGGCCGCACAAACAAGCTTCCTGGCCAGGCAAAATTGAGTCCATTTATAAGCCGTATTGCCAGTTCATCGACGCGGTATCCCGCCATGAACAGGTTTGCATCAACGTCAGCGATCATGCCATGGAAAAGGCAGCCACCGCCCGGCTTACGGCGGTCGGCGCAAAGCTGGATAATATCAGGTTCTACTTTCACCCGACCAACGATGCCTGGTGCCGGGATCATGGTCCGGCCTTTCTTATAAACAAAGACAAATCCAAAAAGAAAATCATCGTCGACTGGAATTACAATGCCTGGGGCAATAAGTATCCGCCCTTCGACCTGGACGATGTGATCCCGACGCAGGTCGGCAAATCACTCGGACTGGAGGTCGTCTATCCAAACATCGTCATGGAAGGCGGGTCGGTCGATTTCAACGGCGCGGGTACGCTGATTACCTCCCGGGCCTGTCTGCTCAATCCCAACCGCAATCCCCGGCTTAATCAACAGCAAATAGAGCAGTACCTCTATGATTATTACGGTGTCGATCAGGTGCTTTGGGTAGGAGACGGGATTGTCGGTGACGATACCGACGGACATATCGACGACACCGTCCGGTTCATCAATGCGGATACCGTGATCACGGTAATCGAAAAGACCCGCGAAGATCCCAATCATCAGCTGCTTCAGGACAACCTCGCTGAGTTGAAAAGGATGCGGCTTATCAATGGGAAACAATTGAATATCATTGAACTGCCGATGCCAGCACCAGTTTATCATGAGGACCAGCGCCTGCCGGCTTCCTATGCAAACTTCTATATCGCCAACGAACTCGTCGTAGTGCCCACCTTCAGGCATCAGCTGAATGACGAGGAGGCAATGGCCATCATACAGGATGCCTTTCCCGACCGCCGCGTCATCGGCATCGATTCCACGGATATTATCTGGGGGCTCGGAAGTTTTCATTGTCTAAGCCAACAGGAGCCTTCTTGAAAGTTTTCTAATGAATTTTAGATTTCCCTTCTTATTTTCATAGCCCAATTACTATTTACTGAAACATTCACAATGAAGAAATTTTTTGGCGCCTTCGCTTGCAGCCTGCTGTTTTCCGCTTCCTTTGCACAGTCCTCCGATACCACGATCTCGATTATTCCTGAACCCGTGTCCGTTGTACGGGGTAGTGGTTTCTTTACCCTGCCGACCACCCTGGGGATCGAGCTGCCGGACAAGCCAGAACTGGCAGCGGTCAAAACGATGCTTAAAGACCGGTTTTCCATTCCGACCGGAAGTTCTGTTACCATTTCCGGGTCTGATAATAAAGCTTCTATAAAATTTATCTTAAATAAAACTGCCGACAAGACGATCGGGAAAGAGGGTTATGGTTTGTCGGTGCAGCCAAGCATGATCGTTGTAACGGCCAACAACCCGGCGGGCCTCTTTTATGGTTTTGAAACCCTGTTGCAGCTTTTTCCAAAAGAGATCGAGGGTTCCCAGTTGCAGAAGGGTATCAGCTGGAAAGCGCCGGTGGCTGAGATCAGGGACATGCCAAGGTTTGGCTGGCGCGGACTGATGCTGGATGTATCCCGTCATTTTTTTACAAAGGCGGAAGTGATGGACTTCATCGACAATATGGGTCGCTACAAATTCAATCTGCTGCACCTGCACCTGACGGACGACGAGGGCTGGCGCGTGGAGATCAAGAGTTTGCCCAGACTCACTTCGGTTGGTGCCTGGAACGTAAAACGGGTGGGTACTTTCGGCACCTTCAGCAAACCGGATTCGAGCGAACCGAGAACTTACGGTGGTTTCTATACCCAGGATGATATCCGCGAGCTCGTGGCCTACGCCAAAGCGCGATTCATCGACATCATGCCTGAAATCGACATGCCCGGCCACAGCATGGCTGCAGTCGTGAGCTATCCCGAACTATCCGGAACGCCGGGGCGGACAAATACCAGGTGATCTCCGGGGAGAAATTCATGAAATGGGAGGGCCAGCACAATACGGCGCTGGTGGATAATACCCTGAATCCTGCCAACGAAAAAATCTATCCTTTCATCGACAAAGTCGTGACGGAACTGGCGAAACTCTTCCCTTTTGAATATATCCATATCGGCGGCGACGAGTGTGCCAAGAATTTCTGGGAAGACAACGACGCCATCAAGGCCCTCATGAAAAAGGAAAAACTCAAAACCCAGGAGGAAGTGCAGAGCTATTTCGAAAAGAGGGTGGAGAAAATCGTGGAATCCAAGGGCAAGAAAGTGATCGGCTGGGATGAAATCCTGGAAGGTGGCCTGGCGCCCAATGCGATGGTGATGAGCTGGCGCGGGATCAGCGGTGGGATCGCCGCAGCAAAGCTCGGTCACGAGGTGGTGATGAGTCCTACTACCTATTTCTACATCGACTACATGCAGGGAGATTCGATTTCCGAACCACCCGTGTACTCGGTACTGCGCCTGAATACGGTGTATTCCTATGAACCCGTTCCGGAAGGTGTTGACGCCAAACTGATCAAAGGAGCCCAGGCCAATCTCTGGACAGAGCAGGTCTACAATAACCGCCACTTGCAGTATATGGTCTGGCCAAGAAGCCTGGCGGTGGCAGAAGTGGTCTGGTCACCGAAAGACAAAAAGAACTGGGATAATTTCACCCGGAAGGTGGAAAACAATTTCGGTAGGATGGATATTGAAAACGTAAAATATAGCCGGAATATGTACGACCCGGTCTTTACATCGAAACGTGATGAGAAAGATTCACTCGTGATCGAACTCAGCAGCGAGTTCAACGGGCTCGACATATACTATAGTTTCGACAACTCGAATCCCGACCGCTTTTATCCGAAATATACCGGTCCGCTGACGGTGCCGAAGGATGCGGTGATGATCAAAGCCATCACCTACCGGGGCAATGACCCCATCGGGCGACAGCTGAATATGCCGATCTCCGTGCTGATCCGCCGTGCCGACCGGAAGTCTGCCAGGAAATAATCCGCGTTTTCCACGAAGCCTACAAGGGGTAATCAACACTATTTGCCAGTTATCAACAGTAGCTGCCGGACTTGGCATTTTAATGTAGGTTTGCTACCTACCAATTATCTATCCGTGCGACTAAAGAGCTTAGATATCAAAGGTTTCAAGAGTTTCGCCGACAAGACCCAGATTCTGTTTAACGAGGGGATCACGGGCATTATCGGGCCCAATGGCTGTGGAAAAAGCAATATTGTGGATAGTATCCGGTGGGTGATCGGAGAACAGAAAATCAGTCACCTGCGTTCCGAGAATCTGGAGAGCCTCGTATTCAACGGCTCGCGCAGCCGTTCGGCATCGGGACTGGCGGAAGTGAGCCTCACCTTTGAAAATACCCGCAATCTGCTGCCCACCGAATTTCATACGGTGACGGTTACCCGTAAATTTTACAAGAGCGGTGAAAGCGAATACCGCCTCAATGATGTTTCCTGCCGGCTTAAAGACATACAGAATCTTTTCATGGATACCGGTATTTCCACCGACAGCTATGCCATCATTGAACTGGGTATGGTGGATGATATCATCCGGGATAAGGAAAACAGCCGCCGCCGCATGCTGGAACAGGCTGCCGGCATTTCGATTTACAAAACCCGGAAAAAAGAAGCGAAACAGAAACTCGATGCCACCGAGCAGGATCTGGCGCGGATCGAAGATTTGCTGTTTGAAATCAACAACCAGCTGAAGAGCCTGGAGAGTCAGGCAAAAAAAGCAGAAAAATACCTCGAGATAAAAAAAGAATACCGCGAGGTAAGCGTGGAACTGGCAAAAGCTTCCCTCGAAGGCTTCAACATCACCTATAAAACCCTCAACCAGCAGTCCGAAGCGGAAACCGACCGGCGGATCGAACTGGAAGCCGTGCTCGCGACCCGTGAATCCGCCCTGGAGCAGGACAAGGTTTCCTTCATCGAGCAGGAAAAAGCGCTGCAGTTATTGCAGCAGCAATTCAATGAACTGCAGCAACAACTGCGGAACCGAGAGGGAGAAAAAAACCTGATCGGCCAGCGCCTCAATTTTCTCCAGGAGAAAGAAACAAATCTTCGGGAATTTCTCGAGCGGGGAGACGGACAGGTAAAGGGTCTTGAAGAAAGTGTGTCTTTTACCCGCAAACAAAGCGCCGAAGAAACGACGAAACTCACAGAGCTGCAGGAGAACCTGGAATCCCTGCGCGACCATACCGAGAACGCCCGGGAAGAATTCGGAGAAAGAAAAGGACGTGTGGATCAGATCCGCGGGGAAAATGCGCGGGTGCAGCGGCTCCAGTTTGACGCCGAAAAAAATATTGCCGTAGCCGATACTTCGATCCAGAACCTGGAGCGTACCATCCGGCAGATTGAGGACGAACGGTCGGCGCGCGAACAACAGCTCGCGACGCTCACGCATGAAAAAGAAATAAAAACCCAGGAACTCGAAACCCGCCGCACAGACCTGCAGCAATTGCAGGAGCACCAGGATAAAACCAAGGAGCAGATTCTGCAGACGCAGGAAAAACTGGAAGGCCTTCGGCAGGAACTCGCGGAGGAAAGTCGCAAGCTTGATTCACGCAGGAACGAACACGATCTGCTCAAGAGCCTGATCGATTCGATGGAAGGCTATCCGGAAAGCGTTAAATTCCTGCACAAAAATCCGAACTGGAATCACACGGCTCCGATACTTTCCGATGTCATTTATGTAAAGGAAGAATACCGCACCGCTGTCGAAAACGTGCTCGAACCCTATCTCAACTATTACGTGGTGAACGATCTGGGAGAGGGCCTGCAGGCCGTCCGCCTGCTGGATGAAAATAAAAAAGGTAAGGCAAATTTTTTCCTGCTGGACAAATTCACCGAAGCAAATCAGCCGGCCCATCACCAGCCGGAAGGAACGATCCCCGCCATCGGGGTGATTGAAGTGGATGCCAAATATCTTCCGCTCGCAGAATATCTGCTGGGGAATGTTTTTATCGCCTCCCAGGAGCCGTCGATGGAATGGTTCAATGCAGAGTCAAACGGCGCGGTGATCCTGGAAAAAAACGGGAAATACGTAAAAGGAAAATACCAGCTGACCGGTGGCAGCGTCGGCCTGTTTGAAGGAAAGAAAATCGGGCGTGCGAAAAACCTGGAAAAACTTCAAAAAGATGTCGCCGCGCAGGATTTGATCGTGACGCGCCTAAAAAGCGAAATACAAAGCCGGCACAATGAGGTGATTGGTTTTAACGAGCAGTTGAAGGAACAGGTGATCCGGCAAACGCAGGAAGACATCAACCGGCTGGGCAATGCGCTCTTCTCCATTGAAAACAAGGCGGAGAATTTGCATGGACTGCAGTTAAGTTCAGCATCCCGCACCCGCGAACTGCAGGAGCAGCTCGCCGAAACCAACCAGTCGATCGGCGGCACACGCGATCAATGGAACGAACTGGTGGCGAGTCTCCAGACCCTCAAGCAGCAACTGATCAGCGAGCAGGATTTGTTTACTGCTGCTGAAATGAATTACAACAATGCATCCGGCACCTTCAACGAATTCAACCTCCAGGTGATCCGCCAGCAGAACCGGATTGGCGGACTGAACCAGGAATTGGATTTCCGTCATAAACAGTTGACGGAACTGAAAGCCCAGATTGAAAACAACCAGGCGCAGTTCGGACAAACCCAGCAACAGATTGCCGAAAGCAGCGCGTTGCTGGCCGCCGCGGAGGCCGGACTGACGGATATGATCCGGACGAAAGAAGCAGAAGAAAGAAAACTCAATGAAGCGGATCAGGCTTATTATAACCACCGCAATGCACTCAGTGAAAAGGAGAGTGAACTGCGGCATATCAACAAACAAAAAGAACAGACAGAGCACCTGCTGGGGGAAATAAAAGACCGGTTGAACGAATTGAAGCTACAGCTCGCCGGCATGAAGGAACGACTGAATGTCGAGTTCAGGATCAACCTGGATGATATCATCGATCAGCCAAGAACCGGAGAAACGCCTGCCGAAGAACTGCAGGAAAAAGTGGAAAGGATGAAAAAGCGGCTGGAAAACCTGGGCGAAGTAAATCCGACCGCCGTGGAAGCATTCCAGGAAATGAAACGCCGCTACGATTTTATTGTAGAACAGAAAGGCGATCTGGCGGATGCCAAGGATACCCTGATGCAGACGATTCAGGAAGTAGAAGCCACGGCCAACCAGCAGTTCCTCGATACTTTTAACCAGGTGCGGGAAAATTTTCAGAAAGTGTTCAAAGCCCTGTTTACAGAAGAAGATACGGCAGACCTCGTCCTCGATAACCCGGATAACCTGGCCGAGTCGGGCATCGATATTGTGGCGAAACCGAAGGGCAAGCGTCCGTCGTCGATATCGCAATTGAGCGGGGGAGAGAAAACACTGACCGCCACCGCCCTGCTCTTTTCCATTTACCTGATCAAACCGGCGCCATTCTGTATTCTGGATGAAGTAGATGCCCCGCTGGATGACGCCAATGTCACCAAGTTCACGAATATGATCCGGCAGTTCAGCGAAAATTCACAGTTCATCATCGTTACGCACAACAAAACCACCATGAGTACGGTGGATGTGATCTATGGCGTTACCATGCAGGAACCGGGCGTGAGTAAGCTGGTGCCCGTGGATTTCCGATCCCTCGCGTAGTCTTTTTTCGAACAGCCATTGTATCATTAGCGTACAGGCGTTGAAATCGCTGGTGGTTTAAATAAATGAATATCAACTCATAATTTTCTGCGCAGGAATTTGATGGAGAGGGATATGTTTACCAACTACCTGAAGACCGCCTGCAGAAACCTGCTCAGCAACCGGATGATCGCCTCGATCAATATTATCGGCCTCTCGGTCGGTATGACGGCGGCGATGCTCATTTTTCTTTGGGTCGGAAATGAAAAGTCATTCGACAATTTTCATCCGCGCGGAAATGATGTCTATCGCGTCACCACCAACCTGAAACAAAACAACTATACCTGGGAGAGCAGTCCCTTGCTGCTCGCGCCGCTTGCAGCAAAACAGATTCCGGAAATTGAAGAGGCTGCCCGTTTGTACGCTGACCATTCTCCCGTTTTTTATCTGAACAATGTTCCTGGTTATGAAACCGGCTGTGCATACGTGGACGACGCCTGGTTTCGAATCTTTGCCTATCATTTTCTGGAAGGCAATGCCACATCTTTCGGCGCAGATCCGTTTCGCGTGATCCTTACCCGGACAGAGGAAAAAAAATATTTTGGCGAACAGCCCGCGCTCGGCAAAACCCTGTATATCGACAGTCTTTCTTATCGGGTACAGGCGGTGATTGCCGACCCGCCGGCTAACTCAAGTTTTCAGTACCAGGCGTTTTTTCCGCTGGCCGCCCTGTTACGGGATGAACAACAAAAATCCAACGACGAAAATTGGAGCAATTTCAATTACCTGAGTTTTATCCGGTTAAAACCAGGCACGGCCATTTCCGGCACCGAAAAGAAACTTACCCGACTGCTTCCCGACAACGACCATGAAGAGACGACGATCACGCTGCAGTCCCTTGCGGGCATGCATTTCGAATCAGGCATCGAAAACTCCGAAATACAGCATGGAAGCAGCAGCACCGTGAGGATATTTTCCGTGCTCGGTTTCCTGTTGCTGCTGGTCGCCTGTATTAACTATATCAATCTTACGACCGCCAAGGCATCCCTTAGGGCCCGTGAAGTAAGTGTACGAAAAATCA
>CAZZYD010000163.1:0-8445 GCA_964658175.1 uncultured Puia sp. | reverse complement strand
TGAGCGGATTTACCATCCTCTTTCTTTTCTGGTCCATCACCCATTTCGCGCGTAAAATCGTTCAGCCCATTCAATCCATCGCCCTCACGAGCGAACAGATGTTTACGGTACTCAGTGCAGGTGTGGTCGGTGCCCTGGCCTATACTTTTTGCGATTCATTCTGGTACAGTGCCGTGGAAGGTGAAGTATACGGCTCCTCGTCCTTCTTTACCGCCATCGTTTTCTGGGCGATCCTCAAGTGGGAGGACGTGGCCGACGAACCGGGCGCAGACCGCTGGATCATCTTTATTTTTTACATGATGGGTTTGTCGATCGGCGTGCATCTGCTCAACCTGCTCACCATTCCGGCCATCATCCTGGTATATTATTTCAAGAAGTACAAAGCCACCACCTGGGGAACCATCGCCGCCTTTTTTATCGGCTGCGTGATCACCGGCGTGGTACAGAAATTTGTGATCCAGTACACCGTCAAAGGCGCCGCCTGGTTCGATATCTTTTTTGTCAACAACCTGGGACTTCCCTTTTTCTCGGGCTTCACGGTATTTTTCATACTCCTGGCGGCGGTGCTGGCCTTTGCCATCCGCTTTGCAGTGAAAAGAAAATATTATTACCTGAAAATCGGCCTCTGGTCCGCCTGCTTCATGCTGCTGGGCTATTCCACCTACTTCACCACGGTGATTCGCTCCAACGCTAACCCGGCCGTGGATATGTACAATGTGGACAATCCCGTGAGTCTGGTCGGCTACCTCAGCCGTGACCAGTATGGTGACTGGCCGATCATCTACGGTCCTGACTATACCTATCGCCCGCCGTCCGTACCGGGTGGCAACCTGTATGTGAAAGGTGATAAAACATATGAAATCTTGGGTAAGAACCGCGACCAGGATTATACCTCCGGTCCGAGTGATGAAGAAGCCGCCGGCGTGATGCGCCAGCATCCGGGATGGGATGTTGAAAAACTGAAACCGCATTTCTTCCCCCGCATGTGGAACGGCAGCAACGAACGCGGAGAGATCGACGCCTATCAGCGTTTTGGCAATGTGGCCGAAGGCGAAATGCCATCCTTCTGGAACAATATCCAGTATTTTGTCAACTACCAGACCTTCGTGATGTATATGCGGTATTTTTTCTGGAATTTCTCCGGGAAACAGAATGACCTGCAGGGTTTCGGAAATATCCGCGACGGCAATGCCATTACCGGCATTCCTTTCATCGACAAATGGTTCCTGAGCGACCAGAGCAAATTGCCCGACAGCATCCACACAAAAAACAAAGCATACAACCGCATGTATGCCCTGCCCTTCATCCTGGGCATGATCGGATTATTCTATCACTATTCGAGGAACCGCAAGGATTTCATCGTCAACTTCCTGTTGTTCTTTTTCACCGGCATGGCCATCGTGATCTATCTGAACCAAGCCGGCTATCAGCCCCGCGAACGTGATTACGCTTATGTGGGATCATTCTATGCCTTTGCCATCTGGATCGGCCTCGGCGTGGTCTGGTGCATAGAATTTCTGAAGAAATGGCTGAAAGCCCCCGTGGCCAATTATGCTGCCGCCGGACTTTGTTTTCTCGCTGTGCCTGTGCTGATGGGCAACCAGGAATGGGACGACCACGACCGCAGCAAGAAAACCCTTGCGCGCGACCTGGCAAAAGATTATCTCGAAAGTTGCCCCCCGAATGCGATCCTGTTTTCATTTGGCGATAATGACACCTACCCGCTCTGGTATGCCCAGGAAGTAGAGGGCATCCGTACGGATGTGCGCGTGGTGGTAAACAGCCTGCTCGGCACCGACTGGTACATGAATCAGCTGCGGTATAAAGTAAACCAGAGCGCTCCGTTTGATGTCATCTTCACACCCGAACAGATACAGGGCAATAAACGCGACGCTATTTATTACAGCCAGCTGCCCGGATTCGACAAAAACAAATACTACGATCTCCATACCATTCTGAAAGATGTGATTGCCAGCGACGATCCAAAATACCAGTTGCCGAACGGTGACGAAATGCTCAGCATCTTCCCGGTGCGGAAATTTACCGTTCCGGTAGATCTGGCAACCGTCAAAGCCAATGGCACCGTGCATGAAGGAGACAGTGTGCTGAGTGAACTGAAGCTCGACCTGCCAAACCGCAACTACCTGCTTAAAAACGATCTGGCCATTTATGCCGTGATCGCCGCCAACCATTGGAAGAGACCCATCTGTTTCACGTCCACACAGGAACTCAACGACCTCGGTCTGTCGAAATATGTCAGGCTCCGCGGACTTTCCTACCAGCTGGTGCCGATCGAAAAGGGCAACGTGGACAATGATGTGGCCTACAATACGATCATGAAGGATTTTGCTTACGGCGGTGCGGAGAAAAAGGAAGTGTATTACGATGAAGAAAACCGCCGGCACCTCAATACCATCCGGATGGCACATTCGCAGGTGGCGTTAAGTCTGATCGATGCAGGTAAGAAAGATTCCGCCCGGAATATTCTCGAACATTTCGACAAGAATGTCAACGAAGCCAATTTCCCTTACGGCATGGCCACCAATCGCGGAAACCAGCAGGATGCGATATCCACCGATTTCCTGCAGGCCTGTTTCCTGTCCGGGGACAGCACCCTCGCGAAAAAAGTAGAAGCGTCCCTGAAGAAGGATTTAAGTCAGCAGATGCGCTACTATAAATCACTGGGTGACGACATGACCGATGAACAACTGGCCCAGAATGCTTACATGGTGCTTCAGAACAAAGGCGGCACGCTGTCTGACAAACAGGCTGCGTTCGCACAGGATATTGTGATGACTTTCCGCCTGCAAATGCAGATTGCGGATATGGACAAACAATTTTCCGGAGACAAGCTGAATATGCTGCCACCCACGCTTAAATAGCGTGGTTACAACTGCAGGCGAAGTTTGACTTTTTCGAACCCGCGGGCGATGAGCAGCACCAGGATGGTAAAGGCGACAACGTAAAGTCCGCCCGGCCATCCATAAGCCCATTTTCCCGGGAACAGGCGAAAGTGAAAAAAGGCCGTCAGGTTATAAATGATATCGGGAATCAGATAGGTCAGCAGCGGACTCGCCGCGGCCGGTCTGAAAAATGCATACCATCCCTGGATCTTTTTCATATCCACCAACCAGTACAGAAACAGGTAGATGAGTATACAGATACCGCAGCAATAGAAGCCCCAGCTGGGTGTGGCGTTTATTTTTGACAGCGGAAAAGCCGGGCGCAGACAAAATCCTGACAGAAAAAAAAGTCCGGCGAGCCCGAACACCAGCAGGATCCGGTCGCGGAAACTGAACCGGAGATTTTCATCAAACATCAGAAGGCTGCTGATGATACCGGCCAGCATCAGTACGACATGGGTGCCATTTTTCGCCGGAAAATCATTCCACTCATTGCGAATGGTCAGGCCATAGAAAATCGTCAGTAATACGATGATCAGCATCATTCCGGGAATTTTTCCGCGGGTTAGCAGGTACGAAAAGCAGCTCACCACATAAGCCCAGCCGATCAGTCCGAGAATACCCCACCAGCGCGGCGACATGACCTCATGACCCGATTCACCGCCCCGGTAGATGATGGCCAGGACAACCAGGCCGGCGATGCCGACGGCCTGCCAGTATTTTTTCTTTTGCTCCATCCGCGCCGGATACACGCGCCAGATCAGGATCGCGCAGAAATAAAATAGAAAGGACCAGATATGGATGGAGATCGGCATGTGGGAATAGTCTCCGCCTTCGTCATTTACCATGAATACGCCGAGCGTGAGCAACCCGATCGTTCGCCAGATGATATGGCCACAGAGTGCCGGCAATCCGGGATGTTTGGCGATGCGGTTGTTGAGTGCGAAGGGAATCGACATACCGGCAATAAAAAGAAAGGCCGGAAATACCACGTCTACAAAACTCATGGCATCCGCCGTTTTCGGCATGTGCTTCATCCAGGCGGGAATGTCCCGGATACCGGAGAGTTCGTTTACGAAAACCATGATGGCAATGGTCACACCCCGGAATGCGTCGATCGACAGAATACGCTGGCTTGTCAACTTATTATACATGAATTAAATATGAGCGTTGCGAATGGGAAGGCTCCGGTAAATTACTGTATTCGAACTTATTCGCTCGGAAATTGTTGTTGCTGCACTGCCCGTTAATCTTTCGCGGGCGAGATTATTATTTAAATTATTGCACTAACTTGAAGGTATGATAGGTTTTCATTTTACAAAATTTGATCCGTCGCAGGAGGGAAAGCCGAAGTTTGATCAGATGCTCGACATCTTCATGCAGCTGCTTACCTATACCAGCGGCGATGTGGGAGAAGCGCTGCAGTGGATGAACCAGCTTGACAAGGAATACGAACTGACCGATAACGAATATGGTATGGGAGATTTTATCGATGAACTCCGTGAAAAGGGTTATATCGACGAAAATAAACAGACCGGCGCATTCACCATCAGCAGCAAATCAGAACAGAGCATCCGGAAACGGTCTCTGGAAGAGATTTTCGGGAAGCTGAAAAAAACCAAATCAGGAGACCATAATACCTTCAAACCGGGCGGTGGCGATGAGATCAATCCGGAAACCAGGCCTTTTCAGTTTGGTGACCAGATAGAACAGATCGATTTTACCGAGTCGATCCGCAATGCACAGATCAACCATGGCGTGGAACAATTCAGCATGCAGGAAGATGACCTTGAGATCCGCGAAACGGATTTCAAGAGTCAGACATCCACCGTGCTGATGATCGATATCTCCCATTCCATGATCCTGTATGGAGAAGACCGGATTACCCCGGCCAAGAAAGTGGCCATGGCGCTCAGCGAACTCATCACCACAAAATATCCGAAGGATACGCTGGACATCGTCGTATTCGGCAACGATGCATGGCCCGTGGAGATCAAGGACCTCCCCTACCTGCAGGTGGGTCCGTATCATACCAATACGGTCGCGGGACTGGAACTCGCTATGGATATTCTCCGGCGCAGGCGAAACCCGAACAAACAGATATTCATGATCACGGACGGCAAACCCACCTGTTTGAAATCCGGCAAAAAATATTACAAGAACAGTTTCGGACTTGACCGCAAAATCACCTCCCGCTGCCTCAACCTGGCCGCCCAATGCAAAAAATTAAAGATTCCGATCACGACATTTATGATCGCCAGCGACCCTTACCTCCAGCGATTCGTAAATGAGTTCACCGAAACGAATAACGGAAAAGCATTTTTTGCATCCCTCGACGGCCTGGGCGCTTTTATTTTCCGGGATTTTGAAAATGGAAAACGGAAGACTGTCTACTAAAAATAAAAGACGGATTCCGCAACCGATATAATTACGACAGGAAGCCAACCCCTGCGGAAGGCTATATACCCAATCAAAAAAAACTATGGACATCAAAAAAATCAAGACATTCGGCGACCTGAAAAAAGCAGGTTATACCCATAAAAGTGTAAAGGACGAAGTCCGCGCGAACCTGATCAAAAAACTCAACAACAAGGAAAACAGTTTCCCTGGCATCGTCGGATATGAAGACTCCGTGATCCCGGACACGGAACGCGCCCTCCTCTCCCGGCACAATATCCTTTTCCTCGGATTGCGCGGACAGGCGAAAACACGCATGGCACGCCAGATGACGGGCCTGCTGGACGAATACATTCCATACGTGGAAGGAAGTGAAATCAACGACGATCCGTTTACGCCGATCTCGAAATATGCCCGCGACCAGATCAAAGAAAAAGGCGATGCCACCCCAATCACCTGGCTGAACCGAAGCGAACGCTACGGTGAAAAACTCGCCACCCCCGATGTGAGCGTGGCCGATCTGATCGGCGACATCGATCCGATCAAGGCTGCGAACCTTCGGCTGAACTTTGCCGACGAACAGGTGATCCATTTCGGGATCATTCCGAAAAGTAACCGCAGCATATTCGTGATCAATGAAATTCCCGATCTGCAGGCACGCATCCAGGTGGCCTTGTTCAATATCCTGGAAGAAGGCGATATCCAGATCCGCGGTTTTAAACTGCGCATGCCCCTCGATATCCTCTTTGTATTCACGGCCAACCCGGAAGACTATACCAACCGTGGTTCCATCGTTACGCCGCTCAAAGACCGGATCGAGAGCCAGATCCTCACCCACTATCCGAAGAGTCTTGAACACGCCCTCGTGATCACCGAACAGGAAGCCGATATCACAGAAGACCAGCATAGCCGCGTAAAAGTGAGCGACCTCGTCAAAAGGCTGATAGAACAGGTCGCCTTCGAAGCCCGGACCAGCGAATTCGTAGATAAGAAAAGCGGTGTGTCCGCACGACTCACCATCGCGGCCTATGAAAATGCGGTCAGCGCGGCCGAACGGCGGGCGATCCTTAACAATGAAAAAGAAACGCAGGTCTGGATCAGCGACCTCGTCGGCATCATCCCATCGATCACCGGAAAAATCGAACTGGTATATGAAGGCGAACAGGAAGGCCCTTACCAGGTAGCTTTCAACTTGCTGGAGAAAGCGATCCGCACGCAATTCGTCCAATACTTTCCGAATCCGGAACAGTATAAAAAACGAAAATCTTCTGAAGAGAATCCATTCAAACCCCTCACCGCCTGGTTCGATAAAGGAAATCAGGTGAGCAGTTTTTTCAATATCAAGGACGCAGACAAAATCCAGCAGCTCTATAAAGTGGATGGTCTGCACGCCTTCGTGAAAAAATATTTCAAGCACGCCAATGAAAAAGAAGCAGGTCTGCTGATGGAATTCGTTCTCCACGGACTGGCTTCCTATTCCATGATCAGCAAGAAAGTCGTGGAAGGTAAAATAGAATTCAAAGACCTTATCGGCTCCATGATGAACATGAGCACGGAGAATTTCGGGGGGGAGGAAGACGAACTGGGATGAGTGGGATGGTGAGCTTGGGATTTGTGGGATATGGATCTGAAGAGATAAACTCATTCAGGTATGAATTATCTGAACTGGTTGAAATGGATCTCACAGGTTGAGAATTTTTTATATGTCGATTCTTTGTTAATTTTTTTTTCCCGCTATACTGTTTGCCTTTCCTGATCTACTTTTACCGGAATGACAGGATTAAAAAAGATAATGGCCGTGCTGCTGCTTATCGTGCTGGGATCACAATCCCTGCCGGTGCGCCAGATCGGCCGTTTCCTTTTCAATTCACCCTTCAGCGAAGAATTACCGCATGATATAGATTCGGTAAAAGACGATTGCTGCAAGTGCGCCGTTCCACCTGTGCATCCCTATGATGGATCCGCTCCGGGTCTCGAATCAAACGCCTCCATTGGCGCTTATATCCACTACGCGGCAGCCCTGCCCGCCAATCATTCCGGCGACATACAAACCCCGCCCCCGAATTGCTGATCAGGCAATTTTCTCCTTTGTCTAGATAGTCAATCCGAACAGGGATCGTCATGCCAATGATATCCCTCAAACTGATCATTAAAAATCTTCATGAAAAAATATCTGCTGAATGCGGGAAAAGATTTTCCGGCATCGATTGTCGTATTGCTGGTGGCCCTTCCCCTCTGCCTGGGGATCGCGCTGGGGTCAGGCGCCCCGTTGTTTTCGGGCATCATCGCCGGTATCGTGGGCGGGATTGTCATCGGTTCGCTGAGCGGCTCGCAGCTCAGCGTAAGTGGTCCCGCAGCCGGTCTCACCGTGATCGTCGCCACGGCGATCGGGAAACTTCCCGTATACGAAGCCTTCCTGGTGGCCGTGGTGATCTCGGGACTTTTGCAAATCGTGTTTGGCTTCATCAAAGCCGGCGTGATCGGCGACTATGTGCCGAATTCAGTGATCAAAGGAATGCTGGCCGCCATTGGCTTTATCCTCATCCTCAAACAACTGCCGCACCTGGTAGGATATGATGCGAATTTTGAAGGCGATGAAGCTTTTGACCAGCACGATGCCGAGAATACCTTCTCCGGGATCAGTCACATGTTTCGCGCCATCACCCCATCGGCCACGGTCATCGGGCTCTGCTCCCTGGCCATCCTGATCGTCTGGGAAATGAAATTCATCAAATCACAAAGGATCTTCCAGCTGATCCCCGGACCGCTCGTCGTCGTGCTGGCGGCCGTGGGCATCAACCGGTATTTTATGTCCGGCGCACCCCTTCCGGCACTGGAACAAAAACACCTGGTCGGATTGCCGGTGGCCGGTGACTTCAGCCATTTTCTCTCTTTCTTTACCCATCCTGATTTTTCTTATCTGACCAACAGCGCCGTGTGGACCAGCGCCCTCAGCATCGCCATCGTTGCCAGCCTGGAAACCCTGCTGGGCATCGAAGCCGTGGATAAACTCGACGCCCTCAAAAGAGTCACCCCGTCCAACCGGGAACTCAAGGCACAGGGGATTGGAAATATGGTATCCGGACTCATCGGCGGGTTACCGCTGACATCCGTGGTGGTGAGAAGTTCTGCCAACGTCGCTGCG
>CAZZYD010000162.1:0-8581 GCA_964658175.1 uncultured Puia sp. | reverse complement strand
GACTTTACTTTGCGTCTTTGCGGATCTTTGCGCCTTTGCGAGAAATGGTCACTTACTAAAATAATACTTCTTCACCACCGCGCCGTTCCTGATCTCATCATTGGCCACCATCGCCAGCGTATCACCCGCCGACAGCCGGCCATACACTTCCACGCTTTGGTCGTTGGACCTCCCGGATTGCACCGGCACCCAGACCGAATGATCTCCCGTGACTTTCACCACAAAAACACCCTGTGTTGAATTGACGAGCGCCGTTTTGGGAATCAGGAAAGTGCTGTCCACGGAAGGAAGCGGTAAGATCACCTGAGCGATCATGCCCGGCAGTAATTTCTTGTCATCATTTACGACGTCCATTTCCACGCGTTCAGAACGCAGCCGCGTGTCGAGTGCGCCGGCCATCCTTTTGACGATGGCGGTATATTTTTTATCGGGCTGGGAGCCTACCGTGAAAGCGATATTTACTTTGTTGGTGATATACCCGGTGTACAATTCAGGAACTGAGACAACGAGGCGCAGCTTCTTCTGTTCCTGCAATGTAAACAGTGGCAGTTCTGAGCCCTTTCCTGCCGGACCAACATAGGCACCGACATTTACATTGCGCGCACTGATCACGCCGCTGAAGGGCGCGCGGATCTCGAGGTATCCGCGCGTGTCGGCGATTTCTTTATTGGCAGATTTCAAGGCCTGCAGCTGGGCCATGTCCGAAGCTGTTTTGGCGCTCGCCTGATCCAGGTCGTTCTGGGACACCGTGCCGGGGGTATGACTGGTTTCCACGAGCCTGTCATAATTTGCCTTGCTGGCTATATAAATGGCTTCCTGCGACTTTAACCGCGCGGCAGATGCGTCCAGCTGTGCATTCAGTTCCGGCGCTTCCATCACCGCCAGCAACTGACCTGTCTTCACTTCAGAACCCACATCTACGGAAAGCTGCTTCACGAAGCTGGTGACCTTCGCATAAATATCCACCTGCTGATAAGCGATCAGTTCGCCCGGCACCTGGATATTGCTGGAAATCTTCCCGCGTTGCAATGGAAAAACCGCAAGCCCTTTTGATTCAGGGGCTGCTGTTTTTTCCAGTTCTTTATTTTCGGCGGACGACGAACAGCCATTCATCAGGATCGAGGCGGCGAATAGTCCCGCCATAGCTGCGCTGGTCTTTTTATTTATTATCTGCATACAAACTTGGAATATAATGTTGACTTTCTTTGTCTTCCGGATCAAGCGAAACGGATTTAACCGATGCCTTACCCTGTACCCAGCTGAAGACGAGGGGAAGAATAAACAACGCCGCAAAGGTGGAGGCGATCAGTCCGCCGATTACCGCGCGACCAAGCGGTGCAGCCTGATCACCGCCCTCACCCAATCCGGAGGCCATGGGGATCATACCCACCACCATCGCTACGGCCGTCATCAGGATCGGACGCAAGCGCAGGGCCGCCGATTCACGGGCCGATTCGAGCGCATCGCCATTGTGCAGGCGCAATTGCTCGGCGTTGGTCACCAGCAGCACGGCGTTCGAAATGGATACGCCGACAGACATAATCATACCCATATAAGATTGCAGGTTGAGGGTTGAATTGGTGAGCTTGAGCATGAGCAGGGAACCGAGCAGCACGGCCGGTACGGTGCACAGTACCACCAGCGATACCTTGAACGACTGGAAATTAGCCGCCAGCATCAGGAAGATCACGATGATCGCCACGAGCAGTCCGCTCTGCAGGCTATCCAGGGTTTCCACCAGCACGCCGCTCAGTCCTTTTGGTTCAACCGTAAGTCCACGTGGCAGGTCGCCGATCGAGGCGATCGCTTTGGCGACATCCCGGGTGGCTGTTCCGAGGTCCATATTATTTAGATTGGCCGTGACCGACAGCTGGGGGATGGCCCCGATATTATCGTCCTCGCCATTGGTGGTGTCCATTTTTATAGTCGATACATCACCCAACACCGGACGGGTGGTATTTCTCAGGACCGGAATTTCTTTGATGTCATCAATGGTCTGCATCTGGTTTTCCGGTATTTCCACCTGCACATTATAGCTGAGACCGATCCGCGTATCTACCCAGAGATTCTTTTCTGTGAAACGGGAAGAGGACGTCGAAGCCGTCAGCGACCTGGAGATATCCGACATGTCCACACCCAGCTGGGCCGCCCGCACGCGGTCGATATTGATATTGATCGCCGGATATTTGGTGGACTGACCAAGCTGCACATCCCGCAGGTAGGAGATCTGTTTTAATTTATCGATCACCTTATTGGCATATTCCTCATTGAGCTTTTTGTTCTTACCACTCACCTTGATTTCAATCGGTGTGGGAGAACCCTGACTGAGAATCTTATCCGTTAATTCAATCGGTTCAAAAGACAATTTGAGGTTCGGCATCGCGTCGGCCATCGCATGACGAAATTTTTCTTTTACCTCGTCCAGTGGCACTTTATATTTTTCGTTGAGCTGTACCTGCAATACGCCCTCATTCGGTCCACCCATGAATAAGTAGATCGGACTGGTGGAGAATTGCGAAGGGTGCATCCCGACGAAGGCGGATGTGACATTTACATTTTGTTTTCCAACTACCGTGTCCAGTACCGCAAGTGTTTGGATCATATAATTCTCCGTTTTCTCCATTCTCGTTCCTTCCGCTCCGCGGATGCGCACCTGGAACTGTCCGGCATTGGTTTTGGGAAGTACATCGCGCCCGATGGTTTGCAAAAGAAAAAAGGCGATGCCGGAAACCACCAGGATATAGATGACTACGATTGGCTTGCGCATGGGAAAGAGGCGGTTGAGAAAACGCAGAAAGCGATCCCGAACTTTATCAAAAGCCGTCGTTTTACCGGGGTCTTTTTTGTCGAGCAAATGTTTTTTCTGATCCCAGGTATCGGGATCATTTTCCAGGTGCAGGGCCGCAAATTGCTGCTCGTCCGTTTCCCCTTTCTTTTTATGACCCTTCATCATCCAGTTGGCCATCACCGGAACAAAAGTCTGTGCCAGAAAATAAGATGTGATCATCGAAAAAGAAATCGCGAGCGCCAGTGGCAGAAACAGCGCGCCGGGGATGCCGGTCATGGTAAAGGCGGGCGCAAACACGGCCAGGATACAAAACAGGATCAGCAGCTTGGGAAAGGCAATTTCCTTGCAGGCATCCCAGATCGCAAGCGCTTTGGGTTTGCCCATATCCAGGTGCTGGTGAATATTTTCGATCGTGACCGTCGACTCATCCACCAGGATCCCGATGGCCAGGGAGAGACCGCTCAGGGTCATGATATTGATCGTCTGATGAAACAGTGTCAGAAAGAGTACGCCGGAAATAATGGAGGTGGGAATGGTCATGATCACGATCAGCGCGCCACGCACATCGCCAAGGAATAACAATACCATCAGACCGGTGAGCAGGGCGCCGATGGCTCCTTCCGTGATCAGGCTTTTCACCGCGTTGATTACATACACGGACTGGTCAAACACATAAGAAAGTTTTACGTCGTCGGGCAGGAGGGCCTGAAACCGCGGAAGCGCTTTTTTCAGGTTCTGAACCACTTCCCAGGTGGACGCATCCGCCGATTTTGTAACCGGGAGATAAACAGACCGCTTGCCGTTGACGAGTGCATAACCGGCGGCAATGTCCGCACCGTCCTCGACACTGGCCACATCCTTGAGGTAAAGATTTTGTGCGCCGTTCTTGAACAGCGGAATATTTTCGAAATCGGAGATTTTTTCGATCGTGGTATTGGCCGGGGTGAAATAGTTGATATCGCCGATGCGCACATTACCCGCCGGGCTCGACTGGTTATTGATGCGCAAGGCTTCCACCAGTTGATCAGAGGTCAGGTTGTGCGCGCGCATCAGGTCCGGGTTGGCGCGGATCAGCACCGTACGTACGTTTCCGCCGAACGGGGCGGGCGAAATCAATCCGGGAATGGAGGTAAAGGAAGAACGGACATACACGTTGGCCAGGTCCAGCAGCTGGTTGTTCGATCTGGTTTCACTGCTGAGCACCAGTTCGCCCACGGGAAGGGTGGAGGCGTCGAAGCGGATGATGAAAGGCGGATTGTTCCCGGGTGGGAATACCGCCTGGATACGGTTACTGAAAGCCGACACCTCCGCTGCCGCCTGCGCCATATTCGTTCCTTCGTAAAAAGTAAGTTTGATCAGCGTGAGTCCCTGAATGTTTTTGGTCTCGATGCTTTTTACACCGGAAACATACAGCAGTACGTTTACATATTGTTTACCGAAATAGGCTTCCATCTGGTCGGGCGTAAATCCGCCGAAGGGATGGGAGAGATAGATCACCGGCAGGTTGAGCGACGGGAAGATATCGATCTTCACATTCCGTATGGCGTTGACGCCAAAAAAGAACAATCCCGCTACCAGCACCAGGATGGTGATGGGTCTTCTCAATGCACTTCTTATCAATCCCATGGGATGTGTAATTAATGGTGATCACAAAATGCCGGCCTACCAGGCGTTGCTGAACAAACCAAAATCTCCGGTAGCGGCAGCTTTGAGTAACAGGGCCTGCCAAACGTTATTGTATGCGATATCCCGGTCGGTCTCTGCTCGGTTGACGGTAAAGAGCGCGGTGGTTACATCTACGATATTGTTGAGACCGTTTTTATAGAGCACGGATTTTTGTAAATAGGCGTCGGAAGCCGCTTTCACCTGGATCGGGGCTTCGGTATAATTTGCCAGGGCATTTTTGATTTTTGTATTGGATACGATCCATTGGTCGGTCAGGTTCTGATTCACGAGATCATATTCGTCCTTCAGTCCGCGGGAAGTATAGCGCTGGTAATCGACCTGTTTTTGTACCCGCAGCGGTGACGTGAGATTCCAGCTTACCCCGATCCCGGCCAGATAATTACTGCGGGTTGGATTGATGCCATTGAAATAATCGTGCGTATATCCCCCGGGGTTAGTCGTGCCATAGTCACTGTCGAAGCCCGTTCCCCTGCCCTGGAAAATGCCGAACAGTGAAAACGTGGGCAGCCCGAAAGTGCGGATGTATTTCAGTTGTTCGTCACTTACCTGTATACGCTGCTTATAATAAAGCAGGAGCGGGTTGTGGCTGATATCCTGGGGCGTGGTGTCGGCGATATTCAAAGGGATCTTCGTAACAAAGATCGTGTCTACTTCATAAGGTGCTACCGGCGCGGTTACGCCCATGAGTTGCGCGAGGGTAGTGCTCTGGTCGGCTTCAAAATCTTTCGCATTGGTGAGCACGATCCGAGCATTGGATACTTCCGCATTGGCAAGGGAGGAATCCACGCCCGGATTCAATCCGCTTTTCGCGCGCGCCACCACCACATCGCGAAGCTGCGACGCGCGGTCGAGGTTTCGCTGCTGGGTGATGACCAGGCGCTGGGCCGCCAGCAAATTGAGATAGGCCGCCGATACCCGTACTTCCTGCTGAAACTTTTCCTGGCCAAGGTCGTTGTCTGACAATACCTGCTGCGACTGAGCCACGCGCACGCGCTCCCTGGCGCGACCGAATGCGAAAAAATCCCAGTTGATATTGGCTAGGTAAAGTGCGCCAAAAGCGGAGGACCAGGACTGGGAGGCAAGGACGGGACCCGAAGACGCAACGCTGAAGCCGCGGTATCCTGACAGGGGCCCAAAAGACCCGTTGATATTGCCATAGTCCTGCTGCGCAGACACATTCAAATCAGGAAGTGCTTCCCGTCTCGCTTCGCTCACCGAAGATTTAGACGCATTGAGATAATTCGCTTTGGCTTTCAGAGAGCCGTAGTTCGTGAGGGCGGTGGCAATCGCATCTTTCAGCGTTAATACTTGAGCAGAGGAAGAAGAATGAAAAGAAATCAGTACTAAACCCAGTAAAAAAACTTTCTTCATGAGACGCAAAGATAAAACCCGGCGCTATATTTTCAATCAGATAAAATTTCTTTAGGCAAATGGGAAACAGGATTGGCAAAATTCAAGGAGGAACGGATCAATGTGAAACCAACTCGCTGATTTTACCGGTCTGCTTATGTTTTATGATTACTTTTTTCGCGCCGTAGTGCGTCATTTCCTCTTTTACCAGGTAATGATCGGCATCGTAATCGACCAGGTGATTGTTTTTCCCAATTCCGGAAAGTCCTCTCCATATGTCGAGTTGAACGGGTTCCCAGAGTTTTGTTTTTGCGGAGCGATAAGCCGCGTCGAGTACGGCGTTGACGACATATCCATCATAGAATGTTTCCTTCGGCGCTTTCTTTTTTTCCAGGGATGAAAACATGTCGGTAAACATATGATTGTATCCCAGGTCGTTTACTTCATCGCCTACAGGGAACAGCCAGCCGGTATTTGACTCAGCTTTTTCCGCTACATAGTCGGCGCCTTTACCGGTGGTGAACATTTCAAGGCCTGTGCGTAAAAAATTATTGATCCAGATCGTGCCTTCGGTGCCCATCACTTCATCGCGGAGGTCGAGGCCGCCACGGAATGTCCAGCTCACTTCGAATTGACCGATCGCGCCGTTCTCGTATTTTACCAGCGCAATGGCATGGTCCTCCGCATCGATCGGTTTTACCTGGGTATCTGCCCAGCACATCACTTCGATCGGCTTGATGTCCTTTCCGATAAAACTCCGCGAGATTTCCACGCAGTGGCATCCGAGGTCGAGTATGCAACCGCCGCCGGCTCTTTCTATATTCCAGAACCAGTCGCTGTGGGGACCGGGATGCGTCTCTCTCGATTTTGCCCAGAGGATTCTGCCAAGTGCCCCGCTGCTTACACTTTCGTGAGCCTTGATGAATTTCGGCGTATACACCAGGTCTTCCAGATAACCATTGAAAATGCCCGCAGCTTCCACGGCTTCGAGCATGCGTTTGGCCTCCGCTGCATTTCTTCCCAGCGGCTTGGTGGTCATCACCGCTTTTTTATGTTTGCAGCAAAGCAGGACGGCCTCTTCGTGTAAATCGTTCGGAAGGGCGATGCACACCATGTCCACGTCGGGATGGGCGATCGATTCCTCCATGCTGGTGGTGGTATGCGTAAAGGCATAATCACTGGCAAATTTCTGTGCACTTTCTATCCGGCGGGAGTATACGCTCACCACTTTATCCTGACTTCTTTGTCCCTGAATGGAATCGGCATAAAAACGGGCGATAAATCCTGAACCCAGCATGGCAACCCTGATCATAGCAATGGCTTAAAATGTGATGGAATGAAATCTATAAAATTCCGGTAATCGGATGCGGGCGCTCCCTTTTTTCCCGGAAGAAAATAATAAAATAAACAAGTACGCCCGCTGCAATAAAGGCGGGTACGGCCCAGATCTTGGTCCAGTTATGGGCCGTCTCGGAAATTTTATAATTGTCGACCACCAGTCCGGAGAACCAGGTACCGATAAACATACCGAGGCCATAGGTGGCGAAGGTGAACAAACCCTGGGCGGCATTTTTAATTTTGGCGCCGGCTTTCTTTTCCGTGTACATATAACCCGTGACAAAAAAGAAATCATAGCATACGCCGTGCAGGATGATACCTGCATACAGCATCCACATGTGCGCACCGCTGTCGCCATAAGCAAAACAGATATAACGCAATATCCAGGCTGTCATGCCGAGCAGCAACATTTTTTTGACACCGATGCTGTTGAACAAAAAAGGGATGGCGAGGATAAATATCCCTTCCGATACCTGTCCGAGCGTCATCTTGGACGCAGCATTCTGAACGCCAACTTCATTGAGGAAGGGATTGGCAAAACCGTAGTAGAAGGAGAGGGGAATGCAAACCAGGATGGCCGCGACAAAAAAGATCAGGTAGGGTTTGTCTTTGAACAACACGAACGCATCGGCACCCAGCGCCGAGGAGGCGGTGGCTGAGCTGTCTTTTGCTTTCGGGGGTGTATTAGGCAGCAGAAAACTCAACAGCCCGAGCAGCGCGGACGCGCCCGCGGCGATGAAAAATGTATTGGATGTTTTTTCCCAGAGATTTTTTCCGATGATGATGCCCGCTACGATCCAGCCCAGTGTGCCGAATACACGGATCCAGGGAAACTGTTTGCCGGGATCTGTCATCTGCGCGAAGGCGATGCTGTTGGAGAGGGCGATCGTTGGCATATAGAGCAGGGAATACAGTAAAATGATCCAGTAGAAAGCACCGTTGTGCGGCGTGGTGGTGGCGACATAGAGCAACACGGCACCGATAATATGCAGCAGGCCCATGATGCGCTGGGCGGCAAAAAAGCGATCCGCCACAAGGCCGACAAAGAAAGGAGAGATCATGGTGGCAACGGCCAGGGCGCTGTAGGCTGCGCCGATCTGGAGGCCCGAAGAATGCAGGTGTTCACCCATGTACGTCCCCATCGTAACATACCAGGCACCCCAGATAAAATACTCCAGAAACATCATAATGGAAAGCAATCCGAACGATCTTGGCTTCATGAAATCATTTTAGAAGTGATAGTTAGCAAATATGGGTAAAAGTTACAACTGAAAAAGGCTCAATCTAAAAAATTCTTCAATTATCTTGCAGGCATGCGCAGGTACGAGGACAGCTATCGGCACAAAGGGATGCGGAACCGTCTGGTGGATACCATTGGTGAAAAAGGCATCACGGATACCCGCGTACTGGAGGCCATCC
>CAZZYD010000161.1:0-8655 GCA_964658175.1 uncultured Puia sp. | reverse complement strand
TTTCTGGGCACGCTCGATGCTCTTGGTGACCATACTGTGCTGGATCACCTCTCCTTCCTTGTATCCCATTTTATCCATCAGCGAAGCGATGCGTTCGCTGCCGAACATGCGCATGAGGTCGTCTTCCAGGGAAGAATAAAACTGGGTGGTTCCCGGATCACCCTGCCGGCCGGAACGGCCGCGCAACTGCCGATCCACACGCCGGCTTTCATGCCGCTCGGTACCGATGATGGCCAGTCCGCCCGCGTCTTTCACGCCGCTGCCGAGTTTGATATCCGTACCGCGGCCGGCCATGTTCGTTGCAATGGTGACCGCACCGGAAAGACCGGCTTCGGCGACTACCTGCGCTTCACGGGCATGCTGTTTGGCATTGAGTACGTTGTGCGGAATTTTCTTCACCTGCATCATCTTGCTGAGCAGTTCGCTGACTTCCACCGAAGTGGTTCCCACCAGCGAAGGGCGGCCTTCGGCGCGGAGTTTTTCCACGTCGTCGATGATGGATTTATATTTTTCACGCTTTGTTTTAAATACCAGATCCTGCGAATCGTTGCGGATCACCCGAACATTGGTCGGTATGCTCACCACATCGAGCTTATAGATGTCCCAGAGCTCACCCGCTTCTGTTTCCGCGGTTCCGGTCATCCCGGCGAGCTTGTGATACATCCTGAAATAATTCTGTAAGGTGATGGTGGCGTAGGTCTGTGTGGCTGCTTCGATCTTTACATTCTCTTTGGCTTCAATCGCCTGGTGCAATCCATCGCTGTACCGGCGACCATCCAGGATACGGCCGGTTTGTTCGTCCACGATTTTCACCTGTTTGTCCAGCACCACATATTCAACATCCTTATCAAAGAGCGTATAGGCCTTGAGCAACTGCTGCACCGTATGAATGCGGTCTGCCTTCACGGCGTATTCGTTGATCAGGTTTTCTTTCTGCTGGAATTTTTCTTCGGCAGAAAGTTCTCCCTTTTCAATATCTGCCAGTTTGATGCCGATGTCGGGCAGAATGAAAAAGTCTGGGTCTTCGCCTTCGCGGGTGATCATCTGCAATCCGCGCTCGGTGAGATCAACCTGGTTATTCTTCTCGTCGATATTGAAAAATAGTTCGGCGTCAACTTTCGGCATTTCCTTCTGCTGATCGGCGAGGTAATAATTTTCAGATTTCTGAAGCTTCACCCGGATGCCGGGCTCACTCAGGAATTTGATCAGCGCGCCGGTCTTTGGTAAACCGCGGTGGGCCCGCATCAGCGCCAGGCCGCCGTCTTTCGGATCGTCGTTGCCTTCCGTGATTTTTTTCTTGGCTTCGTTCAGGAACTGATTGACCACTCTCTTCTGTGCTTCCACCAGTTTTTCCACGCGTCCTTTCAGCAGGTGATACTGCTGGTCGTCGCCCTTTGGCACCGGGCCGGAAATGATGAGCGGCGTACGCGCATCGTCGATCAGTACGCTGTCCACTTCATCCACCATCGCGTAATGGTGTTTGCGCTGCACCATCTCATCCGGAGAATGCACCATGTTATCCCTGAGATAATCGAACCCAAATTCATTGTTGGTGCCGTAGGTGATATCGGCCAGATAGGCTTCCCGGCGCTCCTGGCTGTTGGGTTCATGTTTGTCGATGCAGTCCACCGTAATGCCCAGCCATTCGAACAGGGGACCGTTCCATTCGGAGTCACGGCGTGACAGGTAGTCGTTCACCGTTACGATGTGCACGCCTTCACCGGCCAGCGCGTTCAGGTAGGCGGGCAGGGTCGACACGAGGGTCTTTCCTTCACCCGTGGCCATTTCGGCGATCTTGCCATTGTGCAGCACTGTACCGCCGATCAGCTGTACGTCGTAATGCACCATATTCCAGGTAGTGAGGGCGCCACCAGCCGTCCAGCTGTGGTTGAAAATGGATTGATCGCCTTCGATGCGAACATGGTCTTTTTTGATACTCAAGGTCCGGTCCAGATCCGTGGCCGTCGATACAAGGGTTTCGTTTTCCTTGAACCGGCGGGAAGTCTCTTTTACCACGGCAAATGCCTCAGGCAGGATTTCCTCCAGGATGTTTTCAATCAGGCCATCTCTTTCTTTTTTCAACGCGTCGATGTCCGAATACAGGGCATCCTTGCCGGTGATATCGCTAAAGGGAAGGTGTTCGGCATTGGCCGTATTGGTGGCGATGGAGCTGTCTATTTCCTGCAGGTGTTCCTGGATGCGCCGTTTAAACTCCACCGTCTTCTGGCGAAGGGCGTCATTGGACAGGGACTGGTAGGAGGCAAAATGCTGATTGATCACGCCCACCAGGGGCTCAATGATTTTTATGTCTTTTTCCGACTTATTTCCTCCAAACAACTTCGATAAAAAACCTAACATAAGTAAGTGGATTAATTTGAATGGTTTTAGTATGTCAAAAACAATGCTACCCGTTTTATGGGGTCAAAATGACAGGCGGCGAAGGTACGAAAGAAGTGCGAGCCTGCGACCCCTGACAGGCCTTCTCAAAAACCCGGATAACCGAATGAAATTGAGCGAAATGACCAAAGATCGTCCAGCGGGTAAAAAAAGGAGGACAAAAACGCCGGATGTCAAAATTATTAGTATTTTGCACTAAATCTATTAGTTATGTCTATTGCCGCGAGAAACCTCAAATACCTGCGCAAGCTGCGCGCCTGGACCCAGGAAGAATTTTCGGGTAAACTGAAAATCAAAAGATCCTTGCTGGGCGCCTATGAAGAGGAACGCGCCGATCCGAAACTGGAAGTGCTGGAAATCGCGGCAGACATGTTCAAGTTAACCCTGGATGATCTGCTGCGCAGGGATCTCAGCGAAACAAAGGGATCCGGATACCTGGCCAAAAGAAGGGCGATCAAATTGTCCGCCGCTTCAAACCAGATCCAGCTCGTGCCGGTCAAAGCGGCGGCCGGTTATCTGGCAGGGTATGGCGATCCCGAATTTCTCGATGAACTCAACACGTTTACCCTTCCGATGCTGTCACCCGGCAACTACCGCGCTTTTGAGATCGTCGGCGACTCGATGCTTCCCACACCCAGCGGTTCGGTGATCGTGGCCGAAAAACTGGAAGACCTCGAATCCGTCAAAAGCAACAACACCTATATCGTCGTTTCCCGCAATGAAGGCATCGTATACAAACGGGTGCTGAAAAATAACAAACTGAAAAACAAGCTGACCCTGGTCAGCGACAACACGGTATTTCAACCTTACCTCGTCAATACCGATGACGTGATCGAAATGTGGAAGGCCGAAATGGTGATCAGCAAAGCCAATGTGCAACAGCGATGGGATGTAAATCAGCTGGCGGGACTGGTAAGCAACCTGCAGGAACAGGTAACGGTGCTGAAGAAAAAAATGAACTGATTACTGCAGCTGCAGCAGACGATCCTGCACGATCGCAAATACATTTTCATCCGCTGCCGGCCGGATCATGGCCACACCGGTAAACCGGCTGAAAGCAGGAAGTACGGCAAATTGTTTTCCAAAATAAAAGCAGGGGAATGCCAGGGATTGTTTTGCAAAACCGTTGATGCGTATACCCGGATGGATATGTCCCGAAAAAAGATAGGGGGATGTTTTTCCGAAACTATGATCGCTCACATCATGCACGAAATGAAAGGCATTCATCGCAAGCTGCTCCCGGATCACCTGTATCCCGGCCATGCCATACCAGGTTTCCTGTAAAATATCATGATTGCCTTTCACGAGGTGGATGGCCAGGTCGGGCAGATCACCCCGCCATTTCAGGAACCATTCCAGTTCTTTGTTGGCGCTGCTGTGGAACATATCACCCACAATGATCAGCTGCTTCGGTTGAAAATGCTGTATCTGCGATACCAGCCGCTGCAGGTCTTCCTTATAAATATTCTGCGGCACGGCAATCCCCGATTTTCTGAAATGACCGGTTTTACCGAAATGAAGATCCGTTACAATCAGCGCTTTCTCTTCTTCCCAGAAGATGGAGCGTTCTGTCGTTAACCATAATTGCTGCTGATGAATCCTGTATGAAACCGGTGCCTGCATGGGGAGCACAAAGATATTTTATTTGACGCTTTTTTTCACCGAATCTTTATTTAACTGCTCCTGCATCCGGCGCACACGGTCTTCCAGTTTTTCGGAAGACAGGGTTTCACGCATGCTGTCCACCTTCAACGGAAAACAGAATGGCGTGAGGCGCTCGGGGAAACGCAGGACGACCTTGCTGTTTGCAATGCGCGACAACATATCGCGGAGCCGCGCTTCTTCCATTTGCTGTTCCATCACTTCATTGTACGCCTGCCGCAGCAGCAAATTGTCGGGATCATATTCGCTGAATACATTAAAAAGCAAACCTGCAGAGGATTGCAGGTGCCTCGTTTTTTTATATTCTCCGGGATACCCCTGGAAGATCAGGCCGCCGATCACGGCGATGTCCCGGAATTTTCTGCGGGCCATTTCTGCCCGGTTGACGCTTCGCTGGATATCGTCGGTGAGATGGTCCGCAGAAAACAATTCGTATACGTTGGTATCATCCAGCGGAATGGGCTGATCGCTCAGGAGCTCAAAGCCATAGTCGTTCATCGCAATTGAAAACGTGATGGGTATGATTCGGCTCAGCCGGAACGCCAGCAGCGAACCCATGGCTTCATGCACCAACCGCCCTTCAAACGGATATACGAAGAGATGAAATCCGTCCCTGGTTTCTATCTGCTCGATCAGCAGTTCGTTTTCTTTTGGAATATGCGACAACTGTTCCTGCAGTTCAAAAAGCGGCCGGAGGGCACTGAGCTCCGTATCGCGCCGGTCCGGACCGGTGGTATTGATCCCGTGAATCACTTCATAGGCTTCGTCGAATTTCTTCCGCAGCATACGGCCCAGGTTGGCCGACAGGGGCACCCGTCCGCCGTTCCAGCTGGGCACAATAGATTTACTGGAAGACGACTTCCTTACCAGCGCCGTCATGTCCTTGATCATGACGAATTCAAGGTTTCTGCCGGCCAGCGTGAATACATCGCCCGGATTGAGGCGCGAAATAAAATACTCTTCAATCACGCCGATATAACCACCGCTCATGAATTTCACTTTCATCATCGAATCACTCACGATGGTGCCGATATGCAGCCGGTGCCGCATAGCGATGCGCCTGCCCGTGATGCGGTACAACCCGTCGATCACTTCCACTTTCCTGAATTCGTCGTATTGCTGCAGCGCTTCTCCCCCTTCGGTAATGAAATGCAATAATTTCTGCCACTCATCGCGCGTGATATCCTGGTAGCAGTACGTGGTACTGATTTCCCGGAAGATGGTTTCCGGATCGAATCCGTCGCCGATGGCCAGCGTACCCAGATACTGGATCAGCACATCAAAACAAAGCATCATCGGATCGCGGCTTTCGATGAGGTTTTGCTTCATCGCCGAATGCAGGGCGGCCGCTTCCACCAGTTCCAGCGAATGGGTGGGCAGAAAATAAATCCTGCTCACTTCTCCCGGCGCATGGCCGCTGCGCCCCGCCCGCTGCAGAAAACGCGCGACGCCTTTGGGTGAACCAACCTGTATCACGGTTTCCACCGGTCTGAAATCCACCCCCAGGTCAAGACTGGATGTGGTGACGACCGCTTTGAGTTTTCCCTCATGCAAGGCATCTTCCACCCATAGCCGGAGCGCCGTATCCACGGATCCGTGGTGCAGCGCAATGGCGCCTGCCAGTTCCGGAGCCACATTCAGAATCTCCTGGTACCAGCGCTCGCTCATCCCGCGGGTATTGATAAATATGAGCGTCGTTTTACTCTGTTCGATGATCGGAAGCACTTTCCGCACGAGACGGATACCCAGATGACCTGCCCAGGGATATTTTTCGATCTCATCCGGAATGATGGATTCGATCACAATTTTCTTGTTGATTTTTGCCCGGACGATCACCGTTTGTTCAAGACCCCGGGCCATCATGGATGACAGCAGGACTTCCCGGGCCTGGTCAAGATTTCCGATGGTGGCTGAAATGCCCCAGACAGACAGCGTGGGCCTGGCTTCCGCCACCGGATATAAATTCACCATCCTTGACAAGGCAAGTTCCACCTGCACGCCCCGCTTGCTGCCAAGCAGTTCATGCCATTCATCCACCGCGATGATGCGGAGGGATCTGAAAACCTGCGCATAGCCTTTTCGGCCAAGCGCCAGGTGCAGACTTTCCGGCGTGATGATAAATACCTCGGGCATCTGCCGGCTTTGCTTCTGCCGTTCATTCATTTCCGTATCTCCGTTGCGGATGCCTACGTCCCATTGCATGCCGAGTTCCCCGATCACTTCCCGCATGGCGCGGCCGATATCTTTGGCGAGTGCTCGCAGGGGCGTCACCCAGAGCAGGCGGACGCCTTTTTTGGATTCTTTTTGATAGGTATCCGGGAATTCATTGATGAAGTGAATGAGCGCACCCAGGAAAACGGAAAATGTTTTCCCGCAGCCGGTAGGGGCATTCACGAGTCCGGAATGGTTGTCGAGGATATGCTGCCAGGTTTCTTCCTGAAAGGCAAATGCTTTCAGTCTCTTGGATGAAAGCCAGTTTGTAATCACCGCATAGCCCTTTGTTTCTTGTAGTTGCATGTCATGGACCGCCTGCGACGGTCGCGGATTTTATGGTATCACAAAGTCTTCAAATATTCTATCAGCGCTTTTCGCTCTTTGTCGGATAACCGGTCACCAAAATAATGTCCCTGATTTCCATATCCTGACAGCGTGGTATTGTACACCGTAGTGCCGGCGGGGGCAGGTTCCACTTTATATTGCCAGCCTACATTGTCATAATCGTATGTCGGCTGATCAAAATTGCGTGACCAATAGGTTGGACGGTCATGGCTGTTGAGCACGCCTTCGAGGTTCGGTACGGATCCATTGTGAAAATAGGGAGCGGTGATCCAGATTCCGTCCAGCGGCGGCGCGATATAACCGTTGTATGGCTCCAGGCGTGCCGGATGATCGCCGGTGGCAAACCAGCTGCTGTTGAACCAGTCGACAAACTGCGTGCTCTGGTAGTTGCTGGTAAATAACGCGGAGTCCGTCTGGATCGTCGATTCGGGAATCAGCAGATTCGGATATTCGCCCCCGCTGCCATAAGACCCATGGCATTTTGAACAATGCTCCACGAATAATACCCCGCCCGTTTTCACGAGCGTCCTGTTCACCGGCTTCGTATATGCAGGAGGTTTGAGTGTATAGATATACGACAAAACATCATTGAAATGACGATCCACTTCGCGCGACTCTGCCGTATCATTTACCGTAAGCAGGTTCGAGGCCATCAGGAAGCGGCCGAAATCTCCCCGTCCAAAGCCATTGTAGAACATCGCGTTCTTTTTTTTCAGGAGCCACCAGGGTGGCACATCACTCGGAACAACCGCATCCGGAATGTCCAGCAGGGCCGAATCGCTCCAGCGAAATGTATTCCGGTCGCGGTGACTGACCAGCAATGCCGCCAGCCGGTCGGCGGCATTCACCCCGCGTACGCTGGTGTACATATGACCGCCGATGCGCTTTACCACCCGCAGAAAGGGTTCAGCGGCTTCATATTTGGCAGGATCCATTTTTTGCAACAACTGCTCGGCAGCGAGCGCATGTTTCGGATCCAGTTTTTGATTGGTGCTGAAATCGATGGTTGAATTCCCCAGTCCCAAAATAAGTTTACCGTCAAAAACCTGTGCATGGCATTGCAGGCAGTTGGGTGCGATCACGAGTTCCCCGTTAGGCGCTTTGACGGCAGTGTATTCGTAGCTGATGTCTTTGTTCACCCCGTCGCGCTGCAGATAATTTTCGCGGCTTTTGCCGATGCCCATCATGAAATAAGTAAAGGGTATGCCGCTTTTCAGATAGTCTCCGGTCACGAGATACTGATACCCCTTGGCTGCGTCGCCGCTGCGCTGAACGCTGGCCGGAATATGCACCGGATCTTCCCCGGGATACTGTTGAATCCCCGCAATAAATGCGCATGAAAAAATCATCAGTCCCAGCATCACAACACCCTTCTTCATAAAAATATTTTCATTTGTAATTTAGCCGAAGCGTGGCTTCTTTCCAAGGGATCAGGAAAGCCGCGGCACATATTTGTGTGAAATTTTATTTCCCGTATTGTTCCAGCATGAGCTTGAGGTCGTCCAGGGTGTTGATCTCATCCGCCTTTTTATCCTTACGCCAACGGCTCATCCGGGGAAAACGCAGGGCTACGCCCGATTTGTGCCGGTTGGAAGCGGCGATCCCTTCAAAGGCGATTTCGAAAACCAGTTCAGGTTTTACGGTACGGACCGGACCGAACTTTTCAATGGAATTGCGCTTAACAAAATAATCCACTTCATTGAATTCCTTGTCGGTCAGTCCCGAATAGGCTTTGGCGAATGACACGAGTTTATTTCCGTCCCGTACGGCAAAAGTGTAGTCCGTGTACAGATTGCTCCGCCGGCCATGGCCCTTTTGCGCATAGATCATCACGGCATCGATCGTGAGCGGATCGATCTTCCACTTCCACCAGTCGCCGCGTTTTCTGCCCACCTGGTAAACGGCATTTTTTCTTTTGAGCATGATCCCTTCCGAACCAAGCGCCCGTGCCTGTTGGCGGATACCGGCCAGATTTTGCCAGTCTTCGAAAGAGATGACGGGCGACAATTTCAGAAATGGCTGCGGCGTACGGCTGAT
>CAZZYD010000160.1:0-8740 GCA_964658175.1 uncultured Puia sp. | reverse complement strand
CGTTCCAGTATTCAATGCGCGCCTTATCGCCGCTTTGTACGGCCGCAGCCGATGAATCATAGGTCCGTCTGATGTATTTTGCAAATACCTTTTTACGGTTGTTTTCATAGTCGATCAGGTATTGCGTCTCCGGCGAGCCTGTTGCGGTAATGCCTGCTGTTTCTATTTGCAGTCGGATCGTATCTCCGGGTTTAGCCAATACCTGCAGTAAATCCGAATCGGCCACACTGATCGTGTAAATCAGCGGTTCTTTCAGGGGTATGATAAATTGGAACGCACCTTTGGCGTCTATCTTCCCTTCCTGCACTTTCACATCTTTGCGCGTTTCGTAATTCATGAGCGTGAGCTGCACGGACTGGCCGGAAAATCCTGCGGGAAGAACTCCAGTTAAGATCGCGGGTTGTGAAAAGACTGTATGGCTGAAGAGGACGGACAGCAAAAGGATACATCTCATTGGATAATGTTGAATTTTAAAATAAGTCAGGACGTTATTTCTATATGATTTCCTTCGGGATCCAATATCACGCTTTCATAATATCCATCGCCCGTTGTTCGTGGCTCGCTGAAAATGGTAAACCGATCCCTTCTCAGGCGTTCAGTCAGTTCATCAACTTTTTCCTTTCCGCCTACCGAAATGGCAAAATGTGCCAGGCCGGTATTCACTCCCCGCCTGCCCTGCATCGTTTCGATATCGGGTCGGACCATCAGTTCTATTCTCGCACTCCCTTCTCCAAAGGATATGAAATAGGAAGCAAACTGTGTTTTGGGATTGAGGTATTTTTCACTGGCAGTCGTGTCAAAGTAGATTAGATAAAAATTCCGCATGTTCTCCAGATCGAGAACCCAGATGGCGAGGTGTTCGATTTTCATAAATTTATTTAGTCTTTCTGTTCACGCCGCCGCTTTGATAAACAGGAAAACTTCCTCTTTCCACCCCGATGCTGCCGGAAATAGAAAAGGTTTTTGCATCGTTGATATACATCAACCCCAGTTCCACACCCGCATTCATGCCAAACTTATAAGGATTGTACATGGAACCGCCCGGATATGACTGGCCAATGCCTGGATTCGTGAAGGCGCTGTTGAAATTGATATAGGAAGGCGTGACGTTGGCGCCGGCAAAAGCATAGAGATTGTTCGTCAGCTGCCGGGTAAGCTGCAGTCCCACGGGAACCGATAAGACAGATGCACCGCCGCCGTTGAAAAAAAGGTATCCTGCGGATAAACCACTATACGTATTCAGATGCCATTTCCGGAGGGACTGACCACTGTCGTTGAGCACCGGGTAACTGGCATAAGTTGACAATGGAAAGGGGTTGACCATTCCGCCAGACAAAAGCGTTTGGGCCTTTGATGAGAGAAAACCGAGCGATAGTAGAAGGATCAACAGTAGACGCATCCTTTAGATTATCCTATAAAAATACCGAAAAACCGGGTAAACTATTACATTTCCCTGGTGTTGATTAATCTCGATACATTTATTGACTTTTCCGGCATAATATGAAGATACTCATCACCGGTGCGAACGGTTATATCGGCAAGCGGCTGTTAATGGCCCTGTTGCAAAAAGGCCATGAAATCGTTTGTTGCGTACGCGATAAAAACCGTTTTGAACAGGATTCCAAAGTGGCGGAAATCAAAATCATAGAAGTTGATTTTATAAAGGGCACATCCAGTGAGGATTTTCCGGCGGATATTGACGCCGCCTATTTCCTGATCCATTCCATGAAGGACGGGGATGGCTTTGAAGAAGTGGAGAAGAAGGTGGTCAGGTCCTTTCTCGAAATGATGGGTAAAACTGCCTGCCGGCAAATCATCTACCTGAGCGGCATCGTAAACGAACAGCAGTTATCGAAACATTTATCTTCCAGACTTGCCGTTGAAAAAATTTTAAGGGACGGGACCATTCCGACCACCGTTTTACGCGCGGGCATTGTGGTGGGCTCCGGAAGTTCTTCCTTTGAAATCATCCGGGACCTGGTGGAAAAACTTCCGGTGATGATTACGCCGAAATGGGTGAATACCCAATGTCAGCCGATCGGCATCCGGAATGTAATCGAGTTTCTGACGGGCGTATTGTTGCAGGAGAAATATTACAATCAGGATTTTGACATCGGCGGTCCGCAAATATTAACATACAAGCAGATGATGCTCGAATTTGCGAGCGTGCGGAAGATGAAACGAAGGATTATCACCGTTCCTGTGATGACGCCGAAGCTTTCCAGCTATTGGCTGTATTTTGTTACATCCACTTCCTATTCACTTGCCAAGAACCTGGTCGACAGCATGAAGGTGAATGTAATATGCCGGCCCAATACGCTGAGTGCCGAATTGAAAATTGAACTGCTTACTTACAGACAAGCCGTCGAAATTGCATTCCAGAAAATCGAACAAAATGAAGTCGTCAGCAGCTGGAAAGACGCCTTCAGCGCCTTCGATACCAATCCGTCCATCATAAAAAATGCCGAAGTACCCAGCTTTGGGTGTTTTACCGACATCAAGAAGCGCGACATTACCGTGGACGAGGAGTCTATATTTAAAAATATCTGGGCCATCGGTGGTGAAAAGGGTTGGTATTATGGAAACGCCCTTTGGAAAGCAAGGGGATTTCTGGATAAGGCATTCGGGGGTGTCGGTTTGAAACGCGGCCGCACGAGCAATTCCGTATTGCATTCCGGAGATACGCTTGACTTTTGGCGGGTGCTGGTGGCCGACAAAATCAGAAAGCGCCTGCTGTTATATGCTGAAATGAAATTACCGGGAGAAGCCTGGCTGGAATTCAAATCGGAAGAAACCAGCGGCAGGAAATACCTCATACAAACCGCCACTTTCCGGCCGCGTGGATTGGCCGGCAGACTTTACTGGTACAGCGTATTGCCCTTTCACTATTTCATATTCAATGGGATGATCCGGAACCTGACCAAACCAGATACGACTATCGTAAAATAAATCATGAGGCAAGAATCCATCCGCGCCGGTCAGCTGACCATCGATTTTCTGCTGGAAGCAAATGAAACCAATGGCTCGGCAACCATGTTTGAGTTTACGGTGCCCGCCGGCGCCAAAGTGCCTGTGCCGCATTACCATGAAAATTTTGATGAGGTGGTTTATGGACTGGAAGGCGTGATGACCTACACAGTCGGCGATCAGACAGTTGATATCAGGCCAGGGGAATCCTGTTATGTTGGCCGTGGCGTTCCACATGGGTTTGACAACCTGCACACGATTGACGCAAAAGCCTTGGCGGTGATTACACCGGGCCTGCTCGGATCGGCTTATTTCAGGGAAATCGCGGAAATCATTAATGCCGGCGGACCACCCGACATCGAAAAACTCAAGGCAGTGATGGCCAAACACGGACTGGTGCCCATCATGTCCGGAGGTTAAATTTTACTTCTCTTCCATTTTACAGCGATCGGGGATCCTTCCGCCAGCAACACCGACGCAGGTTTTTCCTGTGATAAATAGGCAAACGCCGTCCCATACATGGAGGAAAAATCACAGTCGATCGAATAGGAGTCAACCGTATGAACGGTCCAGCTGTCATGACTCACCTGATATTCAATCGTGCTTCCATCTTTTACCGCAGTATATCCCCAGTAATGTTCGAAGATAAATTCCTCGATGCTGCCGCGCTCCATTGGGTTGGCATCTACCTGCGCCGATGCCTTCAGGTGATTCCAGGCGCCCGCTATTTTCCAACTATACGCAATCTCTTTAGTATTTTCTGACAGCGTCCATTGATGACGGGTGGGGATGGCTATATAGTGTTCTTTGTATAGCTTGTTCGCGAGCCACGCCACCGGTTGAAAAGGCACGGTTTCGTTTATGAATACAACACCTCTTCTTTCTTCATCTTCCGTCTGATGGGTAACATAAAACCTCAGGTTGACCTCTTCAAAATTTCCGAGACCGGGGATCGGTATGCCGAATATCCTGCTGTTCAAAAACATGAAGCCGACCAGGCTTACATATGTCTTTCCATTATAAAAATCAAGCGCGGTACCAGCCGGGAGATGGGGTGTCAGCAGCTCGGGCGGCACTTCATAATTCGCCATGATTAAATTGCTCCAACGGGCGGTCAGGAAATTTTTGGACATTTGATCTGGAGGGATGACAGGCAAGATACGCCATGAAACCCGCTATTTTCCTTATGTAATGTTTTCGGCGGGAATCATACAACTGATTTTCAATGTCAGATCATTTTTTTTGGTCTGACGTATATGCGGGCCCAGTTTAATTTGCCGGTTAATCCGTAGTCCTTGAATTGCGCCAGCTTGTGATAAAATGGTGTGGCGCTGGTAGCTGTTTTCGGATGATAGGCGCCCGTGATGGCAGGAAAATACATCACGCGACGGCGACTTGCCTCACCGGTGAGTCTGGATTGTTGTACTCGGTGCCACAGACGCCCGTCATGGATGGTAAGATCGCCCGCTTCAATATCAAATCCGACTTCCTGTTTGTCTGGTCTGTGATCAATAAAATATTTCTTCCTGAACAACAGGCGCATGAGGTTTTGTTTATGTGTGCCCGGAATAACCCGCAGCCCGCCGTTACTGGAATGGCAATTGTCCAGGTGTAACCCAATATTAAGCATCGGGAGTATCTTAGTACCGAGGAATAGATCCCTTGGACTATCCGTATGCCAGCCGAGTTGGGTAAAATTGCTGTCGGCCGTATTTACATAATGGTTGAATACGAGACCGTCTTTTTCATTTTCGCCGATCCTGCCATCGTAAGGACCCATCAGACGAAGGATTTTTTCCAGTTTTTTACTCGTCAGGAATTCCTGCAATTTCTTGCTGTGGAAAGAAGTGAATGCGATGCGTTGAATCAGTGTTGATCCGTCTGTATCGGTACCGAATTTCAACGGGATACCGTTTACTTTTTTTACATTGGCGTTCAGCAGCGTTTTTTCAACCTGGGCGGTTTCGTTCAGAAAAACGGATACCGTATCCCGATCGATGAAATTTTTAAACTGGATCACACCGTGCCGGTCAAAAAATTCCATTTGTTCAGCCGTGATATCATGATGGAAGCGGAAATCGGGCATTTCAAATTTTTTCATCATCATTTTTTTTATGGGTTAGACTCGGATAATCCTTGTGCTTCGGTGACAGCAAACGTGTCCGGACTGTCACTGTCATTGTTATCAAATTTTTTTTCCATCAGGCTTTGACCGGCATTTGCGGGATTGTTGCCTCTGCCCAATGGCCATCTGCCGGCTGTTTCCCGGATGTCGAATCCCGCAATGGCTGCTTCACTCAGCCCGAAATCAGTACAATTGTTTTTGTTGAGGTTGTATCGTGTACTGCTGAATTTTCCGAGATTATCTAAAATCCGGTTGAATTTCTTTTCTGTGATGAACTTCCCCACCGCTTCGTCCCAGGGATGCAGGGCGTCGTCTTTAAAAACCGGGCGGTCTCCCGGATGTATCGGTGTAGCAGAAAGAAAATGTCTTTTCGCGGGATAGAATCCAAACGATCTTGACACGGTGCTGTGGTCGGTATTGAATTTGATTAGCGTAATAAATGTGTGACCTACATTGCTGATGCCGGCGAATGCTTTCCGGCGTGACCGGATCGGTTGTTTTACATGGATGATCACGGCATAGAAGGCGGCCTTTCTCCCATCGTCGAAAGAGTGACTGATCTCCTGCGCAGCGACTACCGGGGAAGCCGGGGATCTAAGGGAGGATACGCAGGCTTTTTCGGCCGCATCGTCTTTCAGCAACGCAGTGTAGCCGGATGAATCGGGCCCGGACTGATCATCCGGATCAGCGGGTTGAATCCTTTTCGATTGTAATCTGGTCGCCTGCCGGTAATATTTCATGGCCAGCGCATAACGTTTCAGACGACTGGAGATATTGGCGAGATCAAGAAAAATTCTCGCGCCGAGGGTGTTATTGCTCCTGAAATACCCAGACTCCGCCACGCGCAACAATTTCAACATCGTCTTCTCCGCGTTGCGGGATTTGCCAAAACCGGCTTCGACATCCAATAATTCTACCAGTGTGGCAGCATGCGCAATCGATTCATTTCGCTGGGGCAGTGTAGAGTCGTATCCGCGCATAGCGGAATCCGCTGGCGAAGGATTGGCATACGCGGTTCCGGATACAACCAGCAAGAGGGTTGCGGCGAGTAATCGATGTATGGTGTGATGTTGTTTGATACAACAATAGTATTCAATATTTATTAGTCTACCAAATTAGTAGGATATTAAATTTTATTGTATGTTTGTCGCGGAATGTAGAAAAGGTCATGTGGCCGAGTGGTCAGGTACGGGTCTGCAAAACCTTTTACGGCGGTTCGATTCCGCCCTTGACCTCTGTAGTACAGCAGTTATTTTGGTAAAGAAAAGGGGATGTATTTTCATACATCCCCATCATTTTTTTGAGAGATAAGATTTCACGCGACGAGGCGACGGATCGCAACGGCGCGACGGAGAGCAATAATAAAATAAAACTGTCCCATACCAGGCACGGGCGGATGTGTTATCCTTCACGGGATTACTGCGAAACATTTGACGGCAGCAATTTCAGCCGTTCGTTGCGCCGTTGCGATCCGTCGCTTCGTCGCGTGAAATAAAAAAACTACCCGCGTCAGTTCCTCTTTAATCTATGCAATACATTTACCAAAGCATCTACATCCGAACAGGTATTATAGAAAGCCAGTGAAGGGCGAACGGTAGATTCGAGCCCGAATCGTCTTAATATGGGCTGTGCACAATGGTGGCCGGTTCTCACGGCTATGCCCTGTTCGTTCAAAAATTTTCCGACTTCGTCATTGCTGTATCCTTTCAGGGTGAAGGAGAGCACACTGGCTTTGTTGGCGGCAGTTCCGATCAGAGTAAGTCCGGGCACCTGCTCCATCAGGTTCGTGGCATACTGAAGCAGGAAATGTTCGTACTGACTGATATTGTGCATACCGAGTCTGCTGACATAATCCAATGCGGCCCCAAGGCCGACTGCATCGGCAATATTTCCCGTACCTGCTTCGAACCTTCCGGGTGCATCGTGGAACTGTGTTTTTTCGAAGGTCACGTCTTTGATCATATTGCCACCGCCCTGCCATGGCGGCAACTGATTCAGTAATTCTTCTTTGCCATATACGACGCCGATGCCTGTCGGACCAAAGATTTTATGACCGGAAAAAACGAAGAAATCAGGATTGAGATGCTGCAGATCGACGGGCATATGGGATACAGACTGCGCGCCGTCCAGCAATACTTTGGCGCCCGCATGATGCGCGAGATCAATGATTTGTTTTGCGGGGGTAACAGTGCCCAGCGCGTTCGATACCTGGGTGAAGGAAACGAGTTTCGTTTTAGGATTTAACAGTTTTTCATATTCCGCGATGATGAGCTGTCCGTCGTCGTCAACGGGAATTACGCGGATTTTCAAACCTTTTTTTAATGCCAGCAGTTGCCAGGGAACGATGTTGGCGTGATGTTCAAGGTGGCTCAGGATAATTTCATCCCCGGATTGCAGGAATTTTTCGCCGAAGGTATTGGCCACGAGGTTTATGGCTTCGGTGGTTCCACGTACAAAAATGATTTCTTTGGCAGATTTTGCATGCAGGAATTGCCTTACTTTCTCCCTGGCGCCTTCGTAAGCATCCGTTGACCGCGCCGCGAGTTCATGTGCCGCCCGGTGTACATTTGAATTCTCATGTTCGTAAAAATAGCTGATCCGGTCGATCACTGATTTCGGTTTTTGCGTGGTCGCCGCATTGTCCAGCCAGATCAACGGCCTGCCGTTCACGGGTTCGCGTAAAATCGGAAAATCTTTTTTTATGAATTCCGCGTCGAAAGATGGTTTGGTATGGGGAACATGCTTTACCGGAGGCGGATCCGCGATAAAATAATAAGAGGAAAACGGATGGCTGTTTTCACTCAACGGCGATGGCAGTTGCGGGGCATGACTTGCGTGAAATATCGACTCCAGGATTTTTTTCATATCGGGAAAAAACCCGTCGTGGGGCAATGTTTTATTCTGCTGGTCTTGTTTCAGGTATTGTACAGATGGCGATGCGCCGCTGCCCGCTACCGATGCCGGTACGCCCTTGCCTGCCGGAAAATGAGGGTCGGGTAGTGCGGTCTGCGGTTGTTGTAAATTCACTTCATTACCCTGATGATGGACCGAGGGCGAAATCCCGGAGCCTGTTTTTGAAGCAGGAATATGATCCAGTCCTACACTGGATGGTTTTACAAAGTGCGAAATATTGGCAAGCCGGATTTCGTTGGGTGCAGGCTGCGTTGTGGAGGGAAAATCCGCGCCATTGAAAGCCTGTGTGAAACCCAGACTGGAAGCGCCGATGCCGGGAAGGCTGGAAGGATGGCTGCTGCTTTCGTGTTTGAAGCGGGGGTCTGTGGTATGATCCTTCAGCGGCTCGAATTGGCCGGCTACCGGTGCAACGATTGCCGGAGATGCATCCTGTTTGAACAGTTCATTGGCGAGCCCCTGCAAGAGACTTTCATCCACGATGTATTGCTCAGTACTTGTACTCATGATATTTTCCAATTTCAACGTTGTCCAATACGGCGATGGCATCATCCACCAAAACAGCCAGCGAGCAATATAAAGAAATGAGGTAGGAGGCAATGGCCTTGTCATTGATCCCGGCAAAGCGCACGGAAAGACCTGGCGTTTGTTCTCCCGGCAGTCCTGGCTGGAAGAGACCAACCACGCCCTGCCGACTTTCGCCCGTACGAAGCAGGATAATTTTTGATTTGCCATTGT
>CAZZYD010000159.1:0-8793 GCA_964658175.1 uncultured Puia sp. | reverse complement strand
GACGGCGGATATTATTTTGGGAGTTTCGGCGATGGCTCCGGGAATGGCGGTAACAACTACTATGGTTACAGCAATTCCAATATCTATCAGTTCAGTTTGAATGCAGGACTGATCATCGGTCTCGGACGCGTATTTCCGCAGCATGCCTACCGGGCCCGTCCGCAGCAGGAACAGCCGGCGCCGCGACGCAGAAGATATTACTATTACAACTAGATACTCCCCACATCCGGGTATTGATCCGGGCATCGGAAGCCATTATCTTTCCATGCAAACAATTGGTTTATGTGGGAAGTTATCCGGGAGTATCTGACATTTACAAGAAAGGAGCGCTTCGGCGTATTGGGGATGATCATCGGAATCTTTGTTCTGCTGATCGTCCCCAATTTTTTTAAACGCAGGCAGGGGTCTCCCGATCCCGATGCTTTCAAAAAATATCAGCCGGCGGCACAGGCGTTTGCGGCAGGCGGTTCAAATCGTCCGGACACGGCTGCTGCCTTTGCTGCCGGTCCGAAGCCAGCGCTTGCTGCTTTTTTCTTCGATCCCAATCAACTGCCGGCCGAGGGATGGGCGCGTCTGGGCATTCGCGACCGGACGATCCAAACCATTCAGCATTTCCTGGCCCGCGGCGGTTTGTTCCGTCAGGCGGAAGACCTGCAAAAGATTTACGGCTTGTCGGCGCCGGACTATCACCGGCTTTTGCCGCTGGTGAGGTTGAAAAAGATGCCGGAGCCCGTCCTCTCATATCCGCAGGCCAAGTGGACCAAATTCGGCTCAAAGGAGAACGGATCCGCGCAGCGGACATTCTCAAAGACCTGGCAGCCATCCGGACGGCCGGTGGAGGGGCCTGAAACCGCTTATAAGCCCGCTTATCGCCACAAAACCGCTTCGGACATCAATATCAATCAGGCGGATTCGGGTCAGCTGACGGGCTTTCCGGGGATCGGTCCGGCCCTGGCGTCGAGAATCCTCCGGTTCCGGGACAAACTGGGCGGTTTTGTGGATGTGGCGCAGGTGGGAGAGACCTTTGGTTTGCCTGATTCGGTGTTTCAGTCAATCAGACCCTACCTGCATGTGGGCGACGATTCGATTCACCGCATCGATCTGAATGAAGCGGCGGAGAGCCAGCTGCAACAGCATCCCTATATCCGCTGGGCCCTGGCCAAAGCCATTCTGCGATACCGGGAGCAGCATGGCCGCTTTCATTCGGTAGAGGAGCTACAGCAGCTGGTACAGATAGATGCACAAAAATTCAAGCAGCTGGCGCCGTATGTGGTGGTGCGGTGATCATCTTTGCGTTTTTATGCTAATTTCAGTGAAGGTATCGTTGCTGAAAAAAAGTATAAAAGAAAGATCTTCACATCCATGGACAGGATTAAATTACTGTTTGTCTGTACCGTGAACCGGATGCGGAGCGCCACGGCCCACAGAATATTTGAAGAGGATCCGCGTTTTGAAGTGGATTCCGCTGGTACGGATCCCACGGCCGATACCGTGCTGGAATCAGAACAGCTGGAATGGGCAGATGCGGTGCTGGTCATGGAGAAAGCGCATCGAAATTTTATTCGAGACAAATTCCCGGATTTTTATAACAGGAAAAAAATCGTTTGCCTTTATATTCCGGATGACTACTATTTCATGGAGCCCGGTCTGGTGTCGACACTGAAAGATAAAGTGGCAGATGTCTACCGGCGGGGGCTATTGTAATTGTTGCGTGATGAGATGGAACAAATCAGTAAGAAACTTCTATTTTGATACCGAACAATAACAGTGAAAGGAAAGCGAGATTCCCCGTCAGGATCTTGGTCATGGTGCTGGTTGCTGCCGTATTTTTCGGCTACGCGATATGGGCAAGACTCGATAACCCAGGTGCAAATCACCCTCAAATGACTATTATGCTCCCCTGGGGACTTATACCCATTTTTATCAGCTTCTATTTATTCAGGGAATTTAATCGCGTCAAAAAAGCGAAACGAACGGAAAGGCGGGAATATATGGATGAACGGAGGCGGGAAATTTTGAATAGTGTTCTGAAGAAAAAGAAAAAGTAAGAGATCAAAACAGATCAGGATTCTCATTTCTCAAAACTCTTATAAACTTCCCGTTAAAGGCGGTTGTTAGGTGTGTAAATTAATATGAACACGTTTTCTGGCATTCTTTGCTTTACCATGGCCGCGATTTGCTTTCTGAATGAAGCAATATGGACGAATCAGGCCGATTGTGTCAGGGAGCTGCGACTTAAATGGATATATGGTTGCGTGTTTATTATCGGTGGATTAAAGCCAGCTCCGCAACCGAAGCCTATCAAACCCAAAAACAAATAATATGGAATTACGTACAAGGTATAAAATATTTAAAATAGTTACAGAGGGTGGTGGATTCCCCGGACCGAAAATAGTAATGAGGCCTATTCTGGATGGCGCTACTACATTCGAAAGTGAACATGACGCAATTCAATGGATTCAAGAAAGAGTACCGCAAGAACGTTCTACCGAGTTTGTAGTTCTTACTACTTATTCTATGGAATAAAATTTAAGCCGCTTTTTATTTCACTAGTCCCAACTGGTATATAGTTGCCCTGTTAAAAAACTAACAACTGTTAGTTTTTATCAAAAAACTTATTATCTTGCTACTGATTAGCAATCCTCAGAGATATAGCTAACGATTGTTTGCTTCGACAGGCAGCGACATAGCAGTGGTTGCCTGTTTTTTATTAAACCCCTTTCCATGAACTTTCAGCCAGATGAACTCGCCCTCCAGGTGGCAGCCACCGCCAGGGATTTCGCCCGCCAGCACATTAAACCCCACGTGATGGAATGGGACGAAAGCCAGCATTTTCCCACGGACACTTTCCGGGAAATGGGCAAACTCGGACTCATGGGCGTACTGGTGCCCGAACAATATGGCGGTTCCGGCCTCGGTTATATCGAATACATCCTGATCATAGAAGAAATTGCCAAAGTCTGTGGTTCCATCAGCCTTAGCCTGGCAGCCCACAACTCCCTGTGCACCGGCCATATCCTCGCTTTCGGCAACGAAGCCCAGAAAAGCGAATACCTTCCAAAACTCGCCTCCGGCGAATGGATCGGATCCTGGGGACTCACCGAAGCCAATACAGGCAGCGATGCCGCCAATATGCAATGCACCGCCGTACGCAATGGCAGAGACTGGCTGGTTAACGGAACAAAAAACTGGATTACCCACGGCATCAGCAGTGATATCACGGTACTGATCGCCCGCACCGGCGAACCCGGCGCTAAAAACAACGCGACCGCCTTCGTCATTCCACGCAATACCCCCGGCTTCACAGGGGGCAAAAAAGAAAATAAACTTGGTATGCGCGCCAGCGAAACCGCCGAAATGATATTCGACAACTGCCGTATCCCGGATAGCTACCGGCTCGGAGAAATTGGCCATGGCTTTAAACAATCCCTTAAAGTGCTTGATGGCGGCCGGATCTCGATTGCTGCTCTTGGCATCGGTATCGCCAAAGGGGCCTATGAAGCGGCCCTCCAATACGCCAAGGAACGCCACCAGTTCGGTCAGCCGATCGCTTCCTTCCAGGCCATCTCTTTCAAACTGGCTGACATGGCGACTGAGATCATGGCAGCAGAACTACTCACCTTCCAGGCAGGGGACCGGAAAAATAGGGGTCAGGCGGTCACCAAGGAATCCGCCATGGCAAAATACTACACAAGCGAAGTGGCCGTACGCGTGGCGACAGACGCCGTGCAGGTATTCGGCGGATACGGATATACAAAGGATTTTCCTGTCGAAAAATTTTACCGAGACGCCAAGCTTTGCACCATCGGGGAAGGCACATCGGAAATTCAGAAGATCGTGATCGCCCGGGAAGTGCTCCAGTAGGGCATGAGAGAGCAAAAAAAATCCGCAGGCAGGCCTGCGGACTATATAATAAGTGAGTGCCGGTCTTACGGCATAAAATCTTCTTCGGGCTGCTTGTTGTACTTGTCAAACAGCTTATCGATCGCACCGCCAAAAAGCGGGAATTTCGATTTGGCAAAGTTCTTCATGATCTCCACCGCCCGCATCGCCTGCTGTTCGTTCAGGCCCTCGGCCATTAGCTTATCTAGCAATTCTTTCATATTCGAAACGGGGTGTTAAGCGACTTTTAATAAACTCATCTTGCTGGTATCGAATTTCTTTTTCGCATATTCCAGGTTGAGATGAAATTTGTTTTCTTTGGACGAAGGCAGTTCGAACATGGCGTCCGTGAGGATACTTTCACAGATGCTCCGCAATCCGCGGGCGCCGAGTTTATATTCCACCGCTTTTTCCACCATGAAGTCCAGCACATCGTCTTCAATGGTCAGCTGAATGCCTTCCAGGTCAAACAGTTTGCGGTACTGACGGATCAGCGAATTTTTTGGTTCGGTAAGAATGGAGCGCAGCGTCACGCTGTCCAGCGGATTGAGGTGCGTCACCACGGGCAAACGGCCAAGGAGTTCAGGAATCAGTCCGAAAGACTTCAGATCCGGTGCATTGATATGCTGGAGCAAATTCTTCCGGGTGAAATCCTGCTGGTCCTTGTTGACACTAAAGCCGATGGAGTTGGTATTGATACGCCTTCCGATGATGCGGTCCACGCCGTCAAAGGCGCCACCGCAGATGAACAGGATATTCTGCGTGTTGATCTTGATCAGCTTTTGTTCCGGATGCTTACGGCCTCCCTGGGGCGGTACCAGCACGTCGGTTCCTTCCAGCAGCTTCAACAGTCCCTGCTGAACGCCTTCACCGCTTACATCGCGGGTGATGGACGGATTGTCACCCTTGCGGGCGATCTTGTCGATCTCGTCGATATAAACAATGCCTCTTTCGGCGGCGATCACATCGTAATTGCAAACCTGCAGCAGGCGGGTAAGGATGCTTTCCACATCTTCTCCCACATAACCCGCTTCCGTAAATACCGTCGCATCCACGATCGCAAATGGCACATTGAGGAGTTTGGCGATGGTCTTTGCCAGGAGGGTTTTGCCGGTTCCGGTTTCGCCCACCATGATGATATTGCTCTTCTCTATTTCCACTTCATTTTCAACCACCTTCTGCTGAAGGCGTTTGTAATGATTATACACAGCCACGGCGAGCACTTTTTTTGCATCGTCCTGACCGATCACATATTCATCCAGAAACCGTTTGATTTCAATCGGTTTCTTCACGGTAAGTTTAAACTGGGAGGCGGGTGCATTATCGTCCCGGACGATCAGTTCCTGCTGGATGATCTCCTGGGCGTGCTCGACGCAATTTTCACAAATATGCCCTTCCTGGCCCGCAATCAGGATCTTTACTTCATCCCGGCTGCGACCACAAAAAGAACAGTGTAATGTATTTTTAGCCATAGGTTTTGATAATGGTAAATTTAAACAAACTATCGGCCAAATCCAATGAATCAGGCCAACAGTTTACAAGGTCGTACTGATCTGATCCACAATGCCATACTCGAGTGACTCCTTGGCATCCATCCAGTAATCGCGGTCAAAATCCTTCATCACCTGTTCAAATTTCTTTCCACAATTTTCAGCCAGGATCCGGGCGGCGATTTCCTTCACCCTTTTGGTTTGTTTTGCCTGGATTTCCAGGTCGATGCTTACGCCCTGGATATAACCACCGAGACTTGGCTGGTGGATCATCACTTCCCCGTGGGGATAGATAAACCGGCGACCCTTGGCACCTCCGCTGAGGAGAATCGAGCCCATCGAAGCGGCCAGGCCCATGCAGACCGTGCTCACCGGACTCTTCATCATCTTCATCACATCATAGATCGCCATACCGCTGGTGACCATGCCGCCGGGGGTATTGATCAGGAATTTGATTTCTTCGCCCGGCTTGTCGGCATCGAGCAGCAGGAATTTATTGATCACGTCTTTGGCAGAGCGGTCATCAACAGGTCCCCACAATTGCACAGACCGGCTTTCGAAAAAATATTTTTCCAGTTTTTTCATCAGCATGCCCGGTTCAGGCGCTGGTTTTTCTTCTTTCGGTTCATCTTCTGCAGGTTCGTCGTCAAAGCGAATCGGGCTGAAAGGATATTTTAAATGGTTCATGTTTTTTCTTTAAGCGATGGATTAATTGTCTTTTTTCTCTTTTCGTGGATTGATCACCAGCACTTCGTCCACAAGGCCGTATTCTTTGGCTTCCGTAGCGGTCAGCCAGTAGTCACGGTCGCTGTCCTTTTCGATCTGTTTCACTGTTTTGCCGGTGTGGTTTGCATAAATTTCATAAAGCTCTTTTCTCAGCTTGCGGATTTCATTCACGGTGATTTCGATATCACTTGCCTGACCGCCGATACTGCCGCTTGGCTGGTGCATCATCACGCGGCTGTGCTTTAACGCCGTGCGTTTTCCCTTGGTGCCGGCGCACATCAGCGTGGCGCCCATGGAGGCGGCCATACCGATACAGATCGTAGCCACGTCCGGGGTTACATACTGCATCGTATCGTATACACCCAGTCCGGAATATACACTGCCGCCCGGACTGTTGATATACATCTGGATGTCGCGGTGGCGATCCGTGCTGTCTAAAAATAAAAGCTGGGCTGTAATGATATTTGCCACTTCATCATTGATGGGATAGCCCAGGAAGATGATGCGGTCCATCATCAGGCGGCTGTATACATCCATCACGGCCACATTCATGGGTCGTTCTTCAATGATGTTGGGGGTGAGTCCGGTGACTAAATATTTCTCGTAACTGTTTAAAGTATTGCTTGAAAGGCCGAGGTGTTTTACGGCGTATTTCTCGAATTCTGATCCTAGATGCATAATTTTCTTCGATTTTTTTTCCGTTCAGGATGGATTATTTGAATGCTGGCGAAGTTATGCCATTCAAATCTTCGTCCAAACTTAAAAAGCCTCCAAAACCTGACAGAGTTGCAGGAAACAAAAAATCCTGCCGGGGCAGGATTTTCAAAAAAAGTTTGTCTCAATGCTGGTGGCTGTGTTCGTGCGCATGGTCGTGATCATGTCCTGCCTCATCGTCGTGTGCGTGCTCATGGGCATGCTCCGACTGCATTTTATTGAATTCATCCACGCTGAGTTCTTTATCCACAGCGCTTACCCGGCCTTCGATCAGGCTCAGCATCTTGTCGGTCTTGATGCGCTGGTAGGTCTCTTCAACAAATTTCTTATCCTGCATCATCCGCACCACATAATCTTCCACCCAGGCCTGATCTCCACCCTGCGGCAGACCGCCCAGATAAGAAAACAACTGCTTGCGGGCGGCGTCTTTGATATCGTCGGGAGATACATCGATCTGGTTATCGGTACTGATCCGGTCAGTGATCAGGCTCCACTTGAGGGCATTTACAAAGGCGGGGAATTCATGCTCCACTTCATCCGGTGTCTTTGGCTTGTCGCCGCCATTGAGCAGCCAGCGTTTCAAAAACCCTTCCGGAAAATCGATATGGGTATTATTCAAAAGGTCGTGGTACAAGGTGTGTTGCAGCTGGCTCTGCGTCTGCGCCTGCCACTGCCGGGCAATATCTTCTTTCACTGCCGTGCGGAATGCTTCCGGACTGCCGATTTCCTGGTTCGGATAAACCGTTTTAAAAAACGCTTCTTCCAGCGGTGACCTTTCCACCAGGCCCACTTTGGTGATCGTCATTTTAAAAAACTTTTCGGCATCCTGCGGATCTTTGTCCTTAAGACCGAGGTCACCGACGATCCATGCTCTTTCTTTTTCGTCAAAAGCAGTGGAAAGCTGGAACACGAATTCGTCGCCGGTTTTTTTGCCGATCAGGCCCGGACGAAAAGATTCGGAGAAATATTTTACGAGCAGGGAATTGTCCTTGGCAGCTGCATCGGGAACGGTATTGCCGTCGGCATCGCTTTCGGTGAACGTAACGGTAAGTACATTGTCATCGCCGGTCACGGTTTCCGGTTCGGTCATTTTGCCGTTCTTCAACTGAAGTCTTTCAATTTCTGCATCGATCATGTCATCGGTGACGCGGATCTGGTAACGCGTTGGCTTCAGACTGGCAAAATCAGGCAGTGAGAACGGTGGTTTCAATCCCACTTCAAAAGCGAAGGAATAAGCGTCGGGCTCGGTCATATTGATCTGCCGGGCATCGTTTTCCGGAAGCGGCAGCGGTTGGGCAAAAATTTCGAGTTTCTCATTGACCATATAATCGGTCAGATTCTTTTCCACACTTTTCAATACCTCGTCGGTAAACACGGAATTGCCATACATTTTTTTTATGAGACCTGCCGGCACCATACCTTTCCGGAAACCCGGGATATTGGCTTTTTTGCCATATTCCTTGATTGCCTTTTCAAAAGACGGCAGGTAATCATTTTTTTCGACCTTTACGGTGATCTTATCGGTGAGCGGAGCTACATTCTCCCTGGTGACGGTACCCATATTTTTACTTTTGTTTGTCTGCTGAATTTATCTTTACCCGACGGCCGGTGGCGACGAAGGGGAAAGGGGGTGCAAAAGTAATACAAATCGGCAAGAAAAGGCGCCTAAACCCTAACGGCTTAAAAATCAACCGGCGCGGAGATACACAATTTAATATTTACCTGATGAAATGGCTGATTTCCTGTCTGCTTTGCCCGACGCTGCTATTGACTGCCTGGTCTGTTCGAAATAAACAGATTTCCCCGGCGGAGATGCCCACGCTGTTCCGCAATGTCTCCCTGATTGACGGCAATGGCGGTCCCGAACAAACCCATACAGACATCCTGGTGGATGGGAGCCGCATCGCTGCCATCGGCACGCATTTATCCGCAGCCGGCGCACGCGTGGTGGACCTGAGTGGAAAAACAATCATGCCCTGCC
>CAZZYD010000158.1:0-8896 GCA_964658175.1 uncultured Puia sp. | reverse complement strand
GTCAATAGCGACGCGCGGATTGGTTGAAGCCAGTTTCCGAAACCGGACGGAGCGTCGTTTTTGCATAAAAAAAATCCAGTCATTGATTGCTGGACTTTTTATGTGTGTCAGTAAGTATTGTTCAAAGGGACCGGATGGATTTTGGACCAAAAACGGGCGCTCACTTCAAATTTACGGTTTAAAACTTTTGCCAGCCATCTTTTCAGATGCTGGCAAAAGAAAAAGGGACTATGATCAACAAAGATTAATGCGCCTGGAGAATAAGTAACTGATTCATAACGGGCTGACCGTTGGACGTAAGACGGGCAAGATAGGTACCGGTAGGCAGGCTGTTCATTCTTCCTGACAGCGACACCGTTTCACGGCCACTCAGGCTTGACCAGGTTGTTTCACCCAGTTTTTTACCCGTCAGATCAAAAAATTCCAGTCTGGCGTTTGGCAGGGCTTTACCTGATTCAACAAACAGGGTGTTGTTCTGCACCACGGTAGGGTAGATTTTCAGACCGGCTACCTGGCTGTTTGAAACAGATACCACTTCGCTGTAGTTTTCAATGCCCTGCTTACCGGCAATCATCAGCCTGTAGTATGAAGTACCGCTTAAAGGGTAAGCATCTGTATAATTATAATCTAATTCGTAATCGTGTGTTGAATCCGTGTGTTTTGATTCAACCGAAGCCACGGTTAACCAATTGGCGCCGTCGCTGCTTCTTTCCACATCATAATGATCGATCTGCGCTTCCATCATTGTTTTCCAGTCGAGGCTCACCTTGTGGTTCTGTTCCATGATCCCTGTAAAAGAAGAGATCGTTACCGGCAGCGTAGCACCACCTGTCTGGGTGAAGCTGATACGGTTTGAACCACCATTTTCGTAATAATCCAGTACCATATTGTACGTACCGTTCAAAACTGCTGTGTAGGTAGTGGTATTATAACCCTGGTCGTTCCACATGTTGATGACATACGTACTGCCACCATCCAGGCTCAGGCGGTAACCATCATCACCACCCACGGTGAATTTATAGGTACCGTTTGGAAAGGTTGATTGCAGGCGGTAACGAACGCTGAACTGTGTGGTGTTGATCGAACAGTCACTGGTCGTGTAAGTAACATTGTCACCACCAAAACCCTCGTCAAAATTCGGACTGGTAGATGAACCTTCGATCACATGACCTTTGTAATTGTTGAAATTCATCCCTGTGTATACATAACCGTTCCATTTGTTGCCGGTACCATACACGCTCGGGTCACCGGTACCGGTACATGCTTTGGTCATATTGAAACTGATGCGGTTATCACCGAAGTTTTCATAATATTCGAGTACTATATTATAGCTGCCATTCAGATGCACGCTATACGTGGTTGTTCCGTATGACTGGGTAGACCACTGGTTGATCACATAAGTACTTCCTCCATCCAGACTCAACCGGTAACCGTCATCACCACCTACAACAAACGTATAATCTCCGTCACTCAATACCTGAGTCAGTTTATAACGAACACTGAACGTATCCGTATAAACGGGACAACCATTGGTTGCGTAGTTTGTCTGGGCACCGCCGAAGCTCTCATCAAAATTCGGGGATGAGCTGTTTCCTTCGTTTACATATCCTTTATACTTCGTAAAGGATGAACCCTGGTAAACATAACCGATCCAGGTATTGGAGGTACCATAGGTTGTCTGGTTACCGGCAGGCACACATTGTGCCTGGCTGATCAGGGTTCCGAGGATAAGGCTGGCAGAAAGTAAAAGTGTTTTCATGGTTACTGGTTGACATCTCTCATAGCCAATCGATGTGCCAACTGCGTAACTAAATGATAATCACAATTTTACAGTCATTTTTTGATGCCAATTTTTTCCCAGCACGGGAATCTTCTACCGAATTTGGCGCCGCTCATACCATTCCCGGGCCGCCAAAAGCTCCGAAATTCCTATCTTGGTCCGACCAAAACTGCTTATGACGACGCCGACTGTCTCCAGAAACAGGATCTATTCCATTGACATCCTCCGGGGCCTGGTCATGATGATCATGGCGCTCGACCATGTGCGCGATTATCTCCATATTACGGCCGCTACGGACAGTCCGACCAACCTGGCTACAACCACCCCGGCCTTGTTTTTTACCCGCTGGATCACCCATTTCTGCGCCCCGATTTTTGTTTTTCTGGCGGGATGTTCGGCTTATCTGTCTGGCCGCCGGAAAACCACCCGTGAACTGGGACAGTTTCTGATTAAAAGAGGGTTTTGGCTGATTTTGGTGGAACTGGTGATCGTTACTTTTGGCTGGACCTTTAATCCCCTCTACAACAATTTCATTCTCCAGGTGATCTGGGCCACCGGTATTGCCATGATCCTGCTCGGGCTTTGCGTGCGCCTGCCCTATGTGGTGGTCCTGGTGACGGGCCTCGTGATCGTTTGCCTGCACAACCTGCTCGATTACCCCGAAGCCGCCGTCCACGGACAGGTCGGGTTCTGGGACGATCTTATCCACCACGGTATGTTTTCCATCTATTCTTTCCATTTCGCGCCTACCCATCATTTTATTATTTTATATGCGTTCCTTCCCTGGACGGGCATCCTCTTTCTGGGTTATGGATTCGGCCGTTTTTTTGAAACACATATCACGGCGGCAGCGCGCAAAAAAACTTTCCTGCTGCTGGGCACGGGGATGATCCTGGCATTTATTATCATTCGTTTTGTCAACGGCTATGGCGATCCGAAGGGCTGGTCAGGTCAGCGCAGCCCGCTGTTCTCTCTGCTGTCGTTTGTGAATGTCAACAAATACCCGCCCTCGCTGGATTATATCCTGATGACCCTCGGCACTGGCATCGTGTGTCTGGGTTTATTCGAAAGGGCCCGGCCACAGTCCTACCGGATCCCGATCGTGTTCGGCCGCGTTCCTTTTTTTTATTATATCCTTCATCTTTACCTGATCCACCTCATCGGCATGATCATCTTCTTTGCAGAAGGATATCCCGCCAAGGACATTGCACCACAGAGTTTTCCTTTCCTGTTCCGTCCCGATCATTTTGGTTTTGGATTGTTTGCCGTGTATGCCATCTGGGTTGGGGTGCTGGTGATCCTGCTGCCAATCTGCAACTGGTATAATAAATACAAGGACACCCACAAGCAATGGTGGCTGAGTTACCTGTAACCTATTTCAGCAGGCCTTTGATTTCATTGAGTTTGATCAGCGCTTCCACCGGCGTGAGGCGGTTTACATCCAGCGCCTCGAGCAGGGCGCGGATCTCCTGGAAGGTTTGTGTATGCGCGTCGAAGATGGATAGCTGCACCTGGGGCATGCTGATCTTTTTTACGCGCTGGCTGAGTTGTCCTGCATCAGGATCCCCTTCACGCCGGCTTTCTTCGAGTTGTTTCAGCACCGCATTGGCGCGGTCGATCAGTGAAGCCGGCATGCCTGCCATGCGCGCCACATGAATCCCGAAACTATGCGTGCTTCCGCCCGCTGCGAGTTTGCGCAGGAAGATGATTTTATTGCCCAGCTCCTGGCTGGTGATATGATAATTTTTTATGCGAATGCATTTGTTTTCCAGTTCATTCAGTTCGTGGTAGTGCGTGGCGAACAGGGTCTTTGGTGCACCCGGATGTGCGTGCAGGTATTCTGCGATGCTCCAGGCAATGGAAATGCCATCGTAAGTAGAAGTGCCCCGTCCGATTTCATCCAGGATGATAAGGCTTCTTGCGGTAATATTATTGAGGATGCTGGCGGTTTCATTCATTTCAACCATGAAAGTCGATTCGCCCGCGCTGAGGTTATCGGATGCGCCGACCCGGGTGAAGATCCTGTCTGTCAGCGGGATTTTTGCCGTTGCGGCGGGCACATAGCTGCCCATATGTGCCATGAGGGTGATCAGCGCGGCCTGCCGGAGCAGGGCGCTCTTGCCGCTCATATTAGGTCCTGTGAGTATGATGATCTGCTGCTGTTCGGGATCGAGGGTGATGTCGTTGGCGATGTATTCTTCTCCCGCCGGCAATGATCTTTCGATTACCGGATGCCGGCTTTCGGTGAGCACCATCGCGGATCCTTCATGCAGCGCCGGCTTCTTATAGTTAAAACGGATGGCGTTGTTGGCAAAACAGATCAGGCAGTCGATCAGCGCGAGCACCTGGCTGTTCTGCTGCATCCTTGAAAGATAGTCCAGCATGCCCGTTACCAGCTGGTCGTATAGTCCGGCCTCTAGAGATTGAATTTTTTCTTCCGCGCCCGTGATGGTCTCCTCATAGGTTTTCAGTTCCGGTGTGATATACCGTTCCGCGTTGGCCAGCGTTTGTTTGCGCATCCAGGTCGGCGGCACTTTATGGATATGCGACTGGGTCACTTCCAGATAGTACCCAAATACATTATTGTAACTGATCTTGAGGGAAGAGATGCCGGTGGCGGCAGCTTCCTGCTGCTGCAATTTGACGAGATATTGTTTTCCGCCGGAGGAGATCTCGCGCAGACGGTCCAGTTCTTCGCTGACGCCGGCGCGGATCACATCGCCTTTGGAAGCCTGGGCAGGGGGCGCCTCCTGTATCTGTTCTTCGATGCGCAGCGCCAGGGTTTCGCAGGGATCGAGGAAGACGGCGAGTTTTTTCAGGTAGGGATGACCGGTAGTCTGCGCGATGGTTCTCACCGATGCTACCTGCCGGAGGCCTTTGGCCAGCTGGACCACTTCCCGGGGGTTGATTTTTTTTGAGGGGATCTTGCTCACCAGCCGTTCAATATCGCCACATTCGCGGATATGGTGCGTGCATTTATTGCGCGTGTCCACTTCTTTGATCAGAAAACCAACCAGGTCGAGCCGCTCTTCGATGGCAGCCATCGATTTGAGGGGCATGAGGGTCCAGCGGTACAGGAGACGGGCACCCATCGGCGACGCGGTATGGTCGATGGTCTTCAAGAGTGTTTTTGCCTGCGGATCACCCCCCATCAGCTCGAGGTTCCGGATCGTGAACTTATCCATCCAGAGAAAATCCTCGCGGTCAAGGCGCTGGATGGAGCTGATGTGCTGGAGATTCGGATGCTCCGTGTCTTTCAGGTAATGCAGCACGGCGCCTGCGGCGATAACGCCGTCGGACAGCATATCGATCCCGAAACCTTTGAGGGAATGGGTCTGGAAATGTTTGAGCAGCTGTTCGGTCGCATAGGGCAATTCGAAGATCCAGCTTTCCAGCGTGTAGGTATAAAAGCCGGTACCGAAGATTTCTTTAAATACTTTCTGCTGCTGGCGCTGAAAAATCACTTCGGCCGGCTGAAGCGTTTGTAACAGTTTATCGATGTATTCCAGGTTGCCCTCGGTGGCAAAAAATTCACCGGTGGAAATATCCACGAAGGCGATGCCGGCTTTGCCCTCGGACAAATGAATGGCGGCCAGAAAATTATTGCTGTTGTTTTCCAGCAGTTTGTCATGCGTCGCGATGCCGGGCGTCACGAGTTCGGTGACGCCGCGCTTGACGATGCCTTTGGCGAGTTTGGGGTCTTCCAGCTGATCGCAGATGGCCACGCGGAAACCGGCCTTCACCAGTTTGTGGAGATAGGTATCGAGCGAGTGATACGGAAATCCCGCCAGCTCATTGTCTGCCGAACCATTGTTCCTTTTCGTGAGGGTGATCCCCAGGATGCGGGCCGCCTGGATGGCGTCTGCGCCAAAGGTTTCATAGAAGTCGCCGACACGGAAAAGCAGGATGGCATCCGGGTATTTTTGCTTGATGGCCCGGTGCTGTTGCATCAATGGAGTATCGCTGGAAGATTTGGCCATGGGAAGGCGGCAAAAATAAGGAAGTGACACGCATAAACCCGCAAGGTTTTTAACCCTTCTGGGTTGCAGGTTCTATCTTTGCGGGATGCGCAAACGCCGGATGGAGGAACTGGACCGAAAGACGCCCGAAGCGTTCCGGGCAGCCGAAAAATTACCCGTCATCCTGGTGCTGGACAATATCCGGAGCATGCACAATGTGGGCAGCGTTTTCCGGACTGCCGATGCCTTTCTGGCGGAAGCCATCTATCTCTGCGGGTATAGTCCGCAGCCGCCGCACCGCGACATCCACAAAACCGCGCTGGGGTCCACCGATACCGTCTCCTGGAAATATTTTCCTTCGGCTGCCGAAGCCGCTGCAACGCTCCGGGCGCAAGGTTACCTGATCGCGGCCGTGGAACAGGTGGAAAACAGTGTACCTTTGCAGGCCTTTATGCCCGACCGGAAACTCGCCCTTGTTTTCGGCAATGAAGTGGAAGGAGTGGGGGAGGATGTGCTGAAACACTGCGATTGTTTTATAGAAATTCCGCAATTTGGTATGAAGCATTCCCTGAACGTGTCCGTAGCGGCGGGCATCGTGCTCTGGGAGCTGGTTCGCGGCCGGATAAATAACTCCGCTTGATATTATGACTACCGTAAAAAATTACCTGAGCCTTGTAAAATTTTCGCATACGATTTTCGCCATGCCCTTTGCGCTGATCGGGTTTTTTGTGGCGTTGCTGCCCGTATTGGCGCCGCATTTGAAAGCTGCGGGCGCGCCCCGATGGTTTGTCGACATGCACTATCAGGGATTTTCGCTGTCAGCAGGCGACCCTGCCTCCATTGCTGCGGGAAAGATCGCCCTTCGCCTGCTCCTCGTCATCCTGTGTATGGTATTCGCCAGAAGTGCGGCCATGGCTTTCAACCGCTATCTTGACCGTCAGTTTGATGCGCGGAATCCTCGAACAGCCATTCGTGAAATTCCAAAAGGCATCATTTCAGCGGACAGCGCCCTGCGTTTCGTTGTCATCTGCAGCTTGCTTTTCGTCGCGACCTGCTGGTTCATCAACCCGCTCTGTTTTGCTTTGTCCCCCGTCGCGCTTTTTGTCATTCTTTTTTACAGCTATACCAAGCGCTTTACCGCATTTTGCCATATTGTACTCGGGATCGGATTGTCGCTGGCGCCCATTGGGGCTTTCCTGGCAGTCACCGGCTATTTTGCCACCCTGCCGCTGTTGTTTTCAGGTGCCGTCATCTGCTGGGTGAGTGGATTCGATATTATCTACGCGATGCAGGACGTGGCGTTTGACGAGTCGCAGAAATTATTTTCAGTGCCCGTGGCCCTTGGAAAAAAGAATGCCCTGATCCTGTCTACGCTGCTGCATGTGGTGAGCGCCGGATTTGTGCTGGCTGCCGGCATATATGGAGAGTTTGGCTGGTGGTACTGGATCGGTGTGGCGATCTTTAGCGGCATGCTGATCTACCAGCACGCCATCGTGCGGCCCAATGACCTGAGCAAGGTCAATATTGCCTTCATGACGGCCAACGGCATTGCCAGCGTCGTATTCGCTTCGTTTGTGATCGCCGATATTTTTTTAACGCAACGTATCGCTGATATCTTTTTAACGCACCGCTTCTAATTTGGCACGCATACTCGCCATAGACTACGGACTCAAGCGCACCGGCATCGCCGTCACAGACCCGCTTCAACTGATCGCCACCGGACTCCATACCATTGAATCGGCGCGCATCTTCACCTTCCTCACCAGTTATTGTAAAACCGAACCCGTTGAATTGTTTCTGATCGGTGAACCGAAGAACCTGGACGATTCTGATACCCACGCAACTCCGCACGTACACCGGATCATCCGGCTGCTGCGCGAAAAGTTTCCCGCCATTCCGGTAAAAACGATCGATGAACGCTATACTTCCAAGATGGCTTCCCAGGCGATGGTGGACATGGGAATGAAAAAAAGTAAACGCCGGGAAAAGGGAACCATAGATCAGGTGGCGGCGGTGATGATGTTGCAGGAGTATTTAGAGCACCGATAATTTTTTTCACGCGATTTGTTTGCGTCGTCGCGTGAAACAAAACAGGCTTCTCCTACTTCCGCTCCCCCCAAAAAACCACCCCCACCACCTTGTCTTTTCCCACATACCCGGTATACCTCGAATCTTTTGCATGATGGCGATTGTCGCCAAGCACAAAAAAAGAATCGGTGGGTACGATCACCGGTCCGAACTGGTCGGCATTCCAGGGTTGTCCGTACTGATGGCTGATCAGCACATCCGGCTGATTGTACAATACCCTTCTGCCCTGAATTTTGTAAGCGGCCACCTGCTTCGATTCCAGCGCTGCATCAGCGGAGTCGCCGGTGAACGGAATGATCTCTGCCGCATGTGACTGGTAAAAGTCGGGACTGATCTTGAGCAGCTCTCTGGCCGGCACGATATATTCCTGTTTGATGTTCATGCCGTCGTCCGCGTTTCTATGGTTAACAAAAAGAACGCCGTTGATCATCTGCACGGTATCGCCCGGCATACCCACGATGCGCATCAGCCACAGGCCGCCACTCCAGTAATGACTCGAGTCCTGCCGGTAAACAATAAATTTTTTCCGCTCGGGACGAAGGAGACTGCTGATGAATGCCTTTCTGCCACTGACCATGGCGGGGTCATTGGTGCCGGCATGGATCCGGTATACCTGCACGAGGCCGGTAAGGCTGATCAGCAGCCCCGCCACCAGCAATAGGGCGATTAGGATTCCTGTCTTGAACCATCTGTTTTTTTTCATGGGTTTGCGGCGGAAATTTTTCGTACCTGCCTCAGGATGAAGATATTAAAATTGGTCCGTTCTTCCGAATCGTCAATTCTTCCTAACTTTGCCCTTTACAAAATATGATATTACCGATTATCGCATACGGGGCGCCGGTACTGCGGACAAAAGCGCAGGAGATCGACGAAACTTATCCGCAACTGGACAAACTGATTGAAGATATGTGGGAGACCATGTATGAAAGCAACGGGGTAGGGCTGGCGGCACCCCAGGTTAACAAATCGATCCGTTTGTTCGTCGTGGACAGCAGCCAGGTGTTTACGAACCTCGACGAAGAAGATGAGGGGAAATATCCCGATGCCCCGGGGATCAAACAGGTTTTTA
>CAZZYD010000157.1:0-8909 GCA_964658175.1 uncultured Puia sp. | reverse complement strand
CGCTTTGGATAAAACGGACAACCCGCTGAAAAACGCGCCCCATACACAGGCCGTGATTACGGCCGACGAATGGAACCATCCTTACAGCCGCCAGACGGCAGCCTTTCCGCTGGCTTATACCCGTCACAATAAATTCTGGCCTTCGATCGCAAGAGTAAATAATACGTATGGAGACCGTAATCTGATCTGTACCTGTGATCCGGTCAGCAGCTACGAAGAACTGGAGTTTACGTCACCGGCGACACCGTAGTCGCGGTGGAATGATCTTTATCAGAGGGATCGATTAAGGTAGCCGGCGTTTCTATAAAATCATTGATCTTCTGTATCTCGAGGATCGTGGTTTTGCCGTCGTCACTCTCGCGGTACATCGGAACGAATTTTCGGTCGAAGATAATTTCGTCATAAGTATAAGACGTGCGCTGTAGTACCAGATTGGAATATACATCGTCAAAACCCCGAACGAGCACATACACTTCCATGTCTTCCTTTTTCATTTCGTTCAGATCCAGTCCATAGATCGGGCTGCTCTCCGTGATGGGATGAACGACCGTCCAGTTCATTGCCAGACTTTCCACCCGGGTACGCTCCAGCTCCAGGTCATAGAACCGGAACATCTGCTCGCCGTTTTCGATTACGGTCAGGGCAATATTCACTTTGATCTCCACCGAGGTCATGATGTGATTGTCCTTGTACGGAACAAAACGGAACATCAGCGCGTTGCCGCCCCGGTACGGACTGATCAGGGCGTATTCACTAAACAGCAAAAAAGATTTCGGCTTGGAAAAGCGGCCATATAAAAGACCGGTGGCGACGGCGAAAGAAAGAAAGCCCAGCATGGATTCAATGGCCGAAATGGAATTGGCCACTGTGCCGATCGGGTTTACACGGCCGTAGCCTACGGTGGTGTAGGTCTCCGTACTGAAGAAAAAAAGTTCTTTAAATAAAGTCTCCGGTGTGGAGGAAATTAGTCCCTGAAACTGGTTGGCGCAGGTATAATAATAGAGTATGGTAAAGATCAGATTGATGCCCAGGTAAAAGCCCAGCAGGACGAGCATAAATTGCCAGGCGGGCAGGTTCAGCATGGAGTGATAGAGGCTGAACCGGTCCCAGATCGCCACGCCTTCTTTGCGAAGGTTGAAGGTTCCGTCCCGGTTTACAAAACGCCCACCATAACTGTTGGGGTTGGTGCCAAAACCGGTATCATTGTTCACCTTCAGGTTATTGATCTTCCTGGAGCCAAGTGCCATAACTGAATCTTTTGCGCAAATCTAACTGAAAAGGCCCTGAAGATATCAATATCTCCGGGACCTTTCATAACAGGTTTTCCTGCCATCAGTTCAGCGCTATGCTTACTTTTTCCCCGCAATCGCCTGAATGGAATCCAGGTGCTTTTCGAGGGTGGGCAATGTGGAAGCGGCAAAAGCCTTGATGGATGAATCGGAGCAGTTATCCGCGCATTTGCGGAATTCGGCGATGTCCTTTTTGTGATCGTCCAGCATCATGTTCACATAGGTTTTATCGAAATCCTTGCCGCTGGCTTTTTTCAACTTATCCATCTCCATCATCGCGTCGTTACCGGCTGAATCCGGCAGGGCGATGTTCAGTGAGGTGGCAATGCCTTTCAGTTTATCATTGGCTTCGGTGTGGTCTTTGACCATCATCTCACCAAAACTTTTTACGCGCGGGCTCAGGCCCTTTTCTGCGGCAAGCTTACCCATCTGCACTTCCATCATGCCGCCATCGGCAGCCTTGACTGCAAAATCGGACGCATCTTTCTGCACGGGTTTTACTTCTTTATTCACTGCTTTGGCGCTGTCGACCGTGTCCTGGTGATCGCCGGTAGAAGTAGCGCTGTTACAGGCCTGCATCGTGATCAGTAAACAGGCGGCCGATGCGCTGAGTATGAACCTGGACGCCTGTGTCCGGAAGAAGAATGATTGATTGAGTTTCATTTGATTGCTTGTTGGTGAATAAATAACAGATATATGGAATATCCCATATCTACCTATATCCTTCAAAGATCAATCCATCCCCTGCAGCGCATCGAAAGCAAAAAATAACCACCTTCTGGGTAGAAAATGCAACAAAAAGAATATTAATTTTACGATATGGCCATGCAGTTAAACAATCCGAGGACGATCGAACGGGCGCAGGATGATACCGCCGTGCTGGAGGAACTGGATGAACCCTGTCATCTCGTGGTTTGGAATGACGAGGTGAATTCATTTGAATGGGTGATCCAGACCCTGATGGAAGTATGCAAGCAGTCAGCCGAGCAGGCAGAACAGTGTGCCATGATCATCCATACCCAGGGCAAATATGCGGTGCGCCGGGGCAGTTACGACGATCTTAAACCGCTTTGTGACGCCATTACCGACAGAGGCATCGGCGCCACGATCGAAGTGCTTTCAACCTGATTGCATGTCACTCCACGTACTTAGTCCCGACCTGATTTTTCCACCGCTTGAACAGGCCGATGCAGACGGCTTGCTGGCCATCGGGGGTGACTTGTCCGTAGACCGCCTCCTCCTCGCCTATCGTTCGGGCATTTTTCCCTGGTATGAAAACCGGTATATTCTCTGGTGGTGTCCCGATCCGCGGTTTGTCCTTTTTCCAGCGGAGCTGCGCGTCAGCAAGAGCATGAAACAACTCTTCCGGAAAAACGTATTCGAATGCACGGTCAATAAACAGTTCCGCGGCGTGATCGGCAATTGTAAAACCATCTCGAGGAACGGGCAGGACGGCACCTGGATCACCGAAGAAATGCAGGCGGCATATATCCGGTTGCATGAACTGGGTTTTGCCCACAGCATCGAAGCCTGGCAAAATGGCGAGCTGGTAGGCGGCCTTTATGGTATCCGCTTGGGAAAAGTATTTTTTGGAGAGAGCATGTTCAGCAAAGTAAGCAACGCGAGCAAATACGCTTTTATCTTCTATACCGGCTTGCTGGCATCAGAAGGGGTTGAAATCATCGACTGCCAGCTGTATACGCAACACCTCGAGAGTCTTGGGGCGCGAATGATACCGCGTGACTTCTTCATGGAGAAAATCTATAGCGCCCTCTGCTAAACGGTCTGCCAGCGTTTTTTCTCCGGCCATTTGGCCGCGAAATGATACACCAGCGCGCGCATGTAATCATTTTCAGGATACGGCGTCAGATGCTCCTTCAGCTGATCCAGGTTGTCGATGGCGAGTTCCTTATCGAGGTAGCCCATCCCGTAAAATTTCCCTTTATCGATCAGTACGCAACTGTTTTCGGCCGTATGCCGGCCCGCATCCTGAAGTGCAAAAGAGGGCAGCGCTTCCTGCAGCGAGCCGATGGCCGTGGTCACTCGCAGGTTGTATAAGGCCGGTGGTTCGTCGCCGTTACAGGCCCCCAGGCAATATTGTTCTTCCATACCGGTACATGTTTCCAGCCCGGTTTGTACAAAACAGAGCTTGGGACAGAGCTGAAATTCACGGATCAGTTTACGCAGCATCGCCCACCCTTCTGCCAGCTGGTTGAAACTATGATAGGCCTCCAGTTGCTTCTTTTTCTTTTCGATCACCAGCCTCAGGTATCCATTGCGGTCCTCAAAGCCATAGAGACCGTACGCCTGTTCGAAGCGCTTGAGGCTCTGGTTATATTTTGGCCAGAGCCGCTTGATCTCCACGCACTCGAGTAAGAAGGCCATCAATTCGGTGCCGCAGTCCTCCCAGCTGATGCTGTAAATGTTCCGGAGGAATTCCTGCTTACGCAGTCCCGGGTGATTATTTGAAAAATGACTGCAAACGCGGTTCCGCAGGTTTTTTGCCTTGCCCACATAGATCACCTTGCCTTTGCTGTCGTGGAAATAATAAACCCCGGCGGTAAAGGGCAGGTCCTTGATTTGTTCTGCGGGCAGGTTGGGCGGAAGGTATTGCTCCCGGCTGCCTCCTTTGAGCATGCCACCAACATGCCCCTGCGTATCTTTTGCAAGGATGCGGTCAAAGAGCAGCGCAGTGGCATCGGCGTCTCCGCCGGCCCGGTGACGGTTTTCGATGGGAATATCCAGGGAGCGGCAGAGTTTTCCCAGGCTGTAGCTGGGCAGGCCTGGAAAAACCTTGCGGCTGAGGCGCACGGTGCAGAGTTTGCGGCTGTCAAAACCATAACCGGCAGCTTCCAGCTGATACCGGATAAAAGAATAATCGAAGTTTACATTATGGGCCACGAAGATGGCATCGGCGAGCAAACGGTGAACTGTAGCCGCAATTTCATCGAAGGACGGCGCACCGGTCAGCATGTCGTCGGTGATGCCGGTGAGTACCTGGATGAAACGGGGCACCGGAACGCCGGGGTTCACCAGGGTTTCAAACCGGTCAATAATCTTTTTACCGTCGTGAAGCACAATAGCTAATTCAGTGATACCGTTATTAGCTGCGTAGCTCCCGGTGGTCTCAATATCTACAATGGCATACATGGGCGCTGGGTTCTGAGAACAACTTGCTAATAAAGTTAGGAATAATCCCCTTCAGTTTATTGGAATTTTAAAACCGCCTTCGTGGATTTATCCCCCATGAATACGAGATAGCGATCCGTACCCTTTAAAAACGACCCGATTCGTCCCTATGGTTGTTTTCACCAAAATCCATCTTTATGAAAAAGCTGTTCGCTTTCCATGTGGGTGAAGAAGTAACACTGACGGCCGTTATAGCCGTTTTGTATTTCTGCTCCATCCTGCTGTTTGCGTATATTTTTACGCTTACCTAGCAGTTACCCTCATCATCTTTTAAAAAACCCCGGTCCGCGCCGGGGTTTTTGCTTTTTTCTTCCTGTTTAACCAAACTTTTAAGGCAAAACACTAACACACTATATAAAAAGCTATTATATTTGATGCCAGATCCGTCGGTGACGCCACTTTAAGGCATTCGGCCACATCCCTATGCAGGTTGCAAAGGTCTCCAGATCGTTAGAGAAACCGCCCCTTGTTTTGATCGAGCGCCCCCCCTTTGAAGCTGATGTTTTTTCATCATGTTTTCACTTAAATTTTTCTTTATGAAAAAGACGACGCACTCATTTCATCTGGCAGAGAACGTAAAGACAGGTCTGCTGGCTTTTGGGTTTCTTGCATTTGTAATGTTGATGTCCTGGCTGTACTGGTTTGCATAAACGCATCAGAAAGGATTTTAAATATTCGATTGCTTAGCTGAAAGAATTGCCGGATTTATCCGTCAACCAGAGTTTCCGTTTCATAACGGAAACTTTTTTGTTTTAAGGGCTGCCTGCTTTGGTTAACTTTGTGCTCCTTAAATGTATTCTACGGGAATGGAACTGAGCAAACACTATGAACCGGCCAACACCGAATCGAAATGGTACCAGCACTGGCTGCACAACGCCTATTTTTCCAGTAAGCCGGACAGCCGGCCACCCTATACCGTCGTCATTCCTCCACCCAATGTGACGGGTGTGCTGCACATGGGTCATACCCTGAATGAGACCGTACAGGATATCCTCGTCCGCAAAGCCAGGATGTCGGGCTACAATGCCTGTTGGGTTCCCGGGAGCGACCATGCTTCCATCGCCACGGAAGCCAGGGTAGTGAATATGCTGAAAGAAAGGGGCATCCGGAAAAATGAACTCAGCCGCGAAGCCTTCATGGCCTATGCTTTCGAATGGAAGGAAAAATATGGCAGCATCATCTACGATCAGATCGCCAGGCTGGGTTGCAGTGTGGACTGGAACCGGGTCAGTTTTACCATGGACGATCATTACTACCGGGCGGTCATCAAAGTATTCATCGACCTCTATAAGAAAGAATTGATTTACCGGGGCGCCCGCATGATCAACTGGGATCCATCGGCCCGTACCGCGCTGAGTGATGAGGAAGTCGAATACAAAGATGTGGAAGGCACTTTATACTATATCCGCTACCAGCAGGCCGACGACCCGTCCCGCTCGATCACCATCGCCACACAGCGTCCGGAAACCATTATGGGAGATACCGGCGTGTGCGTGCATCCCGACGACCCGCGCTATGCCGACTTCAAAGGGAAATCCGTGGTTGTACCGCTCATCCACCGCGCCATCCCGGTCGTGTTTGACGACTATATCGATATGAATTTTGGTACCGGCGCGCTCAAAGTGACGCCGGCGCATGATATCAATGACTACAACCTGGGTCTGAAATTCGGACTACCGGTGATCGATACCCTGAATGAAGATGGCACGCTGTCTGCCGCCGCGGAGATCTTTGTCGGGATGGACCGTTTTGTTGCACGGAAAAAAGTGGTGGAAGCGCTCCGCGCCGATGGCTCGCTCGTGAAAGAGGAAAGCTATCAGACGCGCCTCGGGTATTCACAGCGGAGCAATGCGGTGGTAGAACCAAGGATTTCCACCCAATGGTTTGTGCGGATGAAAGCCTTTGCCGAACCGGCCCTCGAAGAAGTCGCCAATGGCCATATCCATATTTACCCGGCCGAACGATTCAATGCCACCTATAAGTACTGGCTGGAACATGTAAAGGACTGGTGTATCTCCCGGCAACTCTGGTGGGGCCAGCGGATACCGGCCTGGTACGATGACAAAGGGAATTTTGTCGTCGCCGAAAACCTGGAAGCGGCAAAAGCGGAATATATCAAAACGGTGGGCAGTGCGGACGCCGCCGGATCGCTGACCCAGGACAATGATGTACTGGATACCTGGTTTTCTTCCTGGCTCTGGCCGATCGAAGTATTTGAGGGGATCACGCGTCCGGGCAACGAAGAGATCAATTATTATTACCCGACCAATGTGCTGGTGACCGGGCAGGATATCATTTTCTTCTGGGTTGCGCGCATGATCATGGCCGGTATGGAATACCAGCAGGAGAAACCGTTCAGCGCGGTGTATTTTACCGGTATGGTCCGCGACAAACAGGGTAGAAAGATGAGCAAAAGCCTGGGTAATTCCCCCGACCTGCTGGAGCTGATCGACAAATATGGCGCCGATGCAGTCCGTTTTGGCATCATGATCGCCGCACCGGCAGGCAATGACCTGCTGTTTGATGAAGCCGGCCTGGAGCAGGGAAGAAATTTCAATAACAAACTCTGGAATGCCCTAAAACTCGTCAAAAGCTGGGAACAGCGCGTTGACCACGCTGTAACGGGTCAGAATACATTTGCCCTGCGATGGTTTGAAAGCCGGCTGGCGCTGGCCAGGGAAGAAACCGACCGGATGATTGGCCAGTATCGCCTGAGTGAGGCGCTGAAATATTTGTACTCCCTGATCTGGGACGATTTCTGCAGCTGGTTTCTGGAATGGGTGAAACCGGGTTTTGAAATGCCGATTGCTTCCAATGTATACGAAGCGACGGTATCCTATTTTGACCAGCTGCTGCAGATGCTTCATCCCTTTATGCCATTTATTTCCGAGGAGATCTATCATCTGCTACGCCCTCGTGCAGCCGGCGATGATCTGTGCATCAGCCAGTTCAAAACGATCGGCCTGGCAGATAAGCAGATTTTGGCTACGGGCAGCGATTTGCAAACCCTGCTGAGCATCGGGCGTGAGTTCCGCCAGGCTGCCGCCATGAAGAATACGGTGCCGATTGCGCAGCTGATTATTCCCGAAGGCAATTTTGCACAGGCAGGCGTAACAGACATCATACAGAAACAGTTGAATATTTTATCCCTGGCCACGGGCTCCCACACGCCTGTGGCTGGCAGCAGTCCCACACGCCTCCCTTTTAAAAATGAACACATCATTTTTGAAACCATTCAGGTAATCGACCAGGAAAAACGTCGGGCCGAGCTGGAAAAAGAATTAAAATACCAGGAAGGTTTTTTTGAGTCGCTGTCGAAAAAGCTCAGCAACGAACGGTTTGTCAGCAATGCAAAACCCGAAGTGATTTCACTGGAGACAAAGAAAAAAAATGATACGGAAGCGAAGATCCGTTCGCTGAAGGAAGGTTTGGCGGGGTTGTAGAAATCCCCCACTATCGCACTATCAAAAATCAATCTTCTGCATGGTCTCATAATGCACCGGCACGGTAAATCCAATGCCGCTGCGCTTTACGCGCGCCGAACCTTCCAGCCGGATTTTCACCTGATTGCCATTCATGAGGATTTGAATGGCATTTCCCAACAGTTGTTGCGGATTCAGTTTGATATCCAGCGGCACCCAGAAACTGTCTTTTTTCGGAATTTCTATCGTGGAATCCATCACGTAGTGATTGGCAATCTTGTCATTGAGGTATACGCTGATATCCGCACTCTTCAGCTGCATGGTAAACGGATTTGGATTGTAAAAAGCAAGCTTGGTGGTCAGCTCCGACTCGTTCATGCTCATCTTGCTGAACTGAAGATCGCGGAAGCCCAGGTATTCCGGGGGACTCGGCTTACTGCAGGCCGAAATAAAAACCAGCAAGGCAATCGTCAATAGATATTTAAACATGATGTAATTTACCGTTAATTTCCAAATACTTACCATACACGCATTCCTGAAATCTATGCTCTCAAACGAATTTTTATCCGTCGATATCAGTCCGAAAGGCGCCGAACTGCAATCCATTTTCCACCGTAAACATGAACTGGAATACTTGTGGAATGCCGACCCCGCCTTCTGGGCTAAACACTCGCCCGTGCTCTTTCCGATCGTAGGTACACTGAAGAAAAACGAATACAGCTACGATGGAAAATCGTATGAGCTGGGACGCCATGGTTTTGCCCGGGAGAAGATGTTCAGCATCGAATCGCTGACAAAAGAAAAAGTTGTCTTTCTTTTAACAGACGATGCCGATACGCGAAAAGTCTATCCTTTCGCTTTCGCCTTCCGGGTCAGTTACGAACTCAAAGGCGAGCAGCTGTTCTGTACGTATGACATCAGCAACCCGGGCGATTCAGAACTGCTTTTTTCCGTGGGCGGCCATCCCGCTTTCAAGCTGCCGCTGGCGCCTGACACGGATTTCTCCGAC
>CAZZYD010000156.1:0-8930 GCA_964658175.1 uncultured Puia sp. | reverse complement strand
CTTCGCCACGACATATATTATATTGTCGATCCCGAAGGGCAAAGCTGCGGGGTAACAAAATTCCCTCTCACTTGTCACCCCGCATCCTCGCCTTCGCGACGCACGACATAACCAAACCCAACGAGGATGTCGGGGTCGGGGCCGTGCGGCCGCCTGCTTCTCTACGACTTAAAAAACGCCAGCATATCCTTACTGATCGTGGCCGCCTGGGTTACCGGCATGCCATGGGGAAAGCCAGGATATGAAATCAGTTTTCCATGTTTCAAATGTTTGATCGTCTGAGCCCCGCCAACGGGAAAGGGCACTACCTGATCATCTTCGCCGTGCAACACGAGCACCGGAAAATCAACCGCTTTCAAATCTCCCCTGAAATCCGTTTCGGAAAAAGCCTTGATGCCATCATAATGTGCTTTGATACCACCCATCATGCCCTGGCGCCACCAGTTGTCCCTGACACCCTGGGAGATCGTTGCCCCCGGCCGGTTATATCCATAAAACGGCATCGTGAAATCTTCGTAAAACTGTGCGCGGGTGGTGGCCGTCGCTTCGCGGATACCGTCGAATACAGATACCGGCACGCCATCCGGATTATCGTCTGTCTTCAGCATAAATGGTGTGACCGCACTGATCAGTACGACTTTCGCCACGCGCCCCGCTCCATATTTTGCTGCATAGTGAATCGCCTCTCCACCGCCGGTGGAATGACCCACATGAATCGCGTTTTTCAGATCGAGGGCTTTGGTAAGCTCTGCCACATCTGCGGCATACGTATCCATATCATGGCCGCCGGAAGATTGCGTAGACCTTCCGTGTCCACGCCGGTCATGCGCGATCACGCGGTACCCTTCTTTCAGAAAGAACATCATCTGTCCATCCCAATCGTCAGCTGACAACGGCCAGCCGTGATGGAAGACAATCGGCTGTCCCGTGCCCCAATCCTTGTAATAAATTTCAGTGCCGTCTTTAACTGTAATTTTGCCCATAACTTTTGTTTTAGAAGAAGTGTATTATTTGATAGATGAATTTACCCGGAATGGCAAATCTTTCGTTGCCTTTTCCGATGCACAAAAATAACCGGAAGAAGTCCGCTTGCCTTGTTAAAACCAATGAATTCGATGTACAAATCAACGACTGCCCCGGGCATGTTATTTTAAAAACAATATTGTGTCGGTTCGTCTGATGGATAACAGTACGTTAATGATGCGACATGTCCCTGAAACAACGGCCAGGGGCATGCGAATTGATATTATGCTGTATGAAAAAGATTTTTATATCGATGATCCTGGCAGCTGTGTTCGAAGGAGCTTCGGCCCAGGATTCGCTGCGAACACTCCCGGATTCGATCACTGTTTACCTGACCATGAGAAAAGGAAAACTCATCGAATTCAATCATGGAAAGCAGCGTGTTGTCAAAAAAGATATTGTGCTTACGGATGAAACGACCATCCACCCGAATGGTCATATGGATATGGGCAGCGGCCAGTCGCACCGGCTGCACCGGGGTCAGTATCTTACGATGGACGGAAAGATCAGGCGCTTCCAAAAGATGCCAAAGCCGGTTGCTGCGGGCGGATGATGCTGTGCTATTTGTCTGACGTACTTTTCAGGGCCCAGTAAATGAGTGCCGGCTGAAAAAACAATCTTGCCAACCGCCTGCCGTCGGTATTCAATCCAAATGCGCTGCGTTTTTTCATGTATTGGGAAATATTTCCGGGAAAAACGGCCGTAAAAAAGAGTGCGGCGAACTTTCCAACCGCCGGTCGCTGCTTTTCCGGCGCCAGCACCAGCGTTGCACCCAGCGCGATTTCAGCAATTCCTGAGTAAATTACTGTGTCGTCTTTCTTGAGAGGAACCCAGTCAGGCACCTGCGCCTGGAATGGCTTTCGCGCGAAGCTAAGGTGGCCAATACCCGCGAAAATGAGGCCGGCTCCCAAAAGAATTCTTGCAGCTGTCTGCGCATGTTTATCCATGTCAACGATTTACGATTTCTTATTTGCAAGAATTGTTCCTGCCACCTTCCATTCATCTATTTATATGGTTGTTCGGCGATTGTATTTCCGGTCAAAAAACGGGTCACTTAGATTTATGGAATAAAATAATCACGTCAAATAAATTTTATGAAACAAATCACCAGCATTTTTCTGTTCATGCTGCTCGTATTTATCAGCAGTTGCAATGGACAATCCAAAGCCATGGAAGATCAGAAAAAGGCGTATCAGATCCTGGCCAAAAACTCACCCAAAGACCATGCACCCAGCGATAAACTCTATATGCGTTGTATGATCGACGGAAAGCCGTGGGCGGCCACTGAACTGATCCCCGACCCTGAGACAGGTTCATCTTTATACCACCTGGTGGGTAAAACGGATAACATCACAATTGCCTTCTACGTTCCAGGCAATCGCCGTTACCTGCTACCCGGCTATACGAGGAAATTTGGCGACGGACATAACGCCGATTTTGAAAAAACGCCTGATGACGTGGTTTTCTATGGCGGCGACAAAGGGACATATGCTATTACGAAAGTAGACGACGATGGTTTTGAAGGCACATTCAACTTCGTGGCGAGTCCGTTGACAGGAAGTAAAACATTCCAGGTTACCGATGGGGTGTTCCGGTTTCCGTTTGCGAAGCGTTAATATCTCTGTTTTACGCGACGACGCAACGGATGCGCAACGCTTCAACGATATACATGTCATGCTTGGATCAGGAATAGTATCAAGTTCTCGTCGCGGTGTTGCGCATCCGTTGCGTCGCCGCGTGAAACAGCTTTCAGGGAAACATCAATTCCAGAAACCCTGCGTTTTGATCTGATCACTCCGGCAACCGAGCTCTTTCAAACCCGTCCTGACCTGACTGACCATCCGGGCATTTCCGGCAACAAAAAATATCGTTTCAGCCATATCCACCGGTTGCTCCGAAACCCAGTCGAGCAGCTGGCGGTGGCCATGCTCGTCATTCCCGTCAACAGGCTCAATACCGGAAGAAGGAAAATAGGATTTAAAAAGCCTGCGGTCCTGCTTATGAGAAAACAGAATAGCGCCTGAACAGCCCTGCTTTTTTGGGGCGAGCAATCGCAAGGCGAGCAGGTGCCCGATGCTGCTCTGATCTCCCCGTGTAATCACCTGGCTATTTACCAGCGGCGACTGACGGGTGGTGCCGATTTTCAAATACTGCACAAGGTCGCCGGTTTTCAACGCTTGCGCCCATACGCTGCCAGCACCCTGGTGCGACACATCGATAAACACGGTGCAGGTGCGAATATCAGCATCCCATCCCGAAGGGGTATAGTCGCGATAGGTAAGCGCCGCAATGCGGAACTTGATATAAGGCACATCCTGCCAGCTGTCCATATTCGTATCGGGCAGGTGAAGGTCAATTTCAATGATGGACGAAGAATCCCAGACTCTGACGGCCAGCACCGTACCATCCACCAGGCGTCCCTGTTCAAGCAGGCGACCTGCTTTTTGTTTTATATTTTGTATGATAGATCCCTGCATATCCTTTATGTTAGATTGCAAAGGAACAACCTGACCGGTTGCGGGACAATGGAAGCTTCGGGGTAATCATTGGACTATTCGCGGTACCTGTTCCGGAACTCCAATGCAGTCATGCCGCTTTCTTTTTTAAACAACCGGGAAAAATAGGCATAGTCTTCGTATCCGAGGTCGAAGGCAATCTCCTTTACGTTCAGTTCACTGTAATAAAGCAGCCGCTTGGCTTCCATCATGATCTCCTGGATGATCCAGTGCGAGACGGAAAATCCGGTGACTTTGCACACGACTTCGTTGAGATAAGAGGTGGACACATGAAGCTTTTCGGCGTAGTCGTGCGGACTTTTAACTGTATGGAAATTTGCCATCAGCAGTTTTCTGAACTGATGCGACAATTGAAAAGGCCTTGACTGAATATGCGTGGGTGAGTCAGGTGCCTGATAATACCCGGCGAATATCCCGATATAGGCGTCCAGCAGCGATCGTATGATGGTCTTGTTAAATCCATCGTCCGGATTTTCCAGATACTTTTCGTGCAGGAGATTCAACAGCGCCTCGCAGGCCGCCGACTGAGAGCCGCTGAGCGCGCGCGGCTGCTGCAGTAAAAATTTTGTCTCGAAAATCGCCCGGAAATCCGGTCTGATCAGCGCGGTATCGACCGCCATATACCAACCTTCGGCTGCCCGGTTCCTGATCCTGTAATGAACCTGTCCCGGCAGCACATAATACAAACAGGGTTTTTGTTCGAATTGGACTTCGTTGAAATCAATCATCAGTGAAACGGACCCCTTCTTCAATAAAAAAAACATGTAGTGATCATCCCTGTGCGCCCCCAGGGCATCCACCTCGTCGGTAGGTTCTCCTTTCAGGAAGTGTTTTATGTCCAATCCGGTCTGTACCCGATCCGCGAGCTGGTGTACCGGAATTTTTCGATTGCGTTTCATTTGCTGCCACGAAGATAAGCAGCAATTACGCCAACTGTTTGCAACCGACCGGTATCCTCACTTTTAAAGTGCATCCCTTGCCAGGTTTGCTTTCAAGAGACACGGTACCATTCAGCAACTCCGTCCTGTTTACAATATTGAGGAGGCCAAGACCTTTTTTTGTTTTGTTGATGTCAAACCCCACGCCATTGTCAGCGATGATCAATTCCAGAAAATCGCCCTTCACGACCAGGCTCGCCTCTGCACGGGACGCGCTGGAGTGTTTGATGATATTGGCGACCTGTGCCTGGATGATCCTGAAGATGATCAGATCATTTGCGCGGCGTTCGGGACTATCCTCCGTACAGTTGGCATGTTCAAAACTGAATTTTATTTTGTTGCACTGATTGATCTTCCCGAACATCTCTTCTACTGCTTTGGTAAGACCTATGTATTGCAATACGGCCGGACTCATACCATGGCTCAGGTCCCGGATTTCCTTGATGGTCTGGTCAAGATATTCGATCGAACGTTCCACGGAATATTTATTTTTAGGATTTTCCGTATCGATCAGTCCGATAAAGAGTTTCGTGCTGGCCAGGAGTTGATTCACATTATCATGCAGTTCGTTTGAAATCAATTCCCGTTCATTTTCCTGCGCGTCAATACTGGCCTTGAGCATCGTTCGCTTCATCTGCTCTTTTTCCCGGTCGATCCGCCTTTGCTCGTGCACCTGCTCGGTGACATCGGCCGCTACGGCAATCACGGCATATACTTTACCGCACAGGTCCTTGATCGGCTCGTACACAAAATTTATATAACACAATTCCACTTCGGCGCCCCGTGGCAGGCGGACCGCTCGCTGATTGGCGACGAACCGTTCACCTGTTTTGAAAACATTCAACAACACTTCTTCCAGTCCCTGCTCTGAGGCTTCCGGCAGTACATCGAAGATGGGTTTGCCTTTCACCTGCTGCAATGTTCGTCCCCATATGTTTAGCATCGCCGCATTGGTAATGCCCACCACGAAGCGGTTTCCGTGTAACACACTCATTGCCACCGGGGAATATTCGATCAGCTTCCGGAAATTTTTTTCGCTCTCCTTCAACAGTTGTTGCTGCTCCACGGCTTGCGTGATGTCTTCCAGCGTACCGTTGAACCGGCTGGCTACATCATTCCCGTTAAAATATGCTTTTCCGGAGGCGCGCAGGGTTCGCTGCTTGTTGCCGTTTACCGGTAATATGGAAAACGTGATATCAAATTTCGCCGCTGCAGCGTGGGTAACAGTTTCCTGAATGGCATCCATTAACCGAATACGATCAGATGGTTCGATGACTTCCAGGGCCTTAGACAATTCAAGTTCTTTTTTATCCGGCAATCCAAACCATTTTTTAATTCTTTTGCTCGCGACAAAAGTCCCGTTTTCGGGGTTGAAATCCCAGGTGCCGAGATCGGCGGCGTCGATGATAAACTGCAATTCTTCCTCCCGGCGTTTCGTCTCCTGCAGGGTCACTACCTTTTCTGTTGTTTCAAAGGAGGTAACAAAAACACCCGCTGTTCTGCCTGATTCGTCCGGTACGGGGCTATAGCTGAAGGTAAAATACGCATCTTCTTTTCTGGAGTTCCGCAGCATCGGGATCAGGACATCCTCATTCCACAATGATTTTCCGAAGGTGAGCACTTCAGTAAAAAATGGTTCGATTATCGGCCAGATATCCGGCCAGGCCTCGCGTGCGGGCATGCCCAGTACAAAGGGATGCCGGCCCTCATAACCGAGGCTTGGACGAAAAGCATCATTGTAAAAGAAGATCAGTTGGGGTCCCCAGTAGAACGACATTGGAAACCTGGAGGCAAGCATGATGCTCAGGGTCGTTCGCAGGCTTTGCGGCCATTGATCGGGGCATCCGAGCGAAGTGTTTTCCCAATCCTTCGCAGCAATCAATGCGCTCATTTTCCCGTTCTGCTGGAGAAACTGAATTGATTTCATACAAAAAGGTTTAGTGCATCGGTAAAAATGCATGGCTCTATTCCTTATCGCAGATCAGGAACAGGCAGGGGCGCTTTTCAGGCGGGTAGCCTGACGATTCATTATTATTTTTTGCCATGACAACGTATGGCGAAAGCGAAGGTGTTTAAAGTGATAAGTCCAAATCCTGACTGTCGACAGATCTCACCTGTTTACCAACCAATCGAAAAAATATCCTTTTATAAGATACTCGATAATTCCGGTAATTTATTTTTTTACCTGAAAAATCATTCGCTTTTAAGCAGGTAACCTAGGGAAAACCCTTAGAAAATGACCGGATTAGAATACTAACGAATATCAGTAACCTAACAGAATGGGTTATTCATGAAGCATTCTGATTGTTTATGGCATCCCGTTGATTTCCAGTTTCTGATCCGGTACGTCGTCGGGAATAACCAGCGCGATCCACCGTTCTCCCTTATGTAACAGCCGGCTATGCCACTCCACCAGACCGGTGCGACCCGCTTTTAGCTGCACGTCGGCCGATAAATCGCCTTCGGCGAGATTGCTTGTACGCAGTCGGAGGTGATGCGCACCCACGCCCCGAAGGTGAACGATGATGTGGAGATCGTCTTTGCGCTGTTCCGTGCTTATTTCCATCGTGAGTGCGTGGTTTGCCCGAAGATCAAAATGATAGGACTGGGTTGGAAGCAGGGTCTGTTGCTGCTCTCCCCCGGGATATACCATCGTGTACCGGCCTTCGGGTAAGCGGGACCGGAACAGCCCTGTCTCCCGGTCAGGGTGCAGCGTGATTTCTTTCCCGGTATTTTTTTCCCTGAAAAGAACCGGACCGTCTGCCTGCCCCTGCACATCGGCCGCGCCGGAAAGATCTTTCATCAGCCATATCCAGCGCGCCACCGGATGAACCCATACTTCCTTGTACGTCCAGGTACTCTGCACCGGCCAGTAGGGTGCATCATTTTCTTCCCGTGACTGTATCCCCACCGGCAATGCGCCGGCCATATCGCCGGAAGAAGGCGAATACAGGGGCACGAAATCATACCCTTCGCCATACATGGTGCTTTGGGAAAAAGGATTTCGTCCGATGATCCATTCCAGCTGGTGGTTTGCCAGCTGCGCCGCATCGAGATCGCCACGAAGATGGGCGGCGCTGGCCAGGGCCTGCGCCTGCGGCAGGATGGTACCAAAATGACCCCGGTAATCCATCCATACGGGGAATCGCCGGAAATAATGCCCCTGCCCCAGCGGAACGCCATTCAGGACCTGCGCCTTGAAGGATGCTTTCCGGCTTTCAGGTACATGGATATATTCTGTGTCCACATAAATGGAAGCCGGCATCACATTGTATGGCGCGGTATAGGCAGCCGCGGTTTTCAGGTATTCTGCATACAGCGCAACCGCCGAATACCATTTCATATAGTCAGGATGTTCGGGAAAAGTTTTGCATAATTCCGTGAGTGCAAAAATATGTGCCTGGTCACGACCCCGGTGCACAAAATGCAGGATGCGGTTTTTAGATGTATTCGTATAAAAGAAACCCGCGCACGGAATATCCCAAGCCGTCATGGTACGCTGCTGCGCGTCCAGGATAAACGGTGTCAGCGATACGGCCTGTTGTTCAAAGGTGCGGTCTCCCGTCAGTTTGTAAATATCCACGGCGGCGAGGATCGCCTCGGACGCGGTTTCAAAACCGATATTGTCGGAATCGAAAGTACCCGTCCAGATCTCGGCGGAGGGTTGCGCCGTCTTCATTCCTTCCATCCCAAATTTCCAGTCGGCGATGGCCATCTTTTGTGAAAGCGCCGCGAGCCGCGGATCGCTTTCCTGAAGTACCCTGGCAGCGATGGCTTCCGCTGCCGCGGCCATAAAATTATCCATCGGGCTATTCCTGCCGACGGTATTGATATCGTCGTCGTCACCCAAAATATCATTGGTGCGCCGGCTGCTGATCGACCAGGTGTTCCGAAAGCCGTCACCAAAACTTGTTTTCAGTATCCAGTCCAGTCCCCATTTCCCTTCCTCGATCAACCGGTCATACAGTGCCGTATTTCCCTGCTGACTGCGCAACCGCTCCGCCAGACTAAATATCCCATAGTCGATTTCTGCCGTGTTGCCCAGTCCCTGGGACAGATCGCCCGCATCATGCCATCCCCCATTGATCATGATCCGCTGGTTGTTGTGCGTGCAGCTCCAGTCGCGGTGACATACACCGTGTACTCCGGGTATCGCCGCGCCGCAACGTTCCATATAAAAAAAATTCAGCGCTTTCCAGATGGATGCCTCCCAGATTTCGCCCTCAATGGGAAATGTATGGGTAACCGAGTTGCCGGCCTGCAGTTCATATTTGCCGGGTTCGCGAAGCTCGGAAAAATCCATCCACTGAAAACGACCGATCGAAGTAACGGTGTCACGGATTGGTTTTGACAAAACGGTTTCACCGGTTTCGACATTTACCACCCGGAACACTTTTGCATCGATACCGCTGGCAATGGCGGTTTTTAATCCCCCGGTCTGATAACCGTCATG
>CAZZYD010000155.1:0-8940 GCA_964658175.1 uncultured Puia sp. | reverse complement strand
GGCGGGCATTTCAAGAAATAGTGATTTCACGCGACGGCGCAACGGATGCGCAACGACGCAACGTGGCGGAATTCCGAACATGCTTAACAACTTTGCTCCTTTCAGATCTTTACGTCCTTGCGTGAAACCGTCTCGTCGTTGCGCATCCGTTGCGCCGCCGCGTGAAATCCCATTACATGAATTCCCCCTGGACCATACTCGCCGAAAAAATCACTTACCAGAATCCCTGGATAAGTGTAACGGAATACGATGTCATCAACCCCGGCGGCGGCCCCGGCATCTACGGGAAAGTCCATTTCAAGAACCTCGCCGTCGGCGTACTGGTGCTGGATGAGGATCTCAACACTTATCTTGTAGGACAATTCCGGTTCCCCCTAAACCAGTACAGCTGGGAAATACCGGAAGGCGGTGGATCGATGGATACGGATCCTTTGGAATCGGGTAAGCGGGAATTGATCGAAGAAACCGGACTGGTGGCCAGCGAATGGACCGAATTACTCCGGATGCACCTGTCCAATTCCGTCAGCGACGAAGACGCCCGGATTTTCCTGGCCCGCGGACTGGAACAGAAAACCGCCATGCCGGAAGAAACCGAGCAGCTCGTGGTGCGGAAACTTCCGTTCAGCGAAGCCTGCTCGATGGTGGAGGCAGGAGAAATCACGGATTCGATGTCGGTAGCCGCCATCCTCAAAGTGCAACTCATGATACTGGACGGAAGGATAAAAAAATAAATCATTGAAAGCATCTTCTCTTATTATCGGCAGACAACCGCTCATCGAAGCGATGAAATCGGGCCGTGCGATCGACAAGATCCTTTTTCAACGCAATATCAGCGGAGAATCCATCGGTGAAATCCGGAAACTCGCTGAAAAAGGCGGTATTCCGATCCAGCAGGTGCCCCCGGAAAAATTATCTTCCGTCTCCCGCGCCAACCACCAGGGCGTGATTGCCTATGCTTCGCTGCTTCAATATTCGGATCTCCAGCAGTCCATCGATCATGTGGTGGGCCTGGGACAAACCCCGCTTTTTTTGTTGATCGATGGCGTCACCGATGTCCGCAATATCGGCGCGATGGCGCGCACGGCGGTTTGTTGCGGCGCCCAGGTGATGATCATTCCTGACAAGGGCATCGCGGCCCTCAACGAAGAAGCGCTGAAGTCATCGGCAGGGGCGCTGGAGAAAATACTGATCTGCCGCGTGGGCAGTCTCCTTAAAGCAGTCGATACCCTGCACCTCAATGGCATTCGCGCCTATGCCAGCACACTCAAATCCGACAAAAAAATATTTGAACTGGAACTCAATACACCTTGTTGTATCATGATGGGCAGCGAAGACAAAGGATTGCCGCCGCATATGCTGAAAGCGGCCGACGATGCATTTTCCATTCCGATGGCCGGCGACTTTGATTCATTCAATGTATCTGTTGCCTGCGGCATTCTTTTATATGAGGCGATGAAAAGCCGGCAATAAAAAGCAGACAGCCTGAAATATTTTTTATGAGTCCTTTCCCCGATTCGGTTTCCCTGGTCGAATGCCCGCGCGATGCAATGCAGGGCTGGCCCGTGCAGATTCCGACGGCAGAAAAAATCAGCTATCTCCAGTCGCTGCTGGCCGTGGGTTTTGAGAGCCTTGATTTCGGCAGCTTCGTTTCCGCACGCGCCATCCCTCAGATGGCAGACACCCGGGAAGTGTTGCAATCGCTGTCCCTTGAAAATTCCAATACCCGGCTGCTCGCCATCGTGGCCAATCTTCGCGGGGCAGAAGAAGCCTGCGCGCTGGATAAAATATCCGTGCTGGGCTATCCTTTTTCTGTCTCTGAAACTTTCCAGCAACGCAATACCAATCATTCCATCACGGCGTCGATGCAGGTGGTGCAGGATATCCTGGATCGCTGCCATCACAGCGGCAAAGAACTGGTGGTCTATCTCTCGATGGCCTTCGGCAATCCTTACCGCGATCCTTACAGCGAAGATATCGTGCATCAATGGGCGGATGCGCTGATCGCGCTGGGAGTCAAAACCCTTTCGCTGGCTGATACCGTGGGACTCGCCAGCGCCGCGCAGGTCTTTTCCCTCACGAGCCGGCTGGTGGAGAAATGTACTGACGCGCTGATCGGTGTGCACCTGCATTCGGCGCCGGCCAACCGCATGCAGAAAATCGACGCGGCCTTCCAGGCTGGCTGCCGCCGCTTCGATGGCGCGCTGCGCGGCATCGGCGGATGCCCGATGGCGGGCGACGAACTTGTCGGCAATATGGATACCCTGGTGCTGCTCGACTATCTTCAAAGCAGGCAACGTCGTCCGTCAATCAATGAAACTGCCCTCGCAAAAAGTCTTTTGCTGGCAGACAAAATCTTTTCAACTCATTAGCCGTGCACCCATTTATCCTGCCCATACAGATCGCTGAACCGCCTGAAAAAATCAATTACCGGCAACCCATCCTGCTTACAGGTTCCTGTTTTACCGAACATATCGGCCATCATTTACAGGACCTGAAATTCCAGGTGCTTCAAAATCCCAACGGCATTCTCTTCGACCCCCTCAGTGTTTGCAGCAGCCTCGTGTCCTATATCGAACAAAAAAAATTTCTGTCATCCGATCTCTTTTATCTGAATGAATGCTGGCAGAGCTGGCAGCACCACAGTATCTTTTCAAACATAAGTCAGGAAGCGGCGCTTACCCGAATCAACGCGTCCATCGAACAGGCGCATGGTTTTTTAAAAACGGCAGACTGGCTGGTCATTACCCTCGGCTCCGCTTTTTCCTACCGGCTTAAAAAAGATTTGCAGTCCGTGGCCAATTGTCACCGTGCCCCCGCCGACTGGTTCGAGAAAAGACTGTTACCCATTGAAGAGATGCATGCCGCGCTCGACCATTGCGTGCACCGCCTCATTAATTTCAATCCCAAACTGAAAATCATACTAACGGTGAGCCCTGTGCGCCATATCCGTGAAGGGGTGGTGGACAACAACCGGAGCAAGGCCCGGCTGATCGAAGTGGTTCATCACCTGGCCCATAAATTCGAACGCATCTTTTATTTCCCTGCCTACGAACTCGTGGTGGATGTATTGCGGGATTACCGTTTCTACGATGTCGATCTGGTGCATCCGAATTATTCAGCGACGGAGTTTGTGCTGGAAAAATTTGCTGAATCCTATATCGACGCGGAATCCAATGAGCTGATGAAAGAAGTGAAAAAGATAGTCACCGCCGCCCGGCATAAGGCTTTTCAGCCGGATACCGAAGCACACCGGAATTTCCTCCGCGTCCACGGAGAGAAAGCAGCCCAGCTGCAGCAGCAGTTTCCCTTTTTGAATTTCAGTAAAGAGATCGGTTATTTTTCAGGGACTGTTTAATGAATGCGGTCTCCCCGCAATTCCATGGAGCGCATGAGCTCCGCTTCGAATGCAAGCCATTCTTTCCACCGGTTCCTGACTTTCTCTTTGGGAAAATAGGTTTCCGCCAGTTCGATGAAAAGATGGTAGTGACCCGCTTCGCTCTCCATGAAGCGGCGGTAAAAATTCCGGAGGTATTCATCCTCCAGTCCCTCACTCAGCCGCTTGAATCGTTCGCAACTGCGCGCTTCGATCATCGCCATGGTCAGCAGCTGGTCCAGAAATCTTTCATCAAAATCTCCGCCCTTTCGCTGAAAGGCCAGCAGCTTGTTTACATAGTCGTCTTTGCGTTGTTTTCCCAGCGACAAGCCCCTTTTATGCAATTCAGCCAGTACCATCCTAAAATGTCCCCATTCCTCGGTAACGATGGGTGCGAGCGCATGCACCAGTTGTTGTTTGTCGCTGTGTTTCGTGATCAGGGTAATGCAGGTGGTGGCCGCTTTCTGTTCGCAAAATGCATGGTCGGTGAGGATCTCTTCGAGGGAAATACCGGCGAGATCCACCCAGCGCGGGTCGGTAGGAAGCTGAAGACCGAGGATATTCTTTGCCGGGATCATGGATGCAGTAAATTTACAGGATAACGCGGTTCACCGGCGAAGATATGAATGAAGAGTTTCTCCTTAAAAAACTGGATGAACGCCGGGCACAGGATGCATTCCGCAGGTTACAGGTGCCCCAAGGCAGGATTGACTTCTGCTCCAATGACTACCTCGGCATTGCCACGCAAGGGCTTATTACGCCCGATCCGGCCGCGGCCAGCGGTGCGAAAGGTTCGCGCCTGCTCTCGGGAAACTTCACCCTGACAGAAGACACGGAAAAAGATATCGCCCGCTTTCATCAGTCGGACGCCGCCCTTATTTTTAATTCCGGCTACGATGCAAACATCGGATTGCTGGCTTCCATAGCGTCGAAGGGCGATACGATTCTCTATGATAAATTGTGTCACGCATCGATCCGCGATGGCATTCGCCTGTCGTTTGCAAATAGTTATTCTTTTGCCCACAACGACGTGGATGACCTGAAGGTTAAATTGTCCAGGGCGACCGGCGAACGGTTTGTCGTAACGGAATCGGTTTTTTCGATGGATGGAGACCTGGCTCCGCTCGCGGCGATCGCGGAACTTTGCGAAGCGTTCGGCGCAAAGCTGATCGTTGACGAGGCCCACGCCACCGGGGTGATCGGTGAAAAAGGCGCGGGGCTCGTGCAGGCGCTCGGACTTGAGCTAAAATGTTTTGCCAGGATGCATACGTTTGGCAAAGCGCTGGGCTGTCATGGCGCCGTGGTGCTGGGATCGACCGCGCTGCGTGATTACCTGATCAATTTTGCCCGGTCATTCATCTATACCACGGCCTTGCCGCCCGCCGCCATCCATGCGATCCGGGTCTCTTATCAGATTTTTCCTACGCTTACCAGCGCCCGCGCGCAGTTGAAAACCCTGATCGCCGCTTTTCCGTCGGCGATGGACTCGCCGGTACAGCGAATGATCATACCGGGCAACGAAGCCGTGAAAAAAAAGGCATTGGCACTGCAGTCGGCGGGGTTCGATGTGCGCCCGATTCTGTATCCCACAGTTCCGCGCGGCACCGAGCGGCTCCGCGTCGTACTGCATAGTTTTAATACCGTTGCTGAACTTGAATCGCTGCTGTCCATTGCCGGCACGCCATAAGCTGGAAATATTCCTATCTGCCGCCTGGTCCGGATGGTCTTCCGCCACTGCTGCCCCCACCACCGGGATTGTTGATGGCTGCTTTCAGCAGGCCGCCAAAGAGTCCGTCGATGCCCAGGCGGACACCTGCCTGTCCGGTCTTTCCATTTAAATAAGAAACGACCACATCCACCCTGAGCACTTTAAAGATATTTTCGAGTCCGCCAAACACTTCGACATAGTTGTTGGACCGGTTTACATAGAATGCATTCGATCCGGCCACCAGATTCCAGTTCAGGCTTTTCAGCAGGGGAATTTTATTGGTGAGCAGGCCATTGAAATGATGTTCGATATGACCCACGGCATAAAATGATGCAATGGTACTGTTGGCATAATAGGGGGCGAGTTCAAAACTGTTCAGGTATTCACTGGCGAAGAATGTCTGGTTGCCATTGAAATGCTGATAATCCTGGATAAATACTTTTTTCGAATTGAAGAAACCGCCGATGTCGAAGCGGTATTTGAACAGCCCGCGCAATTTCAGGTTGACATTATCCCACACCGAAAACTTCCATTTGTCATAATCGACATCACTGCCCAGTACGCCGTTGATCCCTTTGATATAGGAGAGCGCGAGGGTAGGGTATTTGGAACCGATCGCCAGCTTCCGGTCGGGGAATTCGATATAACGCTGACCGGGTTTGAATTGTATATCCGCCTCGAGAATCACGGCCTGGTGTCTCGGAAAGGGTGCATTCAGTTTTTCGAATGGATAGTTTGGTGTGAACAATTTACTGCGGCTGCCGAAGAGTGAATAGTTGCTGGTATTGTCCAGCGGCATCCTGTCTTCATACAACGCAGACGCGCCAAACCGGAGCCCATTGTCCCAGCGTTGCGCATATTTTATATTTCCGAAATAATTTTCGTACAACTTCATATAGTTGTCCCGGAAGAATAATGTATACAGCGCATTGATGGCAGGACTGATCGGATTTTCCGGGTTAAACTGACTTACCCGCTTTCCTCCGGAAAAACTCCAGGCGGATCGGCTGGCAGATCCGCCGTCGAGGTCGTATACGAAATTGTGTTTGGACAGGTTGATGGTGCCCCAGGCATTCAGGTGCGTATTGCTGAAACCATACCGAAGGTGCGGGATGAATTCAATACTCGAACCTTTGGCGATGTTCTCCGCCCGCCATTTCACTTCAGCATTCATCACCACGCCTTCCACCGTATTGTAGGAAACGCCGGTCAGCAAAGGCGTAACCGTGAAGCTGTGCGGACGCCAGGGGTCGTAATCAGACCGCGAGTAGCCCGTAAACAGCAGTTTGGTTACGGTAATTTTTCCCTGGTTGCGCCGGAGCGAGTCATTCAGCTTCCGGAGATAACTGGAATCATGCTCGGCGCGGTAAAGGCTGTCTTTCTGCAGGTAATTGGCGATCTCTTCCGGCTCCAGCGGCACCGGCCGCAGCGAGTCCCAGTAGGCAATTGATTTTTTATTGACCGAGGTATCGTACTTGACCACCACGTTGTTGAAATATTTCTTTTTGAATGCAGGGCCGAGGTCGTAATTGTTGTAGACATTCAGGAAATTCCCTTCCACATCGATCCCGATTTTTTTAAACGCAAAATGGGTGACCTGGTTCTGCGTGCGCCATACCTCTTTGGTAACAGGTGTATGAATCTGTTTGATGGTGAGCGTGTCCAGAAGTTCCAGTTGGGATTCCTTCACGAGCATCAGGTCGAGGCTGTGTATCCGCCAGTCGCCTTCCGTAATATTGATCGTGCCGGTGAACAGCGGTTCGTATTTTCTTTTGGGGGTTACCCTGATCTGGTTGATTTCCTTTCCGTCTTCAAAAAAAGAACCGAGGTATTTGTATTTATAATAGTTCAGGGCGCCGTCGGCAATCGGAGAAACGTACCCGCGCGGGTTGAAGCGCGGAATAAACACGGAGACATTATTGCTGTAGAAATTGATGAAGGTGGGAAAATTAAATCCATACCCGTTGCTGCCGCTTTCCCTTCCGGAGATCACTTCCAGTTTTATCTTCTCCGGTTTTTGAAAAGAAATTTTTGTAAGGGATTCTGACAGGTATAGAATACCGCGCCCTTCCGAATCCACGCCCATTTCTTTCCGGTCCTCATCCTTGAGGGTCTTGCCCATCATCTTGGCCGGAAGGCTGCGCGATTTTACCAGGGCTTTGATATACACTTCGCAGGTAAAGGAATCAAGCGGATTCTCGTATGATTTTCTTTTTTTGATGGCATGCCGGATGATGTCATAGGCGGGGTCTTCCCCGCCCGCTTTTACCACCACCTCTTTCATCGAAGTCTGCTGAAGGGCCAGCTGGAAGTTCAGTGTGGCGGCATCTGCGGTGACCGTAATGTTTTTTTCCTGCCGCGCATAGCCGACATACTGGCAAACGATGCTGTAATTTCCGGGACTCAGGTCAAGAAAATAATTTCCGTGGTTGTTGCTGGTGGTGCCGGTGCGCGTGCCTTTCACATAGACCGATGCGTAGGCCAGGATATTGCCCTTATCGTCCGTAACGGTACCTGAAATGCGACCTGCCAGGGCGGCGTGCATAAACGACAAAAAGAACAGGACACCCGTCAACAGGTTTTTCACGCACCACATCATACTGCGAAAATAATATAGGATTTCTTGCCGGGGGGGATTTATTGTCAGCGCACGGTCGACTTGGGAAATAAGAGCCGGCGGCAATAGGCGCCTGCAGCGGCTGCGGTACCGGCCACCAGGCCACCGATGATGGCGGTGATCATGATCAGCAGGAGGGTGGAACCGCCCAGGTGCAGGAGATTGGCCATTTTCTGCGAAAGGATACCGTTGTTTTTGTTATCGATCCACCAAACCATCACCTCCCAGAGCAGAAATACCCCGATAAAGCCCGATAGAAAGGCAAACAATGGTTTTTGCGGGATCATGACACTGGTAAAGAATGCCGCGAGCGCTATTCCCCACCAGGGCAGGTATAAGCCGGAGATAAAGGAGAGCGCTGCCGTCACACAAATAGCGAGAACATATTTCAGCATGATGCGGTCGATTTAATTTTTTGCGGGTGACAGTTTTATTTTTCCGACCACGCGCTTGTCGCCGGCCTCGTCCTCCTTCATCACCCACAGCGGATAATATTTTCCGGCGGCCCAGTTATCGATGAAGTCATCATAATACGGGCTCCCTGGATTGCCGCTTTGTCCGCCGGGATAAATTCCATAGGCCTCCGTTTTATCCGTGAGCTGCACGATCATCCGCCAACTCGGTCCGTGGTCTTTTTTTATCGCACTGATGCAGTTGACGCCGCCACCGGTCAACAGATCCATGCGGCTGAAGGCAGGAAGTTTGGCGAGGTGCATGATGCCTGTATTTTTGTGTTTGCCCCAGATCAGTGTGCCGGCGGCTTCCTGTTGCTTGCAGACGGCCACCGCTTTTTTAAAGGCGAGCGTCATATCCTGGACCAGGGTTTCTTTTTCCGGTGTGTTGACGTTGTCCAGAAACTCATAGGCCGAATCGCGCAGGATGCCCTCGAGCAGGGTGCTCTCGAATGGATACATGGAAGGCTCTCCGGTCTTGCCGAGTTCGTCATCCCATACAATATGCGTCAGGCTGTCCCAGGTCTCTACGAAAATGGTGGCACCTTTGGATTCTGCGTCGTTGTGAAGATCCCAGGCTTTGAGCACATCGTAATAATTCTTTTCGTTTTCATCCAGGGAAGCGACATCGATATTTTTTACCAGCACCGGTCTGGCCATGCCCGCAAAGGAATTGTACGTGTCTGTTTGCAGTTTCATCATGTCTTCCGGTGTGATGTCTTTCAGTTCAGCCAGGTATCGGTTGATGGTGATGGCGCGGTAGGGTGGATATTCGCCGCCGAGGTAATAT
>CAZZYD010000154.1:0-8941 GCA_964658175.1 uncultured Puia sp. | reverse complement strand
CTCCCAGTCGCTCGTGGAGAATTCAAGTATCTCCGCGACCGGCGTAAACGCGGGTGTTTCTGATGGTTTTGAAAACCGGTTCCAGGGACAAACGTCCTGGCATACATCGCAGCCGAACATCCAGTTATCAAATTTACCTTTTACGGCATCCGGGATGAGCAGGTCTTTCAGTTCAATCGTGAAATAGGAAATGCATTTACTGCCGTCGACCACTTTGTTGCCGAGGATGGCCTCCGTGGGGCAGGCGTCGATACAGCGCGTACAGGATCCGCAATAGTCTTTCGGCAGCGGCGTATCGTAATCCATTTCCAGGTCTACGATCAGGGTCGCGATAAAGAAAAAAGAGCCTTGTTTCCGGTTGATCAGGTTGCCGTTTTTTCCGATCCAGCCGAGTCCGCTGCGGAGCGCCCAGCTGCGTTCGAGCACGGGGGCGCTGTCTACAAAACCCCGACCCCGGATATCTCCGATCAGGGTCTTCAGACGATCGAGCAGGAGGCTCATTTTCGGGCGGATCACGTCGTGATAATCGGCGCCGTAGGCATATTTGGCGATTTTGGGCGCCTTTTCCACTTGACGCAGATCAGGAAAATAGTTTAGAAGGAGGGTGATCACTGATTTAGCGCCGGGAAAAAGCTTCTGAGGGTTTACCCGTAGATCAAAATGATTTTCCATATAGTGCATGGAACCCTGCATCCCTTGCCGGAGCCAGCTTTCCAGCCGTTTGGCATCGTCATCCAGGGACTGGGCGCGCGCGATGCCGACAAAGTCAAAACCGGTCGAAAGGGCGGTGTTTTTTACGATCTGGCTATGTTGCGCGGGTGTCATGGAAATAAGAATGCCCTTGTGGTTTCGATAATTTTTATATTTTACGGTCGTTAGAGCATAAACAACCCCTAAACAATGACCAACTGCCGGCCTCATGGCCTGCCGGAGATTACGCTGTGCCAAAATTACCGTTGTGCACAGGATAAACCGAATAAAATATTCGGTCGCCGGCGGCGTGACGGGGAATCAATCTGCCAGGAACTGCGCTCGATTCCCGTTTGGTTGTATCTGTATTCCGCCCTGCTGTCTGCGATGTTTTGTTACAGCCAACCCGTACGGGCGCAGCAGAAATCCAAAGAGAAAGACAAAAAGATCACCGTTGCCGATTTCGACTTGTCGAAAGCAGTTTTTGATCACGACGCGAGTGCCGTGGTGCTGGAAGACATCGGACATTCCGCCTATGTGCCGAGCAGTCAGGGTGGTTTTAAAATGGTTTTTTCAACGCGAACCCGCGTCAAGATCCTGAATAAAAACGGATTCGCCGCAGCCAGTCAACGGATCGCTTTATACGGACGCGGCGATGAGCAGGAAAAGCTTTCCGGTCTTAAAGCAAGCACCTACACGCTTGAAGGTGGTGAGGTGATCGAAACGAAACTGAACGATAAGGATATTTACACGGAAAAAATCAATAAGGAACTGGTCATCCAGAAATTCACCCTGCCCGCGTTGAAGGAAGGATCAATTTTCGAAGTTTCCTATACAATCACATCGGAATATTTTGCGCGTGTAAGGTCCTGGGACTTTCAGGGTGCCTATCCCTGCCTTTACAGCGAATACGAAGTGGTGATACCCGAAGTGTATAACTATATGGTCGCTTTCCAGGGCGATCAGACCTATACCGTCGACACAGTCAAATCGGTTTCCATCAGCTATTTTGTACCCTACAGCGGCTTGGGTGTAAATGCCGGAGCGCAGCAGTATACGAAAAGCACCGCGGTGGATCACCGGTGGGTCAAAACCAATATTCCAGCACTGAAATCCGAATTATATACAAGCACCATTGCGAATCATATCTCCAGGATTTCTTTCCAGTTACACTATACGCAATACTCGGCAGAATCGCCCAGGCGATATTTTCTGACCGACTGGTTTGTGGCCAGCCGAAAACTGATGGATGATGAGAATTTCGGAGGGATGCTGGAAACTGACAACCGCTGGTTGAAAGAACCACTTTCTGAAATTACCCGTGGCGTGAAAGATTCTCTGGAGAAAGCAAAGTTGATTTTCAGGTACCTTAGGAATTACTGCCAGTGCAATGACCACGATGCGCTGTACGGCTATAGTCTGTTGAAGGATGTATATAAGAAGAAAACCGGGAATGTAGCTGAAATTAACTTGCTTCTGACGGCTATGCTCAGGTTCGAAGGTCTCGATGCCGATCCTGGCATTCTCAGCACACGTGAAAACGGATTTGCCCATCCTTCCTATCCGCTGATCAATGAATATAATTATGTGATTTGCCACTTGCGGCTGGATGATAAAACCTATAACCTGGATGCGAGTTGCGCCCAAAATGGATTTAATTATTTACCTGCCTATTGCTATAATGGAGAAGGTCGTGTAATTAACCGGCAGTTCCCATCATTGCTCGCATTTTTTCCGGATTCCCTTTACCAGACCAAGGCCACCAATATTTTTATTCAGTCAGATGAAAAGGGAAATCTGGTCGGATCTTTTCAAGCTTATCTCAATGAAGACGAGTCATTCAGACTTCGCCATAAGCTCAGGGAAATCAGGCCAAAGGAATATTTTGACAAAATTCAGAAGGGCTATGGAACCGATTATATTTTGAGTTCGCCCGGGATCGATTCCGTAGATGAATTTGAAAAACCGATCCGGATACACTACGATTTCATGCTGGACAACTTCAAAAACAAAAATGTCATTTACTTCAATCCGATGTTTGAAGAAAAATACAGCAAAAATCCGTTTACAGGGGAAAAGCGTTCGTACGATGTTGAAATGCCTTACGCGCCGAGCGAAACTTTCGTTTTAAACATGCAGATACCTGAAGGCTTCAAGGTCGATGAACTTCCCAAATCCGTTCGCGCGATGTTTAATAACAATGAGGACATGTTCGAATACCTGATTGGAGTGACGGGCGACATGCTCCAGTTGCGTGTGACCTTACAGATCAACAAGGCAATCATTCCCGTAGACGAATATGACACGATCCGTAATTTTTACGCGGCGGTTGTCAAAAAGGAGAATGAGCAGATCGTATTTAGAAAAATAAACGGAAAAGATCAGTGAAAAAAATTATGAAACCACCCACCCTCACCGCCTGTTTCCTCCTTGCCGTGCTGCTGTTTTTCAGTATCCCGACCCAGGCACAGCCAAAATCAAAATTAAAAGGAAGCAAGATCACCGCCGCGGACTTCGACTTATCCAAAGCGAAATTTGATACCAGCGCGAATGCGGTGGTAATTGAAGATGTTGGCAATACTTCATTCATCGGCAATACCCACGGGGATTTCAACATGGTATTCACACGCCGAACCCGGGTGAAGATCCTTAATAAAAATGGCTTCGACGCTGCCACCCGTACCATATCGCTGTACGGCCGCAATGCCGATCAGGAAAAGCTGTTGAACCTCAAGGCGTCCACCTACAACCTGGAAGGGGGATTGGTAACCGAGACCAAACTAAATGAAAAAGACGTGTTTACCGAACGGGTAAGCAAAGAACGTATTCATCAGAAATTCACCCTCCCTGCATTGAAAGAGGGATCGATCTTCGAAGTGTCTTACAGTATTTCTTCTGCCTACTACACCCTGCTCAGATCCTGGGATTTTCAGGGAGACTACCCTTGTCTTTACAGTGAATATGAAGTGGTGATACCCAGTTTCTTCAACTATATGACCGCTTCGCAGGGCGATCAGACATTCATCGTCAATACAGCTAAATCGGTTTCCGCCGACTATAATGTACACGAGGACCACGGTACCGGTCCGAGCGAATCCTACCTAATTACATCCACCGCCCTGGACCGGCGCTGGGTTAAAACCGAAATTCCCGCACTCAAACCCGAATCTTATACCAGCACGGTGGATAATCATGTTTCGAGGGTCGCGTTTCAGTTGCATTACATCCAATATTCTGAAACGGCTGAAAGGCATAATTTTCTGAGTGACTGGTACATTGCCAGTGAAAAGCTCATGAAAGACGATAATTTCGGGATCGCCCTGGAGTATGACAACCACTGGATGAAAGAGCCGCTGGCTGAACTTACGGCCGGCGCCAAAACCCCGCTCGACAAAGCCAGGATGATATTTTGCAACGTGCGGGATCATTTCAGCTGTACGGAGCACCGTGCACTGTATGCGTACAGTTCGCTGAAGGATGTATATAAAAAGAAATCGGGAAACGTAGCGGAAGTGAACCTGTTGCTTACAGCAATGCTGCGCAATGCCGGATTTGAATCAGACCCTGCCATCTTAAGTACCCGAGAAAACGGGTTTGCCCATCCTACATATCCGATGATCAGCGAGTATGACTATGTGGTCTGCCAGTTGCGGCTTAACGGGAAAACGTACAATCTGGACGCCAGTTGTTCTCATAATGGATTCGGTTACCTGCCCACCTATTGTTACAATGGGGAAGGCCGGGTGATCAATAAGGAAAAGCCCTATGTACTGGAATTGTTTCCCGATTCATTGCGCGAAAGCAAAATGACTAATGTGTTTATCCTGAACGACGACAAGGGAAGCCTGTCGGGTTCGCTGCAGACCTACCTTACGGAGGATGAATCGTTCAGCCTCCGTGACGAATTGAAAGAGACAAGCCAAAAGGAGTATTTTAAGAAGATTCAGGCGTCTTACGGTGCTGAATTCGATCTCCAGTCGCCGGGCATAGATTCCCTGACTATTTATGAAAAACCCATTAAAGTGCATTATGATTTCGTAATGAACGGATGGAAAAACAACGACGTTGTATATTTCAATCCAATGTTTGGCGAACGGCTGAGCAAAAATCCGTTTGCTTCCGAGAAACGACTTTATGATGTGGAGATGCCTTACGTGTCCAACAAGATGTTTATTTTAAATATGCAGATACCTGAGGGATTCAAGGTGGAAGAGATGCCGAAGTCAGAACGCGTGATGTACAATGAGAATGACGGCATGTTTGAATACCTTATCGGTATAAGTGGGGATATGCTGCAGATGAAAGTAACGTTGAAATTCAATAAGGCAACCATTCCTGTGGAAGAATATGGCATTATACGCGATTTTTTTGCACACGTTGTGAAAAAGGAAAATGAGCAGATCGTTTTCAAAAAAATCAAATAAGATGAGAACGCCTTTCCTGATCCTGATACAACTGGCGACGTTTGGGAGTTACGCCCAATCTTATGCTGTAAAGGAAATTCCTGACTCACTGCTGAAAGATGCCGAAGCCGTGGAACGCAACTATGAAATGACAACGGATATCAAATCACCTTCTCGTGCGGTCATTCATGAAAAATACGCGTTCACGGTCATGAATAACAAGGGGGACGACTGGGCGGACTATTCCCAAACTTACAGCAAGCTGAATCCGCTGAATGCCGCTTCGGTCAGACTGTTCGACGCGAATGGGAAAGAGTTGAAACACGTCAAAATGAAAGACATGACCGATCGGCCAATATCGGATGAAATGTACCTGGCCATTGACACGCGAGTCAAGTCTTTCAGTTTTCATTGGGTGCAATATCCCTATACCGTCGAAATAGAGCAGGAATATGAATATAATGGCATATTCTATTTCGACAACTGGTATCCGCAACAATCGCCGCTTATTTCCGTACAGTCATCCAGGTTCGAAATGAGAGCCCCCGTTGATTATGAAATAAGGTATAAAAGTTTTCATGATGCCCCGGCTCCGGTAGCTGCGATGGTGAAATCCGAGAAAGTACTCACTTGGGCGGCTTCAAATATTCCCGCCCGGGAAGAAGAATATTTCAGTCCTAACTGGCGGTATATTGAACCCTTCGTGTTAACCGGCCCCTCCGACTTTGAAATCGAAGGGTATAAGGGAAGTATGCGCACCTGGAATGACTTCGGCAAATTTTATCTGACGCTGCAGCAGAACCGGGATCTGCTGCCGGAGAGCGAGAAGAAGCAGGTACATCTGCTGGTCGATAAAATTACTGATCCGCACGAAAAGGTCGCAACCCTCTACCGTTACATGCAAAACAAAACGCACTATATCGCCATTGCACTGGGTATAGGCGGCTGGCAGCCATTTGATGCAACCTATGTATCGACCAAGGGTTACGGCGACTGCAAAGCGTTGTCGAATTATATGGTCGCCCTGCTTAAGGAAGCAGGCGTTCAGGGTCACTCTGTCATCATCTGGGGTGGAGATCATGAAACGGATTTTAATAAGGACTTTGTAAGTCACCAGTTCAATCACGTGATATGCTGTGTACCGATGGCCAAAGACACCATGTGGCTTGAATGCACCAGCCAGTATAAGCCGGCAGGTTATCTGGGTGAATTTACGGCCGACCGGTATTGCTTGCTGGTTGACCAGCATGGCGGCACGCTCGTTCATACACCCAAATATTCGCTCGGGGACAATATTCAAAACAGACAGATAGCGGGCATATTGGATGAGGATGGAAACCTGCAGGCGTCCGTGCTGACTTCTTATCAGGCTGAAAGTCAGGACTTCGTTGAACGGTTGGTAGACGAAACGAGCAAGGATTACCAGCTGACCTATCTCAAAAGAAAACTCGACCTGCCAACATTCGATATCTTGACACTGGACTACAAAAAAGATTATAGCTCACGGCTTCCGGTGATTACAGAAAATCTGAAGCTCACCGTATCCAATTATGCACAGGTAACCGGCCGCCGATTATTCATTAATCCGAATTTACTTTCACGCTCGCAGACGAAATATGAGAATAACCCGGACAGAAAATACAATATCTATCTGCGCAGTGAATTTGAAGACCTCGATTCTGTAGTGATTGCCATTCCCAACGGATACAGTATCGAATCCCTGCCCCATGCACAGAAATTTGAAACGTCCTTCGGCAGGTTCTATTCAACGCTCTCTTTCAGCAATAATAAGATCACCTATACCCGCCATTTCTTCCAGTACAGCGGCACCTTCCCGCCAAAAAAATACAATGACCTTGTAAAATTCTATGACGATATCTATCGCGCCGACCGCGAAATCATCGTGCTCGTGAAGGAAAAAAGCTAAGGATATCTTCCTACCTTAGACATTCAACATTCCGCCATTGAAATACCTGCTCGGTTTCGACATCGGGTCTTCTTCCATCAAAACCGCCCTGCTGGACGCCTCCAGCGGAAAACCGCTCGCGACCACCTTTTCCCCCGCCGCAGAAATGCCGATCGATGCGCCTTTTCCCGGATTCGCGGAACAGGATCCCGAACGCTGGTGGCAGGAACTGGCAAACGCCGTCCGACTGCTCAGGCAACAACAACCATTCGCTGCAGATGAAATTATTTCCATCGGCATCTCTTACCAGATGCACGGACTCGTTTGCATCGGCCACGACGGGCGGGTCTTGCGCCCGGCCATAATCTGGTGCGACAGCCGCGCCGTAACCATTGGCAACAAGGCCTTTGACGGACTCGGACATGATTTTTGTTTTCATCACTTCCTCAATGCGCCCGGAAACTTCACCGCATCCAAACTGAAATGGGTGATGGACAATGAACCGGATATCTATAAACAAATTTACCGGGTGCTTTTGCCCGGCGATTTTATCGCATTCCGCCTCACCGGCCAGGCGGTCACCACCGCCTCGGGATTATCCGAAGGTATTTTCTGGGATTACACCGAAAACGCCATCGCACAAAGCCTGCTCGATTACTATGGCCTGGATGCATCTTTGCTGGCACCCGTCGTGGAAACCTTTTCGGTGCAGGGAACCGTGACAGGTACCGCTGCAGACTGGCTGGGTATCCGCGCCGGCACGCCCGTCAGTTACCGTGCGGGCGATCAGCCAAACAATGCTTTTTCGCTGCAGGTGCTGGAACCCGGGGATATCGCCGCCACGGCCGGTACTTCCGGCGTTTTATATGGCGTCACTGACCGGCCGGCCTTTGATCCGGCCTCCCGCGTGAATCCTTTTCTTCATGTCAACCACCGCAGGCACGCGGAGCGATATGGTATTCTGATGTGCCTGAATGGTACGGGCAGTTTCAATAGCTGGCTGCGAAAAAATTTCTTCGCCAATAAAAATTATGACGAGATAAACCAGGCGGCTTCGAATTCGGCTGTGGGTGCCGGTGGCATCCGATGTTTCCCTTTCGGCAATGGTGCCGAACGAATCCTTGAAAATAAAAATCCTGGCGCCCAACTGCGCGGACTCGATTTCAACCGGCACCAATGGCCCGATGTGGCGCGCGCGGCACAGGAAGGCATTGTGTTTTCCCTATACTATGGCATGCAGATTATGGAGCCGATGGGACTGTCCATGAACCGCATCAAGGCCGGCGCCGCCAATATGTTTTTAAGTCCGCTGTTCGCCCAAAGTCTCGCCAGCATCAGCAACTGTCCGGTGATGCTCTACAACACCGACGGCGCGGTTGGCGCTGCCCGGGGGGCAGGTATCGGCGCCGGATATTATCAAACAACCGATGATGCATTCCGCGGCATGGAACTGGTGAAGGAAATTCATCCGGACGCCGTTCAACGGGAAGCATTAACCGAAATCTATCATCACTGGAAATCAACTTTATTTACCATTATACCATAAGCCATGCAGATCATTCAGGGACAAAAAGCATTCTTTCCGGCCATTGGCGCCATTCCATTTGAAGGACCGCAGTCAGATAACCCGCTCGCCTTTAAATGGTACGATGCGGAACGCGTGATCGATGGAAAAAAATTAAAGGACCATTTCCGTTTTGCCGTTGCCTACTGGCACAGCTTCTGTAATACCGGTGGCGATCCGTTCGGTCCGGGTACAAAAATATTTCCGTGGAATGCTTCCAGCGATCCGATTCAGGCAGCCAGGGATAAAATGGACGCCGCCTTCGAATTCATGACAAAGCTGGGCGTACCCTACTATTGTTTCCATGACATCGACCTGATTGATGAAGGACCGGACGCTTCAACCTATGAAAAACGGCTGCAGACGATCGTAGACTAC
>CAZZYD010000153.1:3332-8972 GCA_964658175.1 uncultured Puia sp. | reverse complement strand
TTATAGGGGAAGATGACGTCGTTGGCGTAATAGATCACATCCGGCAAAGTCGATCCCCCGAAGGCCCGGTTGATGATCGGCGTGCCCGGAAAATAGGACTGCACATCCGTCCACTTGCGAAAGGAGGAACTGCCGATAAAAAGAACCTCATTGGGTGGCGGCATGCGCAAACTATCCTGCTGCCTGAATGCTTTTATCTCAGCTGCAAAAGCTTGTTGCCCCTGCGACTGAAACGCGAGGCCCATCAACAAAAAAGGCAACAGTATCTTTCTCATGTAAAAGAATTTCCGATAAAATTACCACAATTGCGGGGCCGCAACGCTGATTAATGGATATATGGGCTGGCAAAACCAAGATTTTTCAGGCCATTCTGCACTTCCGGACAACTCATAAACAATTTCCACAGCAAAGCGGTGCGATAGTTCTCGATCATTCCCACGATCGGTCCTTCGTCGATCGCCAGGTAAGAACCGGCATACCAGTTTTTAGATTCGTTGAAAGCATCGATAAATCCATATTCACCCCAGAGCTTTCCTCCAAAATCATAATAAAAATGTTTCAGCGCCTTCATCGAGTATTGCGGGGTATAAGGAAATGCAGACAGCGCGGCGTTGGGGGTGATGGTGCCAAAGTCGTTGTCCGGTGCATTCGCATTGTATCCATCATCATAGGTATCGCTGGCGGTAAGTCCCCAGCAGTTTTCGCCATAGCCTTTGAACTTGTTCGGATTGGCCACACAGTATTTGTAATTGATCAGCGTGTGATTGGAATTCTGTTCCCAGTAATCGGCGTTTTCGTCTTTGAGACCACGGGGATCCAGTCCCATGAAACTATATTGGGTGAAGAAAAGCGGCCCGCCATAGTCGAAACCCAGCGGCAGCTTGACACCATAAAATTCTTTTCCGTTTTTGAAATGCGTGCTCTGCTCCCAGCAAGACCGGTACACGTTGGCAGAAATCGGGTAGGTCGGTGAAGAAGCCGCCAGCACGTAGGTAACCAGGCATTCATTGTATCCGCGCAATTCGTAATTCATCGACCAGCCATTGTTCGGACTCCAGTGCCAGTAGAAAGAATTGCTGTTGTCCCGCGTCTGCCAGTTCCATTCAACCCCTTCCCAGAGTGTATTGATGCGGTTGCGCAGTTCTTCTTCAGCGCGGTTGTCATGATTAAAATACTGACGGGCAGAGAGCAGCCCTTCCATCAGGTAGGCAGTCTCCACGATATCGGCACCGTCATCCTTTCGACCGAAAGGAATGGTGACACCTGTTGCGCCATTCAGCCAATGCGGGAAAATGCCATGATAACTATTGGCGCGGGTAAGAAAGCTCACCATCCGAATCAGCCGCTTCACCGCCGTATCGCGCGTGATCCATTTTCTCTCTACCCCCACCACGATGGCCATCACACCAAAGCCGGTGCCCCCTATGGTCACGCAGTCCGCTCCGGACTCCTTAGTCAGGTTGCTGCGTTCGCGCGTGAGGCCGCTGACGGGATGGGCAAAATCCCAGAAATATTTAAAGGTGGTTCGCTGCACGAGTTCCACGAGGTCACTGTCATTGAGTTGTTTGGACGGTTCCGTCGAAACGGTCGCTGCCTTTCTTTTTTGACGCGTGTTTTGTGCGTGTCCATTGAATGCCATCGCTCCGCTGAATACAAGCAGCAGGAGCCATTTTTTTCCGATCAGTTGTTTCATACCATTTAATTAAGGTTTGTACTTTGAAATCCAAGACTTTTCATGCCGGTTTTCAGTTCCGGACAACTCATAAATAAATTCCAGAGCAGGCCGCTGCGGTAGTTTTCAATCATCACGATTTCCGGTCCCTGGTCGATGGCGAGATACGACGTCGCAAACCATGGATTGCTCAGGTTGAAGGCATCGGTAAATCCATATTGACCCCAGATCTTGTCGCCAAGTTTGTAATAAAAAAAATGCAGGGCGTCCAATGATTGCGCAGGCGTATAGGGCAGTGAGGAGATCGCCGCGGTCGGACTGATGATCCCCAGGTCATTGGTCGGTGAATGCGCGGAGTATCCGGAAATATTATCGTCGCTGGCGGTGAGTCCCCAGCAAAGATTGCTGTAGCCATTGTAGCCGAGCGGATTCAGTACCGAGTAATTATAATTGATCGTTGCGTGCGCGGTATTCTGGGTGAAATAATTTGCGTAGGCATCGGTCAGTCCGTTGGGATTGATCCCCAGGAAAGAATAGTGCGCAAAGAAAAGCGGACCACCTTCGGGCGGACCTAGTGGCAGCGTGGTGCCAAAATAAACATTGCCGTTTTTGATACCGCCATTGAGCGCCCAGCCCTGGTCATAGACCGATTTCGGGATGCGGTTTGAATCGACATTGGAAGATGCCGCCAGCGCATAAACGATCATCGCTTCATCCCATCCGTTGATGGGTTGGTTGATGAGAAACCCGACGTTCGGACTCCAATGCCAGGTAAGCACCTGCTGGCCGCCCTGCCGGAACCAGTTCCATTGCACGCCATCCCAGAGTTTGTTGATGGCGGTACGCAAGGCGATTTCGTCGGCCGATGTGCCGTTGAAATACTGTCGTGCCGTGAGCAGGCCCTGCATGAGATAAGATGTCTCCACGAGGTCCGCTCCGTCATCGTTCTGACTGAAAGGCACGGTAGCGCCGGTGGCCCCGTTCATCCAATGAGGGAAAGCACCGTGGTAACTGCTGGCTGTATTGGTGAGAAAATTTACGATCGTCTTAAGGCGGGTGAGGCCATCTGCGCGGGAAATAAAATTGCGTTGGATGCCCACGATCATCGACATGATGCCGAAGCCGCTGCCGCCGGTGGTAACCACATCACCCGATGTATTTCTCTCACGCGCCATGCCGGATACCGGGTGACCGAAATCCCAGAAGTAAGAAAAAGTTTGTTGTTCTATCAAGGTCAGCAGCGCACTGTCTGACAGCTGTGGAAATTTATCGGAGGAATCGATGACGGTTGTAAAATTCTTGCTGATGGCAGTGCCCAGCGCTTTATTTGCCTGGGACATCAGTCCGGAGCCGATCGAAATTTTATAGGAGGTAATGGGTGACAGCGGCGCCGTGGGCTGGATGATCAGCACGCTGTCGCTGTTGGCATAACTGGTATTGATGGGTACGCCAACGCCTGAACTTTCCGTGAGGAAGGTGCTGGCAGTAGCGGACGCATGACCGACGGGCGCGGAGAAAACAACCCGGATCGATGGGTTGAGGGCTGTATGATAATAATTCGGAGACTGACCACCGGTGATCTGGATCGAGAGCATCTCAAAAGTTCCCGGAGGGATGATGACAGGTGGTATGGTAACAGTATCTTTCTTACTACAGGCGGCGCCAAAAACCAACAACGACGCGAACATCCACGATTTCTTCATGAGCAAAGTATAAGAGAAAAAAAAGGCTGTCCGTTTTGCCGGACAGCCTTTGGAAGGAAAGGAATATCAGTCACCAAATCTTTCGAATGAAAACAGCGCATGGATTTCGTTGTCATCCAGCGCCTTGTTGTACACACGGAGTTCGTCGATCGAACCGGTGAGGAGTGCCTGCCAGCTTTGTGTGCCGGACAATGGAAATCCGGAAGCTGAATTCGGGAAAGAGCCGAGGAGCACCTGGACCGGGATCGGCGCTACGAGGGGACCGAGGCCGGTTCTTACCCGGAAATTATTATTTGATACACGCACGCCATTGGAATAGATATCAATGGTAGAAGCGGCACCATCATAGCGCATTACATACTGGATCCATTTGTTGGCACCGGCGACATTCTGATAGTCGACGCCCACGGTACCGTAGTCGTTGATATTGTCACCGCCGTTCCTGGAACCGCTGGCATAGGAGCCGATCGCTGAATGCAGGTCAACCAACGGGTCAGAACTTACGGGATGGCCTGTTTCGGCATACACATTGATCACGCTGCCCCAATCGTCCTGTACATCCGGTGCCGGTGTAAGGGCAAAAAAGGAAGAAGCCTGCGATCCGTTGTTGTCGAAATTCACCCACATGCTCACCGTTACGCTACCCAGACCGTCAGCAGTATTCAGATTCGGGATCACGGGATAAAGCTCGTAGCCAGCAGCAAAATGAAGGGCATTGCCCTTGATGCCGGGCACTTCGCTGGTGTTGATGCCATCAGATGGGGACACGCCGGAAATGCTTTCCTTGGCGTCTGTATCGAATGACCAGTAAGCAACAAGGTTGGAAGCGGCCACATCTGCGGAGCTGTTGTAGCTGCCGATCGGCGGCACTTTCGCTGTTATATAAGAATCGTCATAGTTCGGTTTCGCGCAGGAAGAGACCTCGATCACGAGCCCGATCAGACACAATGCGGGAAGGTATTTTGTTATATTTTTCATATGCTTCAATGTTTAGAATTAATAACCGGGGTTTTGAGAAAGCGTTCCGTTGCTCAGATCGATCTGCGGTTGTGGGATCGGGAAAATTTCGTTCTTGCCATCCACGAAATTTTTTCCGGAGGCCCGCATTACCGTGCCCGCCTGGCCCGTACGAACGAGGTCAAAGAAACGATCGCATTCCATGGCCAGTTCCACCCTTCTTTCTTTCCAGATATTGGGGATGGTTCCGGTTGACGGCGCCAGATTCGCCCGGGCGCGTACCAGGTTCAGGTCGGCATCGGCTGTTCCTGTATTGCCCAGGTTGGCGGCGGCTTCAGCATTGGTCAGCAATACTTCCGCGTAGCGCATCAGTTTGATGTTTTTAGGCTTCGTATCCTTGTTCTGATCGGCCTGGATCGTTTCCTCTTTAGCACTTACGTAAGCTTTGTAGTTGTAGGTTGAATTCTGTACAGAATCCTGGCTGGGAATCCGGAAACCATCCCAGAGTACGGTGCCCGTATCGAGGGTATGATTGGTCGGCGTAATAAAAATGATGGTGCCGGCTTTGCGGATATCACCGGTTTCATAAGCACCGATCAGGCTGGTGGTCGGATTGTTGAAACCAAAGCCGAGATCGTCCCAACCGCCTTTGCCGCGGGGTCCCTGACCGTTGCTGTACAACGGACTCACAGAGGTAGCGAGGGTAGTGACGCCGGACTGCACTTCAAAGATCGATTCTGCATTGTTGTTGCCCACCTGGCGGAACTGCGCACCATAATCTGAAACCAGCGAATACAAATTTGAATTGATCACGTCGGTAGACAGATCATAGGCTTTCTGCCAGTCCTTCAGGTAGAGATAAACTTTTGCCAGATAAGCTTCCGCCACGCCTTTGTTTGCGCGACCGACCTGCGTGGAAGGATCTCCTTTCAATGGGAGATGGTCCACACCATACTGAAGATCTGCGGTGATAATAGCATAGATGTCGGAAACAGAGGCCCTGGTCGCAAACTGCGGCTGGTTTGTTTCCTGTGGTGTTGGAACGGTGGTAAGATTCACGACACCGCCGAAAGTTCTTACCAGGTTGAAATAATACATACCACGCATAAACCTTGCTTCGCCTTCTAACCTAAAACGGTCGGTGCTGTCAAAGGTTGCCGCATCCAGCAACTGGATGGCTTTGTTTGCGCGGGCGATCCCGATATAATATCCGTTCCAGATATTGTTGAGGATACCGTTGTTGGCATCCACCGTGAAATTGTCGATGTCACCAGCGCCACCGGTATTGAAATCATCAGGCGTACTGCC
>CAZZYD010000153.1:0-3322 GCA_964658175.1 uncultured Puia sp. | reverse complement strand
TGCCTTTATCTGCATTGTCAGAAGAAACTTCTGCCAGCATTTCCCACTCGAAACCCACCGTGGTATTATCAAAACCACCGAGGTAGAGTGTGTTATAGATACCGCCGACCAATTGATCTGCCGCATTGGGATCCTGCAGAGCCTGCGATTCGGTGATACTTCCCTGCGGGGGCACATTTAAAAATCCTTTACTACATCCGTTAACGGCGAAGACCGCAATCAGCGCCAGGGATAGATATTTGTAATTTTTCATGACGTTCTTTTTGATGGTAAGCATTAAAAACTAAAACTAAGTCCTGCGAGATAGCTGCGTGTGCTTGGATAAATCGCCTGTTCGATACCGCCACTCAGGTTGGTAGGATCAGCTACGGTTCCATTGGCATTCACCGAGTTGCCCGGCACCAGTTCCGGCGTAAAGCCGCTGTAGTGCGTGATCGTCGCGAGGTTCTGCGCCTGCACGAAAATCCTCAGGTTCTGGAATTTGTTTTTTGCCAGAAATGGTTTCGGAAATGTATACCCAATGGTTACGTTGTTGATGCGCCAGAAGCTGCCGCCTTCCAGAAAATAAGTAGAAGGAGGAAGCAGACCCTGTGTCGCCCGCACGATGGTTGTGCTTGGATTGTTCACCGTCCATCTTCCGGTGGCGTCTTTTGCTTCGACATTATCCCTTAAGTCAGCACCACGCAGGGCTTTCTTACCATTATAGATTTTACCGCCATAGGTACCGTAGGTATTGATGCTGAGGTCAATGGTTTTGTATCCCACGTTCCCATTGATACCATACGTAAACTTCGGTTGGTAAGAACCGCTGTAGGTTCTGTCATTGTCATCGATGATGCCATCGGGTTTGCCATTGGGACCACTGATGTCCTTATAGATGATATCACCGGGCTGTGCATCTTTCTGGGCAGAAGCAGCAATCTGTGCCGCATTCTGGAAGATACCCACTGCCTGGCGCAGGAAGAAGGCGCCGATTTCATGTCCGTTGTCGGATTTGGTGACGAAGCCGTTGACGTTACCATCAAACAATGCCTGTCCGCCATTCAGACCGACAATCTTATTCTTATTGAATGCGATGTTACCGCCGATTGAATAACTCCAGTCCTGGCCGACTCTATCGTTCCAGTTCAGACTTACTTCCACACCGTTATTGGTGAAAGTGGCAGCGTTCGTAGTGTAGTTGTTGTCGATATCACCCACGAGCTGGCCACGGAAATTTACATTCACGAGCGCGTTCGAAGTTTTTTTGTGATAGTAATCAAGCGTACCGGTCAGTCTGTTGTGCAGGATACCGAAGTCGATGCCTCCGTCATATTCTTCCGTGGTTTCCCATCTCAGGTTCTGGTCCACCGCATTGTCGAAGGAGATACCCTGGTATTGCGCCCCGTCGAAGAAGTAAGGCACATTGATGGTGGCGGTTGGAACATACAGACTTGTCTTGATCTGATCGTTACCCACCCGGCCCCAGCTTCCGCGGAGTTTCAGGTTATCAAATACTTTCTTATCCGCCATGAAAGATTCATTGGAGATATTCCAGGCCACACCCGCTGAAGGGAAATAACCCCAGCGGTTTGCTTCCGGAAAACGCGAAGTGGCATCTGCACGGAAAGTAGCGGTCACCAGATAGCGGTTGTCAAAATTGTAGTTGAATCTGCCGAGGTAAGAATTGCGACTCCATTTATCGCCGGTGTTCACCACTTTGGCCGTGGAGAGATCACCCGCGCTCAGGAACCATTCATTGTCCTGCGGCGGTACATTCAAAGCCGTTCCCTGCAGTCCGTTGAAACTGTATTGCTCTGCGGTGGTACCGACGAGCAAGCTCAGGTTGTGCTTATTAAAACTTTTGGCGAAGGTGGCCGTGTTATCCCAAACCCATTTGGAATAATTGTCTTTGGACGCCACCAGTGAGCTGATGGGTGCACGCTGGTTACCACCGACGGTAGAGAAAACATTCGCCGTTCCTGAGTTATCGTATGCATAGTTGTAATCGGTTCCTTTGAAGAAGTTCAGATCCACCCCATAACTGGAACGAAGGGTAATCCAGGATACGGGTTTAAATTCTGCGACGATCGTTCCTTCTACGCGGTTACCCAGCCCGCCATTGTTAACCTTATCGAGGTTCAGGAGCGGGTTACCGATATTGTTGGCGAGGGAAGTATTTCCGTAGAGACCGTCCTGCTTGGCCACCACATAAGGCGCTGCGCGATAGGCCAGGTTGAAATTATTCAGGTCCACATCCCGGTTTTCCACGCGGCTGTAAGAGAAGAGGGTGGATAACCTGAAGTTGTTGGTGACCTTGTATTCGTTGTTGGAGCGGATGGTATAACGTTTAAAACCATTTGACTTGAGGATACCGCCATCGGACACATAACCGGCACTCAGGAAATAATTGATCTTGTCGCTTCCGCCGGAGATGGACAGGTTGTGGTTCTGCTGCAGGCTTTGTTTCAGGATCGCATCATACCAGTCTGTGTTGCCACCAGCGGCCAGCTGCGATTGGGTAACCAGTGAATCACCGGTTCCATAATAGATATTCGCTTCATTTACGTAGTTGGCATATTGTTTTGGTCCAGCCATATCCACCAGGTGGGAGATTGACTTGGCACCCATCGTTCCATCATAAGAAACGATCATCTTGCCCGGTCTGCCTTTTTTGGTTGTGATGAGCAACACACCGTTGGCGGCACGCATCCCGTAGATGGCGGTGGAAGACGCATCTTTCAATACATCGAGGCTTAAGATATCTGCCGAGTTGATATTCCGGATATCATCGGTGATCACACCATCCACAACATAGAGCGGATTGGCGCCGCCGAGCATGGTACCCACGCCGCGGATGCGGACGGTAGGACTTGAATTCGGATCGCCGGAGCTGATGATCTGTACGCCGGCAACTTTACCCTGGATGGCCTGGGTGGCGGTGAGGACCGGGATCTTGGCGATATCGGATCCTTTGACGCTGGCTACCGAACCGGTAAGATCACTTCTGCGGGCCGTACCATAACCCACTACCACCACTTCATCCATCGTGTTGGTGGAAGCGGCGAGGCTGAGGGCGAAGGTCGTTTGTCCGTTGACCGGCACTCTTTGTGACTGGTAACCGATATAAGAAACGAGGAGCGTCGCATCGGAAGGAACGGTGATGCTGAAATTCCCGTTGTTGTCGGTGGTGGTACCGCGGCTGCTTCCGACGACCGTGATGGACACGTTGGCGAGGGGTTGGCCATTGGCGCCGGTGACTTTCCCGGTGATGGCCGTATCCTGCACCGCGTTGGCGGACGACATGATCACGACGAGGTTGTTTTCCATCAGCTTGTAGGTA
>CAZZYD010000152.1:0-8985 GCA_964658175.1 uncultured Puia sp. | reverse complement strand
ATAATGCAGGGAAAAAATCTCGAAATCACCCGGACTCAGCAATCCGCCCCAGCTGTCGAACAGTTGTACCACATCGGCTCCGGCCTTCACCTGTGCTTTAAGGTAAGCGATCGTGGTATCGGTGATCATCTGCAGCAGGCGGTGTGCCAGTTGCGGCTGCCTGTAACAAAATGCTTTTGCCTGATCAAAGGTTTTTGAACCCTTCCCTTCCACCATATAACAAAGCAGGGTCCAGGGCGCGCCGGCAAATCCGATCAGGGGAACGCGGCCATCCAGGGCTGTTTTGGTGAGCGAGAGCGCATCAAATACATAGTGGAGTCTTTCGTGCACATCCGGTACCATCACGCGGCGGGCATCTTCCGCCGTTTTCACCGGATCCGGCAATACGGGTCCGTGGTTTTCGATCAGTTGTACTTCCAGTCCCATGGCCTGGAGCACCACGAGGATGTCGGAAAAGATGATTGCGGCATCCACGCCGATCTGATCGACGGGCTGCAGGGTAATCTCTGCGGCGAGGGCAGGCGTCTGCACGCGCTCGAAAAATGAATATTTATCTTTCAGCTTCAGGTAATCGGGCAGGTATCTCCCTGCCTGCCGCATCATCCACACGGGTACGCGGTCAACGGTTTCTCCCCGCAGGGCTTTCAGCAACAAATCATTTTTTAATAAACTCATCAGGATCCTTGTATCGTTTGAAATGTAAAATAATCAATGGCGAGCCGGAGCAGCGCTGATTTTTCCGGCGCGGGCGCCATCCGGATCTCCGTGCTGGTATAATTCCGGAGGGCGGAGGCCGTTGTGCTGCCCAGCGCGAAAACCACCGTATCCCTTGCGAGGTCGTTGTCGATAAAAAAAGTTTTCACGGACAACGGACTATAAAATAATATACCGTCATAGGTTTTGTCCAGCGCGTTGCGCGCGGCGTTGCTTTCATATACGACGCATTCCACGACGGCTATATCCGCTTTCGCGAGCAAATCGGGAAGCGTATCGAGGCGCTGTGTGCCGCAAAAGAAAACCGCTGCCGTTATTTTTTCGGTCACAATCAGCTCGGCCAGCTGCTGCGCATTTTCAGCCGATGCGGTCACGGAATCTTTTCCGAAAAAGGCAATCGTCTCCCGCAGCGTGGGACCATTGGTACAAAAAATTTTCCATTCGGGTATTTTTACAAGGGATGCCGTCGCGGCGCGCAGGGCGTTGACACTGGTAAAAATAACATAGGTATTTTTTTCGGCGATGGCCGCGATGATTTTTTGGGTGGACGGGTCCGTCAACGGCTGAATCGAAGTAAAGGGAACGATGTCGACTGAAAGCATCGGATCGATGTGCTCCTCAATGATCTCCCGGGAAATAAAACCGGTGCTCAGCAGCCGTATGTTTTTTTTAAACATGTGCTGGTTCCTCCAATAATTTGCGACCGCCCTGCTGAAGGATTTCTTCGGCACAAAGGCGCGCCAGGTTGTCGGCCTGCGTCAGGGATACTGATTTGTTTACGGTGAGCTGTTTCGCTCCGTCGTTGGACAGCAGGTTTCCGGCAAAGTTGATCTGGTCCTGTCGGATCGTGGCCAGTGCCCCGATAGGTGTGGAGCAGCCGCCCATCAGATCAGCGAGGAACTGGCGTTCTATGGCGGTGCAACGGGCGGTGTTCTCATCATTCAGTCCTGCCGTTGCTTCGATCACCGCTTCGTCCTCCTGCCGGCAAACGATCATGATCGCACCCTGGGCGGGGGCGGGAATCATCCAGTCTAGCTCAACCGAATGCGCGGGGCGGATGCCGATGCGGTCCAGCCCGGCGCTCGCAAAAATGGCTCCGAACCACTGGCTGCCCGCCAGTTTTTTTAAACGGGTATTGACATTGCCGCGCAGCGGTTCGATGCGGTCTTCCGGATAGCGGTGCAGCCACTGTGCCTTCCGGCGCAGACTGCTGCTGGCGACCACCGCGCCGCGTGTTTTATGTTCCAGCCCACCTGCGGCATCTTTAAATACGAGGAGGTCGGCCGGATTATGTCTGGCCAGTACGGCCGCCTGTTGTAAACCGGCGGGTAATTGTACGGGTACATCCTTCATGGAGTGGACTGCGAGATCGATTTGATTTTTCAGGAGCGCGATGTCGAGGCTTCTGGTGAAGATGCCCTGTACGCCCATCGCATACAAGGGAGTGACCAGATCAATGTCGCCTTCACTTTTGATGGGCACGAGTTCCGCGGCGAAACCTTCGGCGGCAAGCAGGTCCTGCACGCGGGTAGCCTGCCAGAGGGCCAGCTGACTATCTCTTGTACCGATGCGGATGATAGGTTGCATGTCTGAACACTTTTATCCGGCGGCAATAAACTCATTGATGGCCTGGATATAATAACAGCCGCGCTGATTTTCACGGCGCATTTTCGACGCCATGCCGTTCAGCACGCGCTGAATTCTTTCATCTGAATCGAAAGACGGCACCGGGGTACTCGCCACCGGTTGTTCGAATAAGGGAGACGTATGTATTTCGAGCAGTTTGCTTTTTACTTCTTTTAGCACCGGCACATTTTTCCGCATCTCATGCCAGGACAACAATTCCTGGATCTGTTCGGCGATGATTGATTTTGCTTTCGGCACTTCGAGGGCCCGCAGCTTCAGGGTTTCATCTTTCATTTTCGAAAGCTCATCCACATCGATCAGGCGTATGTTGGGAAGCGAGGCGGCTTCCTTGTCCACGTTGCAGGGAATGGATAAGTCGATGATCAGCCTGGACCGACCATCATCGAGATCTGCCAGCGATACGACCACTTCCGGTGCGTTCGTCGCGACCAGCACGATGTCGGCATCCCGCAGAATATGCTGTAAGGATTCCATGGACGCGTATTTCAGGCTAAGTTCCGTGGCGAGGATGCGTGCTTTTTCTTCCGTGCGGTTGACCAGGGTGATATTATGCGTATGGAGATAATCCACCATGTTCTTACACGCGCTCCGCCCGATTTTTCCGGTGCCGAGCAATGCGATGTTTTTATGTTCAATGCCGGGTACTACCGCGCGCATATACTGTACAGCGGCAAAAGCGACCGAAACGGTGCCGTCGCTGAGCGAAGTTTTATTTTTGATCAGCTTGGAACATTCCAGCAACTGGTTGACGGTTTTATCGAGAAAGCTGAAAATGAATTTATGCTCCCGCGCTTTTTTTACCGACTGGCGGATCTGACCAACGATTTCATAATCTCCGAGGATCTGGGAATCCAGCCCCGCGCCCACATCGAAAAGATGACGGATGGCCTTCATGCCGTTCTTATGATAGGCAAGTTTCTCAAAATTTTCAACGTTTCCTTCCGTCTGGGAACAAAGCAATGCCACGAGTTCCGACGCATTTTCCGCGATGCCGTAAATTTCTGTGCGGTTGCAGGTGGAAAGAACAAACAGATCCTGGATACCGTAGGATGGCGCCAGTTGAAGAATCTGCTGGTACTGGTCCGGCCCGATGGCGTAAGACCCGCGGACGCTGGTATCTGTTTTTTTATAGTTGATCCCGGCTACGAAAAAATTGGACAGTTCAGCAGTTTTGTTCCGACTCATCAAAGCTTTTTAGAAAGAACGACAAAATTACTTCCGGGGAAATCGTTTCAGACATTTTAATGTCATAGTACTGTCATTTGTCTATCTACCGCATTCTGTAATTACCTTTGCCGCATGCCGGTTTCCAAGCGAGGGGTGATCCTGATGAATCTCGGTTCTCCGGATTCTACCGCAGTGCCAGATGTAAAAAATTATTTGACAGAATTTCTCCTGGACAAGCGGGTGATTGACTATCCATACCTGCTCCGCAAACTGCTGGTGCAGGCAATCATCGTTCCCTTCCGGGCACCCAAATCAGCCGAGGCATACCGCACCATCTGGACAAGCGAGGGTTCTCCGCTGGTGGTCACCACCAAAAAACTGGGGGCTGCCCTGCAGCAGAAAATCGATGAGCCGGTATCCGTTGCGATGCGCTACGGAAATCCCACGATGGCCGCCGCTTATGAAGAACTGTTGCGGCGCATGCCGGACCTGGAAGAAGTGATTGCCATTCCAATGTATCCGCACTATGCCATGTCTTCTTACGAAACAGCGGTGGAGCATGCCAAAACAGTTTACCGGAAAAAGAAATATGGATTCCGCCTGACATTTATCGAGCCCTATTATAACCAGCCCGCTTATATCCACGCCCTCACGGAACATATCCGTCCCTATCTCGAGCAGGAATACGACCACCTGTTGTTTAGTTACCATGGCATTCCCGAACGGCATCTCCGTAAAACAGATACCACGGGGAATCACTGCCTCCAATCAGGGGATTGTTGTACCGTGGCATCCGCTGCCCATGCGCATTGTTATCGTCACCAGTGTCTCCAAACGATGGCGCTGGTAGCCGGAGGATTACAAATTCCGGCGGGCAAGTATAGCTATTCATTTCAATCCAGGCTTGGAAGGGAGCCCTGGCTGAAACCCTATACCGATTTCCGTTTCCTGGATATGCCCGGGGAAGGCATAAAAAAACTTCTCGTGATCTGTCCGGCCTTTGTAAGTGATTGTCTGGAGACGCTGGAGGAAATTGAAATCCGGGGGAGAGAGAGTTTTCTGGCGTCCGGCGGCGAATCCTTTCAGATGATTCCCTGCTTAAACCTGGATGCATCGTGGGTGAAAGCCCTGGCATCCTGGGTAGACGGCTAGCGGCTTAAAAAAATTATTTAATGTATACATACATTAAAGCGCTTCATATCATTTTCGTGGTCACCTGGTTCAGCGGGATGTTCTATATCGTCCGCCTGTTTATTTATAATACGGAAGCCGACGGTAAGCCGGAGCCTGCGCGCGGCATTTTGCAACAGCAGTTTACGGTGATGATGCGAAGGCTGTGGATGGGCATCACCTGGCCATCCGCCGTGCTCACGCTGATATTCGGTCCATGGATGTGGTGGCTGATGGGCGGTCATCCGCGCTGGCTGGAAATCAAACTGGTTTTTGTCGTCCTGCTTTATGGATATCATTTCACCCTGCAGGCAATCTACCGGCAGCAGATTGCCGGTATTTTCAAATTCAGCAGCCAGCAGTTAAGGGTCTGGAATGAAGCGGCAACGCTGTTGCTGTTCGCGATCGTGTTTGTGGCCAGCGTCAAAGAGAGCATGAGCTGGCTCTGGGGTATCCTTGGTCTGCTGGCCCTCGCCGCGGTGCTGATGACCGCTATCCGGATGTATAAGGCGATCCGCGGTAAAAAATAAAAACCTCCCGCGCGAAGCGGAAGGTTTCAAAATAAGGGGAAAAAAGGTGGTCTTTCCTACATTGATTTCGCTTGGTCAATCTGGAAATTGGGAAAAATTTGCTAGCCGTACACAGGTTTTTGCAAAGCGATACGAGACAATAAAAACGGGAGGGTGCGGATTAGAAACAGATCCGTTTGCTTACAGGAAGAATAAAAGGAAGGGGAGTAGGAATACCCCCCTTTTAACCCCTAAACCCTAAACCGTAGAAAAAAAATCTTCATTGACCAGGCAGATAAATTTATAGAGCGTCAACCAGTGATCTTTTAAGAGATATTGATGTTAGAGTTGGAACATAAATTATGCCAAAGGACGAGATTGTGGAAAATTGAAAACCAGCCTGCACCGTATTTTTCGTAGATTTGCACCCATTTTTACGATTCAGGATCTTTTTAACAGGACTTTTTACTATGCCGGGTAGATATCGAGAATATGCACAGCTGGATTTGTCGGGAATTGGAAAAGAAACCCTGCAGCACTGGGAAAAAACAAAGGCCTTTGAGCAAAGCGTTCAGCTCCGCGAAGGGCGGCCCCCATTTGTATTTTATGAAGGTCCGCCCAGCGCCAATGGACTGCCAGGCATTCACCATGTGATCAGCCGAACCCTGAAGGATCTTGTGTGCCGGTATAAGACCATGCGCGGCTTCCAGGTCAACCGCAAAGCGGGCTGGGATACGCACGGACTTCCGATCGAGCTGAGCGTTGAAAAAGAACTCGGGATCACCAAGGAAGACATCGGGAAGAAGATCTCCGTGGAAGATTATAACAGGCGTTGCCGCGAAGTCGTGTTGCGGTATAAAGATACCTGGGACAATCTTACGCGTCAGATGGGTTACTGGGTTGACCTCGAAGCGCCCTATGTCACTTTTGAGAATAAATACATAGAAACCCTCTGGTGGCTGCTCAAAGAACTCTATAAAAAAGACTTACTTTTTGAAAGTGTCAGTATTCAGCCTTATTCCCCTGCCGCGGGTACCGGGCTCAGCTCCCATGAACTGAATCAGCCGGGGACTTATAAGGAAGTAAAGGATACGAGCTGCGTGGTGATGTTCAAGGCGGTGGCTGGCGGACCGGCTGGGTTGCTGTTTGAGGCCCTGGAGGATGATGCGAAAGACCAGGAAGTTTTCTTCATGGCCTGGACAACAACACCCTGGACCCTGCCGTCCAATCTGGGCCTCACGGTGGGCCCTCAGATCGAATATGCACTGGTAAAAACCTTCAATCCTTATACCCACCTGCCAGTCAATGTAGTGGTTGCCAGCGCCCTGGTGTCAAAATATTTCAAACCTGAGGACGCCGCCATCCCCTTTACCGATTATGAAGCAGGCGCAAAAAATATCCCCTGGAAAATACTGACCAGCTTCAAAGGGAAGGCGATCGACGGCGCGCGGTATGAGCAGCTCATGCCTTCCGTTGCGGCGGGCATGGACCAGATCCTGGCCGGCACACCGGATGCAGATCCTTTTCGTGTGATCACGGGTGATTTCGTGACCACGGAGGATGGTACCGGTATCGTTCATACGGCCCCGGCCTTTGGTGCGGATGACTATAAAGCCGGCATCAAAAATCACCTCGGCATCCTGACGCTGGTGGACCGCACCGGAAAATTCGTGCCCGGTGTCGGCGAATTCAGCGGGCGCTATGTAAAGAATTATAAGGACGAAGCCGGTTACGCCGACGTGAACGTTGATATCTGCGTAAAACTCAAAAAGGAAAACCGCGCATTCAAGATCGAAAAATACGAACACGCATACCCGCATTGCTGGCGTACGGACAAGCCCATCCTCTATTACCCCCTGGATGCCTGGTTTATTAAAACTACGGCGGTCAAAGACAGGATGGTGGAACTTAACAAGACGATCCAGTGGAAGCCGGCATCCACGGGCGAAGGCCGCTTTGGCAACTGGCTTGAAAATATGGTGGACTGGAACCTGAGCCGCAGCCGTTTCTGGGGTACTCCCTTGCCGATCTGGCGAACCGCCGACGGATCGGAAGAGATCTGCATCGGATCGATTGACGAACTGAAGTCGGAAGCGGCCCGGGCGGTCGTAGCCTTTGGCGGCGGGATCAATCATAAACTGGATGAATCAACCCTCGATCTGCACAAACCGTTTGTAGATGAAATCATCCTGTGCAGTCCACTCGGCCAGCGGATGACCCGCGTGCCGGACCTGGTGGATGTTTGGTTTGATTCCGGAGCGATGCCCTATGCCCAATGGCATTTTCCCTTTGAGAATAAGGAAAGTTTCCAGCGGAATTTTCCGGCCGATTTCATCGCAGAAGGCGTCGACCAGACGCGGGGCTGGTTCTATACCCTGCATGCGCTGGCCGTAATGCTTTTTGACAGCGTGGCGTATAAGACCTGCGTGTCCAACGGACTCGTGCTGGACAAGAACGGGAATAAGATGAGCAAGCGGCTGGGGAATGTGGTGGATCCTTTTAAGACCATCGACCAGTTCGGACCCGACGCCACCCGCTGGTACCTGATCACCAACGCTTCGCCCTGGGAGAATATGAAGTTTGACGTGGAAGGGATCAGGGAAGTGCAACGCAAATTTTTCGGCACCTTATATAATACTTATCAATTCTTCGCGCTCTATGCCAATGTGGACGGGTTTGACTTTAGTGCGGGGTATATTCCCGTGAAAGACAGACCGGAGATCGATCAGTGGATTCTGTCATCGCTTCATTCGCTGGTGCTGAAAGTCACCACGGCTTTCGACGATTATGAACCCACGACGGCCGGCCGGCTGATCGAAGAATTTGTGGATCAGCAACTCAGCAACTGGTATGTGCGGCTCTCGCGCCGGAGGTTTTGGAAAGGAGAGTTCGGGCAGGATAAACATTGTGCGTACCAGACCCTGTATGAATGCCTCGAAGTGATCACCCGGCTGATCGCGCCCGTGTCGCCGTTTTTTGCTGACTGGTTATTTGGAAATCTGAATCAGGTAACCCAAAGGGAACCGGTAGCTTCGGTTCACCACAGTGATTTTCCCGTGGCAAAACGGGATTTCATCAATCCGGCGCTGGAAGAACGCATGCAACTGGCCCAGGCGGCATCTTCCCTCGTGCTTTCTTTGAGAAAGAAGATCAATATCAAGGTAAGGCAGCCGTTGCAGAAGGTATTGATCCCCGTGCTGGATCCCGCCATGCAGGCCCAGCTGAAACAGGTGGAGGAATTGATCAAGTCTGAAGTGAATGTAAAAGAAATCAGTTACCTGTCCGATACGGATGGATTTATCCATAAAAAGATCAAGCCGAATTTCATCGCGCTCGGCAAAAAGCTGGGTGCCCGGATGAAAGCAGCATCGGCCGCCCTGGGCAAATTCTCCCAGGCGGACATCGGCAGGCTGGAAAAAGACGGCAGCATTACGCTGGACCTGGATGGGACGGCGGTGACCCTGCTCGTATCTGAAGTGGATATCAGCAGTGAGGATGTGCCCGGCTGGCTGGTGGCTTCCCGCGGGCCGGTGACGGTGGCGCTCGACGTTACGGTTACGCCTGAACTGGAAAAAGAAGGGAATGCCCGTGAACTGGTCAACCGGATACAGAAAATAAGGAAAGACAACGGGTTTGAAATTACGGACCGCATTCAGGTAAAAATAGCCGGAGCATCCGTTCTAAAGGAAGCAATAACGCAATTTTATTCATATATTTGCGCGGAAATTTTGGCAGATAACCTTGAAATGGTGGCTGAAATAATCGATGGTACCCCAAT
>CAZZYD010000151.1:0-9037 GCA_964658175.1 uncultured Puia sp. | reverse complement strand
AAAATTCAACCCCGTTTTAAAATCCAATATCCTATGAAAAACCGAGGTAAAGATAATAGGAATGATTCAATTGTGCAAGGGATACACTTGCCTATTTTATTGTATGAAAAGGGAAAAATATTTTAATTTTTCAGGAGCTGATCGGAACTGACCGCATTGGTCTCGCGGTCAACCGCCTTGAGGATGAAATTGCCTTTGGGCAGTGTGGCGACATTCACGATCTGCATACCGGCATCCAGATTACCCGTATACCAAACGGTGCCATACACGTCCATGACCTGGATCGACAGGGGATGCGCGGTCCGGATGATCAGCAGTTTGTCGACAGGATTGGGATAAAACTTAAAATCTGCCGGCACAGTGGAAGATACGGCGATGATCCTGGAGAAAGAGAGTTTGCCCTCTTTGCTCAGGTATTTGATCCGGTACGCGAGGGTGTGATTGACCGCCGGATCATCGGTGAGCTGGTAACTGCTGTCGGCAGCTGTGGCGCCAATCGCACTCACGGTTTCAAAATGAACCCCGTCTGAGGTGCGCTCCACGATGAAATAATCTTCCGGCTGTACCGAACGGGTGGTCCAGGCCAGCACCGAATTACTGTTATTACTGCCGGGGTTGATGGTAAAGTTGAGGAAGACCTTGGCGCTGTCTTTCTGGATTTCGTTGGTCGTCGCATCCAGCACACCCTGTGCGGATAACGACAACGCTGCCAAAAAACAAATGATGATCGCGGTTAGCCTTCTCATGGATGGGTGGAAATTGCAGAACCGGATTTTAACAAATTTCATGCCGGGCATTGTTTATATATTGCGATTGACTAAAAAAACCACATGAATATCAATACACTGGGCTCCAGCAAGCGCATCGCCCTGGTTGCACACGACAACAAAAAACCAGAATTGATCGAATGGGCTATCTATAATAAGACTGTGTTGGCACAACATCGTTTATTCGCGACCGGCACAACCGGCAGTTTAATTGAAAAAGCCCTGGATCAGACGGTCATTAAGTTCCTGAGCGGACCGCTGGGCGGGGATCAGCAGATTGGCTCCCGGATCGCCGAGCAAAAGATCGACGTGCTGATTTTCTTCTGGGATCCGATGGAAGCCCAGCCGCACGATCCCGATATCAAAGCCCTGCTCCGCCTGGGGGTGGTATGGAATATTCCCTTCGCCTGCGACCGGTCGACGGCCGATTTTATCCTAACCTCACCCCTCATGTCGCAGGAATATGAAGTGATCATGCCCGATTACAGCGCCTATATCAAGCGGTCGATGTCCTGATTTCTGATCCTTCCGTATCTTAGAGAGGTCCGCTTTTTGCCTTTGTCCACCCGATCCTAAATCATTCGATTGAAAAAATTGTGGAAATATACCCTGCGCTTCCTGGCAGGCATCTTCATATTGCTCGTGGTCGTCTCGCTGACTGGGTGGATCTATATAAAAACACATAAGGCTACCCTCCTCACCTACATTCAAACCGCATCGGCCAAACAGCTGAACGGTGAAATCGTGGTCGGAGACATCAGCGCCAGCCTCTTCCATACCTTCCCGCGGATGGCGATCACCCTCAAAGACGTGAACATCCACGACAGCCTCTGGAAAGATCATGAACACGACCTGCTCAAAGCTGACCGGATCTTCGCCACCCTGAACATCGTAAGCCTCCTCACCGGTAAACTTCGGATCGAACGCATCCTGCTGGAAGGCGCCACCATCAACCTGTACACCGACTCCAACGGATATTCGAACACTTCCATCTTTAAAAAACACCCCGAAACCGCCCCAAAAACTTCCGGGCCACCTCCCTATTACCCGATCATCGAAATAAAAGAATCGACATTCATCATGGAAAAGGCGGACAAACACAAACTTTTCCGCTTCGATATCGAAAAACTGCTTGCCCGGGTCAGTTTTCCGGAAGACAACGGTACCCTGCACCTGAATGTCCTGCTATCCGTATTCAGTCACGGACTGGGCTTTAACCAGGCCAACGGTGCTTTTGTCCTGGACAAACCCATCACCGGCAATTTTCCGATTGAATTCAATACGCGGACAAAAATTCTGCAGTTTGAAAATATCCTGCTGTCCGTGGATCAGCAACCCATCCGGTTCACCGGAAAATTCATGCTGGCAGAAGTACCAACACCCTTCACGCTGAGCGTTACCACTGAAAACCTGCCTTATAAAAAAGCGGCTTCCTTTGTATCACAGAATATCCGGCGTAAACTCGACCAGTACGATATCGATCAGCCGATCACCAGTCTGTACTGTGTGCTGGACAACAGCGATCCAAATTTCAATACGCCATTGATCCACCTGACCCTGCACGTGAAAGACCGGAACATTAGCACGCCGGTGGCATCATTCGAAGCAGCAGGATTTACCGGCTCCTATACCAATGAGGTGGTCAAAGGCATGGGTCACGGCGATGATAATTCCGTTCTCCGCTTCAGCTCTTTTTACGGCTTGTGGCAGGGTATGCATATGCACGCCGACAGCGTCAGCATCTACGACCTGGTCCATCCCAGGGTGGTTTGTCACCTCAATACCCGTATCAGCCTGGTCAATGCAAACAACCTGCTTGACGACAAAACCCTGGAATTTACCGGCGGCCATGCCCGGATCGACCTTTTATACCGCGGATCACTTGACAGCACCATCATACAGCGCGATATTGTGGGGTCCATTCTCCTGGATACGGCAAGTCTCAATTACCTGCCGCGGAATTTCTCGATGACGGATTGCAACGGCATCATCCGGTTCAATCACCAGGATATGTATATTGACGACCTGCACGCCAATACCGGCAGTTCGGACCTGTTCATGAATGGTGGTGTAAAAAGCCTGTTTTCGATCATCGATAAAAATGCGCCCATATTATCGCTGAACTGGAATATCCAGTCTGCAAAAATCAACCTTGCCGACTTCAATGGCTTTCTGAAAAAAAGGACCACCCAGGTGGTAAAGAAGAAAAAGAAAGTGTTGTTTGGCGAAACCATTTCAAAAATTACCAACCTGCTGGAATCCTGCAGCATGCAGCTCACGCTGCAATCGAAAAAACTCGTGTATAAGAAATTTTATGCGACAAACCTGAAAGCCGCGGTGAGTCTGACCAACGACGCCATCGAACTTAGCCAGGTTCAGCTGGAGCATGCTGATGGTATCCTGTCGGCCAGCGGATCGATCAAAAACCTGCCGAATTCGAATCCGATGCACTTTCAGGCAAAACTGAATAAAGTGAATGTGAGTAAGATGCTGGTGGGCTTTGACAATTTTGGACAGACAGCGATCACCGGTCAAAACCTCAAGGGTATATTAAGTGCAGACATCAAATTAAAAGGTATCATATCAGAAAAGGCTGCGATGATCAACGACAGCACTACCGGTACGATCGATTTTTCCCTGACTGATGGCCAGCTGATCAAATTTGAACCCGTGGAAAAAATATCCAAAACAGTGTTCAAGAAAAGAGATTTTTCCGATATCCAGTTCGGTAACCTGAAAGATAAATTTGATATCACCGGAAACAATATCACCATCAACCGCATGGAAATTCAGTCCACCGTCCTGTCCATGTTCGTGGAAGGAACTTATAATATGAAGAAAGGCGCCGACCTCAGCATCCAGGTTCCGCTCAGTAACCTGAAAGGCGCCAATTCCGACAGCCTGCTCACCAATAAAGGCGTCGACAGCAAAACAGGGGTCAGCGCCAGGCTGCGTGCCAAAACAGGTGACGATGGCAAGCTGAAAATCAGCTGGGATCCCTTCAAAAAAGCCGTTCGGAAGATGCATAAAAAAGAATAATTCGGTACCTTTAGCGGCTCCCCAAAAAACATTTTTCTGATGGCATTTAAGGTTCTTTCTCCTTACGCGCCTGCCGGCGATCAGCCACAGGCAATTCAAAAATTGACGGAAGGTATTCTCGAGGGAGAGAAATACCAGACGCTGCTCGGCGTTACGGGTTCGGGTAAGACATTCACGATTGCCAACGTAATCGAAAATGTGCAGAAGCCGACCCTCGTGCTGACCCACAACAAAACACTGGTGGCTCAACTGTACAGTGAATTCAAACAATTTTTTCCCGACAATGCGGTCGGTTATTTTGTGTCGTATTATGATTATTATCAGCCGGAAGCTTATATGCCGGTGAGCGATACCTATATCGAAAAAGATCTTTCCATCAACGAAGAACTCGATAAACTGCGCCTGCAGGCCACCACCCAACTGCTCAGCGGACGCAGAGATATCATCGTCGTCGCTTCTGTAAGCTGTATTTATGGTATCGGTAATCCGGAAGAATTTGAAAACGGGATCGTGCGCATCCGTGAAGGGCAAACGATTTCCCGCCAGGGGTTTTTGCACTCGCTCGTGAATTCGCTGTATACCCGCAATCAATATGAATTCAAACGCGGCACATTCCGCGTGCAGGGCGACACGGTTGACATCAACCTGCCCTACCTGGACCATGGATATCGAATCAGTTTTTTCGGAGACCAGATCGAAGAGATCGAAAGCTTTGAACTGCAAACCGGAAAACGGATCGAACGCATGCAGAATGCCGCTGTTTTTCCGGCAAATCTTTACCTGGCCCCGAAAGACATGATCCAGCAGGTGCTGGCAGAAATACAGGATGAGATGGCGGCCCAGGTATCTTATTTTAAAGCCGCCGGAAAATTCATCGAAGCCCAGCGCCTCAGCGAGCGCGTCAACTTTGACGTGGAGATGATCCGGGAGATGGGATTCTGCAACGGCATCGAAAACTATTCACGTTTCTTCGACCGCCGCAAACCCGGAACCAGGCCCTTTTGCCTCCTTGACTATTTTCCAAAAGACTTTCTGCTCGTGGTGGATGAAAGTCATCAGACGATTCCGCAGGTGAGCGGAATGTACGGTGGCGACCGGAGCCGGAAGCTCATCCTCGTCGACTATGGATTCAGGCTGCCCTCGGCACTCGATAACCGGCCCCTGAATTTCCATGAATTTGAATCGATGATCGGTCAGACCATTTATGTTTCCGCCACACCGGGTGAATACGAACTCGAAAAAACAGGTGGTGTCGTCGTGGAACAGGTGGTTCGTCCTACCGGCCTGCTCGATCCGCCGATCGTCATCCATCCCAGCGTAAACCAGATCGATGACCTCTTGGATGAAATCGATAAACGCGTGCAGAAAGGTGATCGCGTGCTGGTGACGACCCTGACCAAAAGAATGGCGGAAGAAATGGATAAATATCTTCACCGCATCAATATAAAATCAAAATATATTCACAGTGAAGTGCATACGCTGGACCGGGTTGAAATTTTACGGCAGCTGCGCCTCGGCGAAATTGATGTGCTCGTGGGTGTGAACTTATTACGTGAGGGTCTGGATCTTCCGGAAGTGTCGCTGGTAGCCATTCTCGACGCCGACAAAGAAGGTTTTCTCCGCAATGAACGCTCGCTGACCCAGACGGCCGGCAGGGCGGCCAGAAACGTAGACGGGCTGGTGATTTTTTATGCCGATAAGATGACCGAAAGCATGCAGCGTACCATCGATGAAACCACGCGCCGCCGGGAAAAACAGATCGCCTACAATACCGAACATAATATCACCCCGATGTCGATCATCAAATCCACCGAACAGGTATTCGCTTCCACGTCGGTGCTGGATGTCAAAGGATTTGATCCGAAGAATCCCTACGCCCTGAGTAATTCCGAAGAGATCGGAACGGTGGCGGCGGAAGAACAGGAAACCTATCAGACCATTCCGCAGATGGAGAAGGCGATTGGCAAAGTAAAAAAGGAAATGGAAAAAGCTGCGCGGGACCTCGACTTTATGGAAGCCGCGCGGCTGCGCGATTCCATGTTCTCGATGCAGAAGAAATTGGCCGAGATGAAAAACTAGCAAGCAACTATGCAAAAAAAACTATTCTTACTCGATGCGATGGCGCTCATCTTCAGGGCTTATTATGCGCTGATCCGAAACCCCCGCATCACGTCCAAAGGAAAAAATACCAACGCGCAGTTCGTCTTCACCAATACGCTGGTTGATCTGATCAATACCCAGCAGCCTTCCCATATGGCCGTGTGTTTCGATACGGAAGCGCCGACTGAACGGCATACCGACTTTACCGAATACAAAGCAAATCGCCAGGCGGCGCCAGAAGACCTGCTGATCGCCATCCCGGATATCAAACACATCATCCGCGGTTTTAATATACCGATCGTGGAAGTGGATGGCTATGAAGCGGATGATGTGATCGGCACCCTGAGCCGTCAGGCTGAACAGGCCGGTTATGAAGTGTTGATGGTTACGCCGGACAAGGATTTTGGTCAGCTGGTCACTGAAAAAGTAAAAATTTACAAACCGGGATACCAGGGAGGCGTTCCCGAAATCATCGGGATTCCGGAAGTGCTGGCAAAATGGAATATCCAGGATGTATCGCAGGTGATCGACCTGCTGGGACTGATGGGAGATGCCGTCGATAATATTCCGGGTATCCCCGGGATCGGTGAGAAAACGGCTGCCAAATTGCTGACCGAATACCAGACGCTCGAAAATATTCTGGACAACGCAGATAAAATCAAAGGTTCCATCGGAGAAAAAGTGAAAGCTGGAAAAGAACTCGCGGTGATGAGCAAGAAACTCGCGACCATCATCATGGATGCGCCGGTACAGTTTCATGAAGAGGATTTCCGTTTGAAAGAATGGAACCGGGAAGCACTGATCACCGCATTCACCGATCTCGAATTCAGGTCCGTGGCGCGAAGGATCCTCGGAGAAGAATTAGCCGGTGGCAACGGTCAGCCCGTGCCACCAGCCGGTGTGCAACAGGATCTTTTCGGAAACGCCGTGGGTAAGCCGGCGGAAAAAATTGTAGAGGCGCCGGAGCCGATCAAGGCTGATAAAAATATAACCAATACAGCCCATCAGTACCATGCGGTCGATACGCCTGAGAAAAGAGCGGCGCTGATTGACAAACTGAAAAACGAAAAAGAAGTTTGTTTCGATACCGAAACCACGAATATCGATGCAAACAATATGGAACTGGTCGGACTCAGCTTTTCCTGGATACCCGGCGAGGCATATTATATTCCCTGTCCCCACGACCAGGAAGAAACCTATCAGATCCTTTCTGAATTTAAATTCCTGTTTACAGATCCGGAGCGCACCTGGATCGGGCAGAATATAAAATATGATCTGCTGGTATTGAAATGGTATGGCATCGAAGTGAAATCTCAGTTATTTGATACGATGCTCGCCCACTATGTGATTGATCCGGAAGGAAAACGCGGCATGGATCTGCTGAGCACGCAGTATCTGGGTTATGAACCCGTTCATATTGAAGAGCTGATCGGGAAAAAAGGGAAGAGCCAGGGTAATATGCGGGATGTGCCGCTGGAGCAGATCAAAGAATATGCGGCAGAAGATGCGGATATCACGCTGCAGTTAAAAAATGTTTTCGTTCCCCTGCTTGTTTCCAAATCGGTGGAAAAAGTATTCAGTGAAGTGGAGAATCCATTGGTGAGCGTGCTGGCCGACATGGAATTCCAGGGGATAAAAATCGATGTGTCTTTTCTGACAGATTACGCGCGGGAACTGGAGCGGGAAGCTGCGGTGGCCGAAGAAAACGTGTACCGCGAAGCCGGGCTGCGCTTCAATCTTTCTTCACCCAAACAACTGGGGGAAGTATTGTTTGAAAAACTGAAACTGGATCCCAAGGCAAAGAAAACCAAAACCGGTCAATACGCCACGGGGGAAGACGTGCTGACGAAACTGGCGATGCAAAATAAGATCGTGGATGACATCCTCGTCTATCGCCAGTTGTCGAAACTGAAATCGACCTATGCTGATGCACTACCGGCTATCATCAACCGAAAAACCGGCCGCGTGCATACCAGCTACGCACAGGCGGTGGCGGTAACGGGGCGGCTGGCGAGCAATAATCCCAATTTGCAGAATATCCCGGTGAGGACAGAAAGGGGCCGAGAGATCCGGAAGGCGTTTATTCCGGCGGATGCCGATCACCTGCTTGTCTCCGCTGATTATTCCCAGATCGAATTGCGCATCGTGGCGGCGATCAGCGGCGACCCGAATATGTGCGCTGCTTTCAAGGAAGGCAAGGACATCCATACCGCCACGGCCGCCAAAGTATTTAATGTGGCAGAGGAGGACGTAACCAAAGAGATGCGCTATAAAGCCAAGAGCGTAAATTTTGGGATCATCTATGGGCAGGGGGCTTTCGGACTGGCGGACAATCTGGGCATTTCGCGCAGCGAGGCCAAAGAAATCATCGACAACTACAAAAAACAGTTTGCCAATATCCAGTTGTATATGGACGGATCCATCAATTTTGCGCGCGAGCACGGGTTCGTCCAAACGCTCATGGGCAGAAAACGCTGGCTGCGGGATATCAATTCCACCAATTTTACCGTCAGGGGTTTTGCCGAACGCAATGCGATCAATTCACCCATCCAGGGAACGGCGGCCGATATGATCAAACTGGCGATGATAAAAATTCATGAAGCCTTTAAAAAGCACAAATTCCGGTCGAAAATGCTGCTCCAGGTGCATGATGAGCTGGTTTTTGACGGTTTTAAGGCCGAAATTGATCAGATCAAGCCCGTTATCATCGAATGCATGCAACAGGCGATGATCCTTCCAAATGGTGTTCCGGTGGAAGCGGAAATAGGGGTTGGGGCGAATTGGCTGGAAGCTCATTGAGGATCATTAACATAACATTGTAAAATAAGTAGGAAACTTTGTTGTTAAATAGTAGTCAGAACAGGTGGATCAGTGCAGTTAACCTGATTAACGATTCAGCATTAAATATTTACACATGAAATCATTACTTACCCGCCTCTCTTTCTTTGGCTTTGCGCTGCTGCTCAGCAGTTTCGCGTTCGCTCAGGAAGACTGGCCGAAGATTGTTACCGCCTCTGACGGAACGGTCATTAAAGTGTATCAACCCCAGCCGGAAAATTTTAAAGGCAATCAGCTTCAGTTCAGGTCGGCCATTTCCGTAACGGCCACCGGCAATGCGGATCGGACGCCCT
>CAZZYD010000150.1:2377-9076 GCA_964658175.1 uncultured Puia sp. | reverse complement strand
GAAGGATTCAGCATTCGCCCGAACCCCACTTCCCAACTGGCTTTCGCCTTCACGGCTGAAATCAATATCGACAACGACCGGCTCTGGGATCTTTTTTTGTCGCTGGCGGAAACCCTGCCGGATGAGGTAAGCTGCACCTACGGCATGTCTACCGAAGAACCGCTCAGTTCCGGCGTATGGCCGATCATTGAACTGGTTGACCTGCTCGGTGAATTTGACACGGAACTGGTGCAGGACGGCTTCCTTTTTTTTGGTTTGGTATTTATGTCCAGAACCGAAATCGTGGAACTGCAGGTAACCGAATCAAAATACATCCGGTACGAGGGCAGCGATCTCGAAGCGTTTACGGAATGCATGGTCTACTTTGACCTGCCCCAACTCGAGCACCTCGCTTTTGTGGATGAATATCCGAAGATGGTGGATCCCCTGCAACAATATATTCCCGACAGCCGTCCACCCGAAGAAGTGGTGGCCGCCCTCACTGAAGCCTTTCAGTAAATCTTTTATGCTATGGCAGCGTGCAGGATATCGGATACTTCGAGAATGTTTTTGCTATATCCAAGCAGGGTAACATGAATCATGGCCAGTCCGAGTTCTTTTAACGAGCATCCTGCATTCGGAAAAAACCGCTTCAGTACCGGCACCAGCCAGCGGAGGTATTTATAAAAGGGATGGGCATTTTTCAGACCCGGTGTTTCTGTCAGGTAACCCGGACGAAACATATACGCGTGCGCAAAACCCAGTTTCAGCAAATCGTTTTCCGTTTTTCCTTTCACCCTGGCCCACATGCTGTTTCCTTTTTCCGAAGAATCCGTATGCGCCCCCGACACATAGGAGAAAGTCATCTCCGGGTTCACGGCCAGCAGCGTCCGGGCCGCACCCAGCGTAAGGTCATAGGTCAGCTTGCGGTACAGGGGTTCTTTTTTTCCGACAGAGGTAACACCCAGGCAGAAATAGCAGGCATTGTAGCCCGTTAGCTGCGCGCGAATGGACGAGAGGTCCGACATATCCTGGTGAATGAGTTCGGTGAGTTTCGGATGCTGTACGCCGCCCGGACGCCGGTTGAGCACCAGAACTTTTTCCACGTCAGGATGTTGGAGACATTCGTGGAGAACACCTTCGCCTACCATGCCCGTCGCTCCTGTGATGATGGCTGAAATTTTCATGTGCTTGGTTATGGTATGGGAATTGAGTAACTATGCAACACTGAATTTAAATATTTGTTCATGAACATCAGCCCCCTGGCAGGAAAACCCGCCCCGCAATCCATCCTGGTAAATCTTCCGAGACTTGTTACCGCTTATTATTCGCTGGTCCCTGATCCGGCCGTGTCCACCCAGCGGGTGGCCTTCGGTACGTCAGGCCACCGTGGTTCTTCTTTGAATGCGGCATTCAATGAGTGGCATATCCTGGCCATCACGCAGGCCATCTGTGATTACCGGAAACAGCAAAAAACCGATGGTCCCCTGTTTATCGGATTTGATACCCATGCCCTGTCGTCTCCGGCTTTTGCAAGCGCCATGGAAGTACTGGCCGCCAACGGGGTGGAGACGATGATCGCCCAAAACGACGAGTATACCCCGACGCCGGCCATATCGCTCGCGATTCTGACCTATAACAAGGGCCGGACGACCGGACTCGCCGACGGCATCATCCTCACACCTTCCCACAATCCGCCCCCGGACGGCGGACTGAAATACAATCCACCCACGGGCGGCGCCGCGGAACCAGTGGTGACCAACTGGATCGCCGGCAAGGCAAATGAATTTCTCAGCAACGGACTTACCGGCGTGAAACGTACGGGATACGAAAAAGCACTGAAAGCGTCTACTACCCACCGGTATGATTACCTGACGGATTACGTAAATCAGCTGGAAGCAATGATCGACTTCGAAGCGATCCGCGGCGCGAAAATCAGGATGGGCATCGATCCCCTCGGAGGCGCCGGTGTGCACTACTGGCCCGTGATCGCAAAAAAATACAACCTCGACTGCACGATCGTCAGCGACACCGTGGATGAAACCTTTCGGTTCATGACGGTGGACTGGGATGGACAGATCCGCATGGACCCTTCCTCTCCGTATGCGATGGAAAGACTTACCGCGATGCAGCACCAGTTCGATATCGCCGGAGCCTGCGATACGGACCATGACCGGCACGGCATCGTGACGCCATCCGCCGGACTCCTGCCACCCAATCATTATCTGTCCGTCGCAATCTTTTATTTGTTCCAGCACCGTACGGGTTGGAGCAAAACAGCCGGTATCGGCAAAACGGTGGTCAGCAGCATGATCATCGACCGGGTCGCAAAAAAACTCGGCAGAAAACTGATCGAGACTCCAGTCGGGTTCAAATGGTTTGAAAGCGGACTCCGTGACGGTACCCTTGGCTTTGGCGGAGAAGAAAGCGCCGGCGCTTCCTTTGTGAGAAAAGATGGCGCCGTATGGACCACTGATAAAGACGGATTTGTGCCCGCGCTGCTGGCCGCAGAAATCACGGCGGTGATGAAAAAAGATCCCGGCGTGATTTATAAAGAACTCACGGCTGAACTCGGCGATCCCGTGTATACCCGCGTGGATGTTCCGGCTACCGTGGAGCAGAAAGCCTTGCTTGGAAAACTATCGCCCGAAATGGTGACGCAGACGGAAATGGCCGGCGAAAAAATTACCGCGAAGATGACCAATGCGCCGGGAAACAATGCGTCGATCGGCGGCTTGAAAGTGTCATCGGAGAATGGATGGTTTGCCGCACGCCCTTCCGGAACGGAAAATATTTACAAGATCTATGCGGAAAGTTTCAAAGGTCAGGAACACCTGAACCAGATCCTCGACGATGCGCAGAAACTCGTGAATGAAGTGTTGTCCAAAGGCGCCTGATCCCTTATTTTTCGATCGTCTCTTTTATTTTTTTAAGAAAGTCGGCCATCCCGGTGAGGGAGTGTTTGAATCCTTCCTCGCTGGCAAAGCCCTGCTGTGTCCAGGTGAATTTTGTTTCGGATTCGCTTTCAGCCAGCAGGGTGTACGTGACCAGTGAATAATTTTCAGGCTTATCCTCCAGTCCTGAAAATCCGCTCCAGTAAGTATAACTCAGTTTTTTGCCTGGAATATTTTCCTGTATTACGCCTTTGTCCTGATAGGTCGTTCCCTCGTAAGCGCCCTGAAAAATAACGGGGTTTCCCGGTTTCCAGTCTGTAAGGGTATCCGTTCCGAAGAGGTATTCTTTGATGACCGCGGGATCCGTGAGGCCCTGCCATACTTTTTGCACGGGCGCGTGGATAAGCACGGATTCGCTGATGATGAGTCGGTGATTCATAAGATGCGTTTCAATGAAAATACAAAGAATGGGGATGTAATCAATACAATCCGGTGAAACGGCGCGCTTTCGCTGGCATGATTTTTCAAACAGGTATTGTATCCATTCTTAACAAACTTCAAACAACCCCGCAATGAAAAGGATCTACGCAGGCTACCTGGTTATTTTTTTATGTTGTTTCAGCAGCTGTCAGGCTATCGGTGACATTTTCAAGGCAGGTGTGTGGGTAGGCGTACTGGTTGTGGTGGCGGTGATCGCCGTGATCATCTGGCTGGTAACCCGCGGTTCCGGCAAATCCTGATCAGTCGAGAAACCTGTTTTGCATGCCGGGCAACGGAATCCGGCAGGCATCGGTGCGACCAAAAATCCGGTAGCGGTATTTTGCAATGAGGTCGTACACTGCATCCCGGATTACGCGCGGGATTATCTTGAATGCAAATAATAATTTCCATCTGCCACCGAGGTCGCGCAGGATGTTCAGCGCTGCGGTTGATTTAATCAGCAGCTTGCCGGATTTCAGGTATACCAGCGAAGTGAGCTGCATGTGTTCCATCGCGTGCTGCCGCAATATCGCCGCGCCGAAGTCTGACTGGAGGGAAGCAAAGCGAAACACGGCATGCCGGTCATGGCGGATGATGAACCTGACCAGTCCGTTACAAAGATTACAAACGCCATCGAAAAGAACGATCTGTTCCTGCATGTAAAAGATTCACCGGCAAAGGTATCGAAGTTCCGATTCGTGCCGTAACATAAAAAAGCGTCCCGTCAAAAGACGGGACGCTCTCGTTTGCATTTACAAAGGGTCGCTTATAAATTTGTTACAACCACATTTTCAGACACCTGACGGTTAACCACAAACTTGCGTTCAACCTGGGTAGTCGCTGTGCGGATCACAAAAGAGGGAGTCATTGAATCAGACTCTTTCGGGATATGAATAGTCTTAGCGAATTTAGAATCCTTGTAAGATTGTTCGTACACCACTTCACCGGCATCGTTCTTAACAATCAGGTAAAATTTTTCACCGGATTTGTTGTCATACGTAACATGGAACACGAAGCTGTTTTCAGTTGAACCAACGTAGTTAACCGATACCAGCTCTTCAGCGGGATTGGAAACGTTTGTTGATTTTACCGGTGCGGCGTACGTGTTGGCCGTAGCGAAAGTTAACAGCAGGGCTGCAGCTACAGTGGAAAGAGATTTTGCGAAATTCAGAGATGGTTTCATAATGTTGAGATTTTTATGTTGTTGAAAAATGAAAAAAAAGTTACTGGCAATCATCTTTCAAATGGAAAACAAGCGTGGTGAAACCCGGTACAGGGATGGAGGCAATCTTTCTTTTGTGTGTACCGGTATGGATATCTTTAAATCCTCCACAAATATAGACCGCATAAAATGGGGGTGCAAACCATAAAAAGCTTCGTTTCATGATGTCAAACCATGCATAGTGACATAGGAAACCCTTGCTGGTAAAGGGTTTCAGCGAAAATAGCACATGATGACCAACCTGTTTTCAGGCCCTGAAAATCACCATATTTTTACCCGAAGACTGTCTGCGCGGTACATGGAATCGGTGGGTTGCACATTAAATGCCTGGTAAAATGCCGGAATATTGGATACCGGGCCGTTCACTCGGTACATCGCAGTGGAATGCGGATTGGTCATCGCCACCGTACGCAGGTTTTCCCGTGTGTCTTTTCTCTTCCAAACCTGGGCTGCGCTGAGAAAAAAACGCTGGTCCGGTGTAAGTCCGCCGATCATCGCCGTGCTTTTACCCTGCGGTGTTTTTTTGAAGGCGTCATAGGCAATCGCCAGCCCACCGTTGTCGGCAATGTTTTCTCCTTCTGTGAGTTCTCCGTTCAGGTGAAGCGTATCCACCACGAGATAACCGTTGTACTGACGGATGATAAACTCCGCCCGTTTTTTGAAGCGGCTCACATCTTCCTTGCTCCACCACTGGTGCAGGTTGCCTTCGGCATCGTACTGACGCCCCTGGTCGTCAAATCCGTGGGTGATCTCGTGACCAATCACAAATCCGATAGCGCCATAATTCACCGCATCGTCCGCATCGAGTGAAAAGAAAGGCGCAGATAAAATGCCTGCAGGAAAATTGATGTTGTTTGCCGTGGGTTCATAATAGGCATTGATGGTGGGTGGCGTCATCTCCCATTCCGAACGGTCCACCGGCTTGCCGATCTTGGCCACGCTCCGCAGGTATTCATAATGGGTGGTTTGCCGGATATTGCCCAGGATATCATTTCGGTTGATGGTCAGCGTTGAATAGTCTTTCCATTTATCCGGGTAGCCCACTTTTTTTACGATGGCTTTTAGTTTTACGATGGCTTTTTGCCGGGTGGAATCAGACATCCAGTCCAGCCGCTGCAGTCGTTCTCCGTACGTCGCGAGGATATTATCGACCATTTCACCGATCCGCTGTTTGGCGGCCGGCGGGAAATAAATGTTTACAAAAATTTGTCCCAGTCCGTCGCCCAGTTCCTGGTCAACCATGCTGGTCATGCGTTTCCAGCGTGGCCGCAGTTCTTTTTGACCCGTCATCATTTTGGCGAAAGCGAAGTTCTCGGCCACGAAAGCGGAAGAGAGGTAGGGCGCATCGTCGTCCAGCACGTGAAAGCTGAGATAGTCTTTGATCACCGGCAGCGGCGTTTTCGAAAGCTCCACAAACAATCCTTTGAGGAAGGCGGGTTGTCCGGCCAGCAGCGTATCCGGTTTGATTTGCATGCCTTGCAACAGGGTCGAAAAAAGCGGTGACCCGGCGGAGATGGCCGCAGCAGTCAGTTTGTGATAATTTGTTTCGGGGTCACGCAATTGAACGGGCGTGCTGGAAATGGCAGCCAGGGAGGTTTCGAAAGCAAGCACGGCAGCTGCTTTTTTTTCGGCTGCGCCGGCGTCGATACCGGTAAGCACAAACATGCGGGCGATGTGCTGCAAATAGCCGTCTCTTATTTTTTTGATGGATGAATCCGCTTTGAAATAATAGTCCCTGCTGGGCATGCCGAGACCACCCTGGTCCACGTGCAAGATATTCATCGCACTATTCTTATCATCTGCCGTCACCGTAATGTGCAGGAAGGGGTGATGGTTTTCCTGCAGCTCCCGTCCTGCTTCTGACACGGCGGCCGCCAGGTCCCCGATGGCATTGATCCGGTCGAGTTCCGGTTTGGCGGGTGCCAGGCCGTTTTTTTCAATGCCCGCGGAATCCATTCCACTGGCAAAGAGGTCGCCGGTTTGCTGGGCGATGCTTCCTTTTACGGCGTTCGGGATCGCGGCCAGCGAATCCAGGATCCGGTGCATCCGGTTCAGGTTGGAATCCTGCATGATTGTAAATGTGCCGTAATTGGCCATCGACGCAGGGATGATGGTCGTTTTGAG